>NZ_CP172558.1:1281663-1602079 GCF_046530675.1 Chitinibacter sp. S2-10 | reverse complement strand
CATGCGAAAACCTGCATCACGTAAGCGCGCCAACCCTTCTTCTACGCCATCATAGAGTTTGAGCTCCTGATCCTGAGCCAGAAAATGGCCGCGATAAGCATCGATCAGACGGCGAATCTGGGCTTCATCCGCGTCAGGCAGCAAATGTGCCATGGCCTCAAACATGCCATAGCCAATCACATAACGAGCCTGTTGTTCGCTCGGCACCGGCAAACCGATATCGTCAAAAGCACGCTGAATCGAACGGGCAATCATTCCGGTGCTGTCCATTAAAGTGCCGTCCCAGTCGAACACCACCAAATCAAAACGACGCGGCTGATTCAAGCCAAACATAGTCAAACTCCAGCATTTTTGTGATCAAGATATGATTGCAACTCGACGGGCAATGGCGCTTCGAGCGTCAGACGCTCGCCAGTCAAAGGGTGATTGAGTGTCAAACGCCAGGCATGCAGAAACATCCGGCGCAACCCTTGTTTCGGTAAAGCGCGATTGACTGCCGCATCACCGTATTTATCATCCCCGAGGATCGCATGGCCGCTGGCCGAGAGATGCACGCGAATTTGATGCGTGCGGCCCGTTTTCAGCTCGCACTCGAGCAAGGACGCATCGCGCCAGACTTGTTGCCGGTTCACGATCGTGTGCGAACTCAGCCCGTCGGCGTGCACTTTGACGCGGCGCTCACCATCGGGCGTTTCATATTTGAGCAATTTCATTTTGACGTGACAACGCGTGTGCGGCCAAACGCCTTCGACCAGTGCTAGATAACGCTTGTCGATGCCATGGCTTTCGCGCAGCACTTCGTGCATTTTGACCAGTGCACTGCGTTTTTTCGCGACGAGCAGCAAACCGGATGTTTCGCGATCCAGCCGGTGAACCAGTTCCAGAAACTTCGCTTGCGGACGTTGCGCACGCAGCAACTCGATCACGCCAAAACTGATTCCCGACCCACCGTGCACGGCAATACCGGCCGGTTTATTAATCACCAGCAGGGCATCATCCTCATACACAATCGGCAATTGCATTGAGTCTGCTGCTGCACTCGCGTTATTGGGGGCTTTGGGCTGTTCGGCAACACGCACCGGCGGCAGACGAATCACGTCGCCAGCGCAAACCCGCGTCGTAACGTCGGCGCGACCTTTATTGACGCGAACTTCGCCGGAACGAACAATGCGGTAAACATGGCTTTTGGGCACGCCTTTGAGACGTTTGAGCAAAAAATTGTCGAGCCGCTGACCGGCATCTTCTTCATCCACCGTCACGAAGCTCACAGACGCTTTGCTAGTCTCGGACATATTGGCATATACTCTATGGCACGCTGCAATCTATGCAGCTGGTTATCCCGGCAAAGTCATGCTTTTTCGGGTTGAGTCAAAGGCGCATCGGCCGCGTTCCAACAAGAAACCCTTGTCGCAAACCACGATCTGTCCTGACTCAAAATTGGAATGTTTAATCGTTATTTTACCGCGACTATCCAGCTTTCAGGATTGTGATTTCTTTCCCGCCGTGGCCTTGCCACCTGCTCGACATAGAGCAAAGCGCGCGGGGCTCACAAAACGAACAGTAATTGGCGTAGTACGCAGTGGCGTAACTGATTAGCGGTTATGACGCTCACCGCTCAATAAGAAGTAGCGATGGTAATTGATTTATTACATTAGCGCACTCACCGGATTTTTATACGCTTGACACTCCATCACGAGGTCAGGCGTTCGCCCGACAGAGCATACAGATCACTTGGAGTACCGATACCCAGTTCCTAAGCCAATACACAATTTCGCCAAACTAGCCAAACAGCTAAGCCTTTAGTTCAGAACAACTCAGTTCACTGATATCCCTTCGCTTAGCGAGCCCCTCCGCAGGAAAGGGTGGAAAGCGGGAATAAAACATGGCACTGCCTTTGTGCAGTAATGACAAGGTTCGGCTTTGCCGAGACCGGACATGTTGAAAACCCCGCCGATCAGTAGCCAACAAAGGTCGCGATTTTGTATTGCCGAACTGCCGTCACAATCGATCTGCCTGTCACCGGGTTCAAGTCCCAGGTTCTGCCGTGGGGTGCGCGCAGGAGCCCTACACCCATGAAGCGTATGCTTTTTAATGCAACTCAAGCCGAAGAGTTGCGCGTAGCGATTGTCGACGGCCAGAAACTGATCGACCTCGACATCGAAACCGTCGGTAAAGAACAACGCAAATCCAATATCTACAAAGGCATTATCACGCGCATCGAGCCATCACTCGAAGCATGCTTTGTCGATTACGGCTGCGATCGCCATGGTTTCTTGCCATTCAAAGAAATCGCCCGCGCTTACCTCGCAGAAGGCGACGGTGGCCGTGGCCGCATCGCTGATAGCCTGAAAGAAGGCCAGCAACTAATCGTTCAGGTGGAAAAAGACGAGCGCGGCAATAAAGGCGCGGCGTTGACGACCTACATCAGCCTGGCTGGCCGTTACCTCGTACTGATGCCGAACAACCCGCGTGGTGGTGGTGTATCGCGCCGCATCGAAGGCGAAGAGCGCAATGAGTTGCGCGCCGCGATGGACCAGCTCGAAACGCCAAACGGCATGAGCCTGATCGCGCGTACCGCTGCGATTGGCCGCAACGCCGAAGAATTGCAGTGGGATCTGGGGTATCTGCTGCAACTCTGGAGAGCGATTGAAGGTGCAGCCAATACCCAGGCAGGTGCCTTCCTGATTTATCAGGAATCCAGCCTAGTTATTCGCGCAATCCGTGACTACTTCCAACCCGATATCGGCGAATTGCTGATCGACAAACGCGACATTTATGAGCAGGCTCAGCAGTTCATGAGCCACGTTATGCCGAACAATGTGCATAAAGTGAAGTTCTATCAGGACGACGTACCACTGTTCTCACGCTTCCAGATCGAGCATCAAATCGAAACGGCGTATTCGCGTGAAGTGAGCTTGCCGTCAGGCGGCGCCATCGTACTCGACCGCACTGAAGCCCTGTGGTCAATCGACGTCAACTCAGCCAAAGCAACGCGCGGTGGCGATATCGAAGAAACCGCATTGCGTACCAATCTGGAAGCCGCTGATGAAATCGCGCGCCAAATGCGTTTGCGCGACGTCGGTGGTTTGATCGTGATCGATTTTATCGATATGGAAAACCCAAAAAACCAGCGTGATGTAGAAAATCGCATCCGTGAAGCATTGCATCACGACCGCGCCCGCGTTCAAACCGGCAAAATCAGCCGTTTCGGCCTGATGGAATTGTCACGTCAACGCCTGCAACCATCGCTGGAAGAAACCAGCCATATCGCTTGCCCGCGCTGTCATGGCACTGGCTTTATCCGCGGCATCGAATCGTCGGCGCTGCACATTCTGCGCATCATTCAAGAAGAAGCAATGAAAGAAAACACCGGTGCGCTGCATGCGCAAGTACCGGTTGATGTGGCGACCTTCCTGCTCAATGAAAAACGTGCCGAGCTGTTCGCTGTTGAAGCACGTCTGAAAGTTGGCGTGATTCTGATTCCGAACATGCATCTGGAAACGCCAAATTACAGCATCACCCGTCTGCGCAGTGAAGACGTGCCGCATTTTGAAGATGCGCTACCGTCTTACCGCATGGTTGAACAACCGCTGGAAGAAGGCTACAAACCGGGCCAAGCCAAGGACGATCAGGCCAAACGTCAGGAAGCTGCAGTCAAAGGCATTACGCCAGCACAACCGGCCCCAGCCAGAACCGAACGAACCAGCACACCAAAAGCGGCAACGCCATCGCTCTGGAAAAAAATTGTCGCATGGTTCAGCGGCGAGCCAGAACAAAAGAAAGTCGCCGAAGAAGTAAAACCCGCTGCACGCCAGCCTCGTGGGCGCAATGAACGTCGCAACGGTCGCTTTGACCGCAACGAAGCTCGCGAAGGCCAATCTAATCGCGACCGGAACGAACGCAATGATCGTGGTGAACGAGCAGAAAAAGCAGAACGCCCTGAGCGCAATAACCGGGCAGGCAAACCACGCATCGAAGAAGACATTCAAAAACGCGAAGAGCGCCAACCACGTCAGCCACGTGGCGAGCGTCAACCGCGTGAAGAGCGTCAGCGTCAGGAAGTCCGTGCCGAACCAAGCCAGGAACTGTTAAATACACCGGCACTTGAGACCGCCGCCGGCACTGAACAGGTGGCGAACGAAAGTAACGGCGAAACACGTAATCGCCGCCGCCGCAGCCGTCGTGATCGTCGCGACCGTAATGACCGCAACCCAGCGTCTGGTGAACTGCAAAACGGCGAAAATGCAGCACCTGCATTTATCCCGAACGAAGTATTGCTGGAACAGCAAGCTGCTGCCAGCGCACAAAACAGCGTTGCCACTACAGCAGTCGAAACAGTCACCGCAGCAGCAAGTACGGCTCCCGAGGCACCAAGCGTTGTAACAGCAGTGCTTAGCCAAGAAGCGCTTACTACACCAGCGACACCCGTTGCTGAATCGGCAAGTGCTCGCATTGAGCACGAAGCACCGTTAAGCGTTATCAGCCCGCCAGCTGCAACCCCAGTGGTCGCAACACCAGTGGTCGCAACTCCAGAAACTGCGGCTCCAGAAACTGCGCCAGCCAAAGCCGAATTTGTGGTTGCAAGTCCGGAAGCGGTCGGCCTGTTACAAGTCGCAACTCGCAATGACAGCACGCCGACCGAAGCACTGGAAGTAAAAGTGCCACAACGCCGCCGTCGTAAAGACCTGCAAGACAAGGCAGCGCCAACAGCGGCAGAATCAGCACCACTGCAACTCGTCGAGACCCATTCCAAAGTCATTGCGCAGCAAGAGCCGGTGATTGAGGTTCCAACACGCCGTCGTCGTAAAGACGTGCAGCTCGCCAATAACACCAATCCGGCAGATAGCGCCGAGTTATCGCAAGTGGAAACCAAGCCTTAAATCTGCATCACACACACAAAAAGCCACACCCAAGGGTGTGGCTTTTTATTTTCTTCTTAACTACAACGAAAGCCGTGCTTTACTATGGATTGCCGTATAAAAACAATCAGATTGGAGCACAAGCATGAAACTGGAAGATGTATTTGAACAAACCCACAAATTACCGACCATCCCCAAAGTGGTTCAGGAATTAATCGATAGCTTCAGCAACGAAGACGTTGATATCGACACGATTGCCAAACAAATTGCACTGGATCAAGTCATTACTGCCAAAGTATTGCGTCTTGCCAATTCTGCACATTTTGGCGCCAGCCGCAAAATCGGCTCAGTGCACGAAGCTGTCGTTGTATTGGGATTTAGCACCGTTCGCACCCTGGTCGTCGCTTCTGGCATTACTGGTGCATTTATACCCACAGCTGGGTTTGATCGCAAAAAATTCTGGAAAAACAGCCTGCAAGTCGCCAGCCTTGCAAAGGCATTAGCCAAGTCAGCCAAAATCAACAGTGAAATCAGTTTCACAGCAGGAATGATTCATAATATTGGAGAACTGCTGATCCACATCGTCGCGCCGGATGTCGCAACAAAAATCGATCTGTTCGTCGCCAATGGCGCCGACCGGGTTGCACTGGAAGACAATAACATCGGTTTTGATTATGTTATGGTTGGTGAAGAGTTGACCCGTCGCTGGAATTTTCCAGAAGAAATTCAGGCGGCCATCAAATATCAAAACGTCCCAAACACCCCCTTAAGCGCAGTTCTTCATCTGGCAAAAATCATCGCAGCCCAGCAGGCTGAATCGGCCTCACTCGAACAAATTGCCCAAGCCATTCCTTCACTGCTCGCACTGCAAGTCGGGCTTGAACCCAAAGACTTGCTCCTGACGCTGGAAGAGCTTAGCCACTTATCGAGCGGACTCGATGAGTTAATCTCCTAAAGCAGCGAAACACATTCTGCAAAAATGTAAATCCCAGGGCACGTTGACGTTTGGTTTTCAGTCCGTCCGCAAACCAAACATCAAGCGCCCTAGGGAAAGACCTGATTAACCGTTAATGGAAAGCTTACTAGCATCAGGGCAGTGATTAAAAATTCGCGCTACGAATTCTTCAATCCCTGCCCTCTTCTATTTGCTGGAGCAACACATAATGCGCACCCCATTTCGCCTTTTAGCAACTGCATTGTTCGCAGGTTTAATGTTCAATACTCCGGCACATGCAGCCAAAACCTATCAAGTTGGTACGGATGCCGCTTATGCGCCATTTGAATCGCAAAATGAGAAAAAAGAAATCGTCGGATTTGACATTGACATCCTCAAAGCCGTAGCCGCCAAAACGGGTTTGCAAGTCAAATTCATCAATACGCCATGGGAAGGAATTTTTGCCTCGCTCAATAACGGCGATCGCGACATCATTATTTCTGCAGTCACGATCACGCCAGAGCGCAAACAGTCAATGGATTTTTCCGAGCCTTATTTTGAGGCCAAGCAATTAATCGCCGTTGGCCAGAATAGCAAAGTCGTCAAATTGGCTGATTTGAAAAGCAAAAAAATCGGCGTGCAAACCGGCACTACCGGCGATGAAGCCGCACAAAAACTGCTAGGCAAAACCAATCCGAATATCAAACGCTTCGAATCTGCCCCATTGGCACTGCAAGAATTGCAAAATGGCGGAGTCGATGCGGTGATTGCTGACAATGGCGTAGTCGTTAATTACATCACCAACAATAGCAAAGCCAAACTCAAAACCATCGACGATGCGAGCTTTGCCAAAGAGTACTACGGCATTGCCGTGAAAAAAGGCAATAAAGCGCTACTTGATCAGCTCAACAAAGGCATTGCCGCGATCAAAGCCGATGGCACTTACGATAAAATTTACAAACATTATTTCGGTAAATAAGGCCATTTAACCCCTCTTGAAGCAACAATAAAGCTCAGCCCTAGTGTCTGTTGACGCGCGGGTTGCGCTTTATTGTCTTGAGTACACAACCGGTACACGCATGGATTTCAATCAATTTTGGCAAAGCGCCCAGCAAACGGTGCCGTTTCTGGACAATTTCCAGCTCCAGATGGTCTGGGAATACCGAGAATTATTCATCGACGGCATCCAGATGACGCTGGGCATTACACTGATCGCGGTCGTTTTTGGGACTTTGATTGGCTTGTTCGCCGGCATGGCGCGACTGGCCGAGGTCAAACACGGCCCGTGGAAATACCCGGTCATGCTGCTGTTGCGCTGGCCATCAACAGCGTATGTCACCTTCTTTCGTGGCACGCCGCTATTCGTACAGATTCTGTTAACGCATTTTGCCGTTATGCCGATGCTGGTGCATCCCGATGACGGCTTACTGCTATCAGGCGAGCTGGCTTCGACATTGCGTCAGGACTATGGTGCATTTCTGTCCGGTCTGGTCGCGCTGACGCTCAATGCCGGCGCCTACATCACCGAGATTTTTCGTGCCGGCATCCAATCCATTGCCAAGGGGCAATTTGAAGCTTCACGCTCCCTGGGTATGTCCTATGGCCAAACGATGCGCTTTATCATCGTTCCGCAAGCTTTCCGCCGCATGCTGCCGCCGCTGGGCAATGAAGCCATCATGCTGCTCAAGGATAGCTCGCTGGTATCTGCAATCGGTCTGGCTGAACTGGCTTATGCGGCTCGTACCGTTGCCGGGGCCTACTCACGTTATTGGGAACCGTATCTGACTATTTCTTTCCTCTACTTGATCCTGACACTGGTTATGGCTGCCGGGGTTAATCACCTTGAGCGGCGTTACCAAGCCAGCGGCGGCATTCATTGAAAGTCACCGCAAAGCCAACGGCATTAAATGAATCAAGCCCGCATTGCGGGCTTGATTCATTTAATGCCGGGTATATTAATGTACGCCTTAATAAAAGAGGATCAAAAACAAATACTGCACTACGGTATATTGGGCATAGCGATTTGGTCACTGCGGCTCACGCCCGCTGTGACCTGTTGGCACAAGGCCAGAAACGCATTCATGCTCGGCGTCTGATATTTCTGTTTATTCATCACAAAGTGGAACTTGCGCGACAAATCCAGTGTTGGCATTTCCAGCGGGACAAGACTGCCACGACGGAAAGCGTCTTTAAGCGCCAGCCGTGAAATACACCCGATTCCCAAGCCCGACTCAACCGCACGCTTGATCGCCTCGGTATGCTCAAGCTCAAGCCGGATATCGAGCTGGGAAAGCGCGTGCCGCATCGCAAAATCAAACGTCTGACGTGTTCCCGATCCCTGTTCACGCACAATCCACGACGCAGCAACCAGATCGTCAAAGCTCACCGATTCCTGCCGCGCCAGCGGGTGTTGGGGCGCCGCAAACACCACCAGTTCGTCGGCCACCCAGGGTAAAACCATTAGATCGGGATGCCGACAATCGCCTTCGATCAAACCCAGATCCAGCTCGAAATGCACCACCTGATTCACAATCGTCGCGGTGTTATGCACGGCCAAGCTCACGCGACACCCCGGATGCTGGCGCATAAAATCACCAATCAGCAAGGTCGCCAAGTAATTGCCAATCGTCAGCGTTGCACCAACACGCAAAGGGCCAAAGCCATGCTGACCACTGAGCATCGCATCCATGCTTTGCGCCCGGTCGAGCAATTCAATCGCACGCGGCAGCAGCAGTGCGCCTAATTCATTGAGCTGCAAGCGCTTGCCGACCCGATCAAACAATCGCATTTCATACTGGCGTTCCAGCTCGGCCAGCGCCGTGCTGGTCGCCGATTGCGACAGTTTCAACTGTTCGGCGGCGCGCGATACACTCTCCCCTTGCCCCACTGCGACGAAAACTTCCAATTGCCTGAGCGTGAACTTCATTCGACACCTTCAATGATTTTTAAGCAATCAATCCAAAGTATAAATATAGCTCAACGCTCTCGCAATCAAAGTCCTGTCGCGCGATTATCGACGCTTCAGGCACGCCTCATAGCGCCACTTCACCCGGTTTGCAAACCATTCGGTCGTCAGTTTTCGGGTGATTTTCGGGCTTTTCAAATCAATTTGCGGCATGCTGGCACGCGGCCAGCTTTTACCGCCTTTATCTGCCAGGGCATAGACTTTTTGATACAAGGAGCTTTGAGCAAAACTATTGAGTTTTTCCAGCTTCAAATCGCGCAGAATTTCATCGCGGCTCATTCCCAGCTGGCTGGCAATGCCATATAGCGCAGTTTGCACACTACTCGTCCCACTCACTGCACCATTGCGATAACTCAGCAAATCGCCGTCTTCAACCAGTGTTTTGCCACTCAGATGAGAAACTACTTGCTGAAATGCAGCGTTGCGGCTGGCATAGCGACCGGCATTAAAATCGGCAAAGCGATACACCATATCGGTATAAGGCGCGGGATATTGCAGCAAGATGGCTGCGCCGAAATACACCCCCCCTTTACGGGTAAATACTTCGTTACGAATGCTTTTTTCAACCGGATAAGGATAAGGCCAGGCCTTCGTGTGCGCCTGGGCAAATTCGATACTGACCTGCATCGGGCCGCCGGTGCGAATCGGGTTTTTCATATTCAGCGGCAAATTCAGTTTTTGTGCTTCGGCGGCCAGATCTTCAAACAGATCATTCATTTCACGTTCGGTGCGCAAACTATCGATCCTGGCTTTGTAGCTGCGCCCGGTTGGCGAAGGCTTAAGCAAGGCGGTTTGCACTGCGATCAGCGGTATATGGTATTTCGCTGCACGATCACCAATCGCATTCCAGACAATTTTCGGCAAACCCGGAACAACCGGATCACCCTGCCACGACGACTCCTGTTCAATGGTCGCCGCCAGCGCACAGACGTATTCCGGGGTATAGCTTAATTTGAGCGCAGCAAAAGCGTCGCCAATATCATCAATCCAGCCATTGCGGTCATTGATTTTCGGCGGTAGCAATTGAGCAATCAGTACGCGCCCTTGCGCCTCGCTCAACTGGGGCTTGGGCGTTACGCTGGGCAACGGGGACGGGCTAGCGGTCAATTCCGGCCGTGGTGACGGCGTAGCTGGTGATGGGGTAACTGGCCATGGCGTCGGGCTCGCCGTCGGAACAATCACCGGAGCCACAGGGGACTGGGTCGCGCACCCGGCAAGCAGGACTGACAAAAGAAAAATCCGACGCATCACGATCACTGATTTCCAACTTGATAAAGTCGGCAAGCTTAAAGAGCGTGCCTAGCTGAATCAAGCATAAATACAAATGGTTACGCTCCTGCAGACGCAAAAAGTGGCGCAATTTTCGGCGAAAACCTGTATAGTTCGGCCTTATTTAAAAAAATGACGCTCAAACAGATCGGCGTCAGCCTTACTGGAATAAAGCATGTCAAAAGAAGACGTAGTTGAAATGGAAGGTGTTGTAGCCGAGGTTTTCCCGGACACACGCTTTCGCGTAACCCTGACGAATGGGATTGAAATCACCGCCTACGCTTCGGGCAAAATTCGTCAAAACCACATCCGTATTATCGCGGGCGACCGTGTGACCGTTGAAATGTCACCGTATGACCTGACCAAAGGTCGCGTCACTTTCCGTCACAAAGACGAGCGTGGCGCCCCTCCTGCAGGCGGCAACTTCCGTCGTCGCTAAGACAGGTATAGCGCTGCAGAGCAGTTGCAGATTAGTCTGCAAGCCAATACCCAGAAACCGAGCTTAGGCTCGGTTTTTTATTGGTTGGCCACATTGCAACATTTTATTTACTGTGGCAGATGACCAGACACAAAAAAGCCCAACCTGAGTTGGGCTTTGAAAAAGTCAGAAGCAGATTATTCAAGTCCACGACTTTCAAGATACTCCTCATAGCCACCGAGGAAGTGGGTGTAAGTCCCATCGCCATTCAATTCCAGAATCTGCGTCGCCAACGACGATACAAACTGGCGGTCGTGCGAGACGAAAATCAGCGTGCCTTTGTACAGCTCCAGCGCCATATTCAGCGATTCGATCGATTCCATATCCATGTGGTTGGTTGGCTCGTCCATCACCAGTACGTTCGGTTTTTGCAGGATCAGCTTACCGTACAGCATGCGGCCTTTCTCACCACCCGACAGCACTTTGACCGATTTTTTCACATCATCGCCACCAAACAGCAGGCGACCCAAGATGCCGCGAATAACCTGATCATCGTCGCCAGGCTGACCCCATTGCTTCATCCAGTCAAACAGCGTGATGTCCTCAGCAAAGTCTTCTTCGTGATCCTGAGCGAAATAGCCTGGCTCGGCTTTCTCGGCCCACTTGATCGTACCGGCATCCGGCGCCAAGACGCCCACCAGCATTTTCATCAGGGTGGATTTACCCACGCCGTTACCACCGATCACCGCCATTTTCTGACCGGCTTCAAAAATGAAGTTCAGCTTGGAAAATAGCGTTTTATCGAAAGCTTTAGACACATTGGTGATTTCAAAAGCTTGGCGGTGCAGCTTTTGCTTGTCGTCCATTTCAAAGCGGATATACGGGTTCTGACGTGAAGACGGCTTCACTTCAACCATGCCTTCCTTGATCTTGTCCGCCAGCTTCAAACGGCTGGTGGCCTGACGGCTTTTCGATTTGTTCGCAGCAAAACGCTGGGCAAATGCCTGCAGCTCGGCCACACGCTCTTTGGCCTTGCTGTTGTCGGTCAGCGTCCGCTCACGCGCCTGCGTTGAAGCGAGCATATAGTCGTCGTAGTTGCCCGGGTAAATCTGGATATTGCCATAATCAACGTCGGCCACATGCGTACACACTTGATTCAAGAAGTGACGGTCATGGGAAATGATAATCATCGTTGAGTTGCGTTCATTCAACGTATGTTCCAGCCAGCGGATCGTATTGATGTCCAAGTTATTCGTCGGCTCATCGAGCAGCAAGACATCGGGATTGCTGAACAGCGCCTGCGCCAGCAAAACGCGCAATTTCCAGCCTGGTGCCACATCCGACATCGGGCCATTATGCTGCTCAATCGGCACGCCCGCACCCAAGAGCAAAGCACCCGCGCGCGCTTCGGCGGTATAACCGTCGTACTCTGCGACTAGGCCTTCGAGCTCGGCTGCGCGCATATAGTCGTCTTCAGTCGCTTCGAGGTTAGCGTAAATCGAATCACGCTCATGGATGGCATCCCACAATTCAACGTGCCCCTGCATCACGACATCGAGTACGCGCTGATCTTCGTAGGCAAACTGATCCTGTTTCAATTTACCCAAACGTACACCGGGCTCGAGCGAAACATTACCTGCAGTGGGCTCCAAATCGCCACCAAGGATTTTCATAAAGGTCGATTTACCGCAACCATTGGCGCCAATCAAACCGTAGCGATTACCATCGCCGAATTTTACCGAGACTTTTTCGAACAGTGGCTTGGCGCCAAACTGCATCGTAATGCCATTAGAACTGATCATGATCTGTATGCCCTATTACCCATCAGCGAGAAAAACGCTCTGGCTTACCGCAAAGTGCGTAGCAAGCGGCTGAAAACGCAGCATTTTATCACAGAGGCGTGTGAGCTTCCGTAATTACCAAACAGATTAAATTCGGGCAAAATACGCTTGCGGCGCAATTGCAGATTCAATAAGGACATGCGCAACAACAGGCCAAGCTGCTCACAAAATTTGCGAATACAATAAGAACGCGCCTATTGTGTAAGAAATTCAATCCATTTATTTGTTGATGCCTCAACAGGCATCAATCTAGGAATAACATTCATGTTTGACTTTAAAAACCTGATCGGCGCTTTACTCGGCAAACGCGAGCAGGAAGGGGTTCACGACCTAAAATCAGCAACCGTCCTGATGCAGGAACTCCCCGAAAGCGACATGCTGCAAGCACAGATCGAAATCGTGCAAGCACTCAGGCAACTCAATACCAACGCCAAAACCGGCGCCAAAGACCGCTTTAAAACCGTTCCCTATCTGGATGAAAAAGCCCGCCCGCTGCAAAACCATCTGCTCGATATTTACCACGGCAACACGCTCGACGATGGGGCCACCCCGAAACAGGTACTGCCTACCCTGCTCGCCTTTCTGAATGATATGGGCGATGCCTATCGCCTGTGCATTAAACAAGTTGGCCAAAGCGTACCGCGCGGATTAGAAAAAGACCTCCCGCTATTTACGCTGCGCGGCATTATGTATTTTGTCGAACAGGCACGCTGGTCTTATCTGCGCTATATGGAAGTCGATAGCCGCACCTGGCGCAATCTGAACCGCCTCTATCTATATGCAGAACAGCAGGGATTTGCGACCACGCCGCAACAACCCTACCCGGAAGCAGAAATTACCGACATTCGGCGCGAATACATGCTGCTGCTGATGCTGTCGCTGGCGCACCCGGAAAAAATGCAATCAGCGCAAATCGAGTTGGTCAGCCAGTGGTTGAAGCGCTGGGTTAGCCGTATTGATCTGGAAACGCAAATCAATCCCAACCGTCAGCTGTTTGCGATCAACATCGCCGGATCAACGCCGCCAAAACGCTTGCGCCGCGATATGGTTGGCGAAAACTGGCGCTATTGGTTCACCGAAACGCTGGTCTTGCACATCAAGGAAACCATCGAAAAGTTACGCCACGGCGAATCAGCCGAACGGCTTGGCTTGCCAACGGACTCGGCACACGCTGCCAACCTGGATTTGATGCAACATTTAACCGAACTCTGGTCACGTGATACACCGGCACCGATCCGTAAAGCCGAGCGACGCGTCACCCAAAAATCGATTAGCGTCACTCGCGGGCTGGACGACGTCATTAATCATCTGCGTGGCACTCCCGAGCTAGAAAAATTGCCGGATCACTGGACGATTGATAATGAAAGCACCACCGGCTTTGGCGTCAATTACCAGAGCGAACGCGAAGACGAATTGCAGGTTGGTGAAATCATCGGTCTGGACGGAGTCGGCATCAGCCCGGTTTCGGTCGGCATCGTGCGTCGCATTACCAAATCGTCCGAAGGGCTGGTCAGTGTTGGGATTGAAACAATGTCGCAAACACCGATTGTCGTCGAACTGACCCCTTTACTGGGCAACCGCAGTTTTCTGGGCATTTATTCGCCAGAAAACACCACAATTAGTCAGAATCGTTTTCTGGTTCTGCCGCAAGCTTTTTTCGCCGAAAATCGTGAATTCCGCCTGGCCGCACAAGGTAAAACCTACCGCATCCGGCTCTCGCCAGCGCTGGAACACACAGCCAATGTGTCGCTGGCTAATTTTTCGGTACTGGAAAAACTGTAAATATTCTGCTGACTTAGACGATTTTTTTCAATTTCAAACCAAAAGGGCAAGACAAGCGCCAAAAAGCTTGTTATTATGCCGACCTGTTCAAGAACGGAAGCGTGGCTGAGTGGTTTAAGGCAGCGGTCTTGAAAACCGTCGGGGATGCGAGTCCCCCCAGAGTTCGAATCTCTGCGCTTCCGCCAAATACTTGAATAAAATACTAAAGCCTTGAGAAATCAGGGCTTTTTTATTGCCTAAAATTTCTCTCGCTGAATTTGTTACACACACTGCTACACAGCGTGCTACACAAAGGACAGCGAACATGGCTCACCTCAGCAAACGCAACGGCATTTATTACTTCCGTTGCCGCATCCCCAGCACATTAATCGGCCACTTCAAAAAAACTGAGGTATGGAAGTCGCTGCGCACATCAGACCGCAGGACTGCCATTCTCAGATGTGCGAAAATCCAAATTGATTTTCAACAGCTGATACTCAAAATGGCAAAACACATCCCCTCTGTCGCTGAAATGCTTGAACAAGAAGCTCAGGATGCCAATATCGCAGCCATGAAAGAAGGTACGTTTTGGGATAACTGGACTCCACCCGACCCACAGCCCGACATTGAGCTGAGCAAAGACGAAATAGAGGCGATTGAGGCGGAACACGCCGCATTTACGCGCCATTACGAACAGCTAGAAGCTCGCCGAGAAGGCATGGTGATAATGGCTGCGGCGCAAGACGAAGAACAAAAAAGAACCGCCGCACAGCCGACCGCAGATCAGCTGGTTAGTGATTTGGTCAAAACACTAAAAAGCGTACAGATGAATATCAAGCAAGATGGCAAGCTCAGCAAAATATACGAAATGTATATTGAAGAGAAAACGCTGTCTGGCGTCGGCGTTGCACAAATCACCTCGCTCAAAGAGGTCATTTATGGCATTTTGGTTGGGTTCTTTGGAGCTGACGCGGTTTGCTCGGATGTAACAGACGAGCGCGTACACGAACTATTCACCCTAATACAGCAATTACCCCAAAAGTTTACGCTCAGCCCAAACTGGAAAGCAGAGATAGGTCGTGCCAGAGAGCAAGAAGGTACGCTTTCATTCACCACGGTAAAACGCAAATGGCTAACCGTGCTGGAAATTTTCAGCTCAAACTCGGCCCTGAGCCACTTCAAACGATCACCGTTTGAAGGTGTTCGCTTCAAGAAAAATGACAAGAGGAACAAACAGAAGAAAACATACAAACTATTCAATGATACTGAACTGGCAACCCTCTTCGCGCCAAATCATCTTAAATTCAACCCCAAACGGCCCGCCCAATATTGGGTTCCGCTAATTGGCCTTTATGCGGGCCTAAGACTTAATGAAGCTTGTCAGCTGCTTATTGCCGACATTGAGCAGCATGATGGCATTTGGTGCTTCAGCGTACAAGAAAGCGCAGAGGATGACGATAAAAGCATCAAAACAGAGCATAGCGAACGATTCACCCCAATCCATTCGAAATTAATCCAGCTAGGCCTACTCGACTATGTCAGTTCGCAACCCAAAGCAGGGCGGCTTTTTCCAGAATTAACGTGGACAGCAAAAAACAAATGGGGCGGTGCAACATCTACATGGTTCGGCAGGTATAAAACGCAACATGGCGTAAATGACCCTGATAAGGTTTTCCATAGCCTGCGTAAACACTTCAATCAATCCATGAAAGACAATGGTATCCCAGAAGAGATTCGGGAAGCCGCCTCAGGCCACGCCGCGACAGGAGTCAATTCTGAAATTTATGCCAGCCAAACCTCACTTCCAATGCTAAAACAGGCAGTTGAGGCAGTACGTTACCCGTGCTTGGAAGGCGCCATTTAGATTCAAAGGGGCGGAGATTCGGCAATTCAACGAACCAGAAGCCCCTCAATAGACGCGCACCCAAATTACTTTTCTAACGCTTGCGAGATTGCGGCAGGCAGGCCACCAACTGCAGTAATCAGCAAATTTGTCTTTGCCCTAGTAACTCGCACGTACCATTCATTGACGGTTTCTGCTCCGTCAATTTCGCCGAATTTTCTTTTGCCGCATCGCAGCACTACATTTTCACGCTCAGCACATTTAGCAGCATGAATAGTCATCACATCAGCCTGCTCGACCAAGCCATGAATCCAGAGTTGCTTTTTAAGTTGTAAACGCTCATCGTTATTTCTGGTGAGAACCAAGGATTTATCTGGGTGTCGCTTAACAAACGCGATAATTTGTTCATGCTCAACAGCTTCCGATACACATTGTTTGGTCGTCACACTGCCACCACATTTCAAGGCAACTGACGGAGTGGCCTGATAAGCAATTCTGTTAGACAATTCGACAATCGCTGCGCACGACCTTCTGTTAGTTGTCATCAAGATCAGGCCGGACTCCCCAAGCAAATCATGCTGACAAGAATCAACAAAGGCCGTAAATTGCTTTGAATCTGCACCTCTCCAGCCATAAATCGACTGCCTAACATCCCCAACGGCAAAAATGGTCTTGCCAAGCTTTTGAATCAACTTCCATTGATCGCCATCTAAATCCTGCGCCTCATCAACAAGGACCTGGTAACAGGGAGAAGCGACTTTTTCGGCGCAGCTGATTAGTTTGTCATAACCAAGAAACTCCACGGGGCATTTGTTCTCGATTAGTATTTTGCTAGCAGTCGAGTGCAGCGTAGCTATCTGAACATTAAAAACACCATGTATTGCCAATCTTGCTTTCAGCTCTTCAGCCGCTTTGTTGGTGAATGTAGTCACCAGAATTGATGCTGGAGCAACACCAGCGGAAATCAAGAACAACAACATTCCCGCAATACCGCAAAGAAATGAAAGGCGTCGGCTGGGGTTATCTTTACAACGCACATAAAGATGATGATCTTGATCCTGCCACGCTAGAAGCTGAAACAGCGCGGCTAATGGCTGATGACGATGTCACAAAGAAAAAGGGAATTTACGAATACCTGCTTACAAAGAACGAGAAGCATTTAAATATTCGAGCGTTCACTGACGCACAGAAGAGAACTCTGTACGAACGTCAAAAAGGTATTTGCTGCTCTTGCAAGAATCATTTTGAAATTGCCAATATGGAAGCAGATCACATCACACCTTGGTCACAAGGCGGAAAAACAGAGATAGCTAATGGTCAAATGCTCTGCCGTGACTGCAACCGTCAGAAGTCTGACAAGTAAAAATAAAGCCCTCTGCACTGAGGGCTTTTTACATACCACTTCTAAAAAAAGTCTGCCGCAGGGGCTTGACCTGTTACACAAACTGCTACACAATACGCACCTCAACTGCTACTCAGCTCTGAGAGTTATTTACAAATAATTTTTAGAACAATTAGCGATAAACCAAGTTGAACAACCTAACCCATTGAAATGTAATGAATTTCAGCAATGGCGACGGTATTTTACCAAGAACGGAAGCGTGGCTGAGTGGTTTAAGGCAGCGGTCTTGAAAACCGTCGGGGATGTGAGTCCCCCCAGAGTTCGAATCTCTGCGCTTCCGCCAAAAATTCTGAAGCCCCGACCTTGGTCGGGGCTTTTTGCATTACCCGACAGGGTATTGCAATCAACATCAACCCCATCAAGCCCCGGCGACCAATACCCCGCCGATTCCAATTAATCAGCTGCAAAATTTCATCCCGCCCCTTGAAAAAGCAAAACCCCGCCCCTACCATTTAGCACTCAGGTCGGGCGAGTGCTAACGCGCCCACCATCTAATTCTTGTATTAACTTGGTACTCAGGAGTTTTAACACCATGAAAATCCGTCCATTGCATGACCGTGTTGTGATCAAGCGCGTTGAAGCCGAAGAGAAAACTGCATCAGGCATCTTGCTCGCAGGTAGCGCAGCAGAAAAACCGGACATGGGCGAAGTCATTGCTGTTGGCGCAGGCAAAGTGCTGGATAACGGCAGCGTGCAAGCCCTGACCGTGAAAGTTGGCGACAAAGTATTGTTGGGTAAATACGCACAAAGCGTGAAAATCGACGGCGAAGAACTGGTCGTTGTTCGCGAAGAAGAAATTTTCGCGATTGTTGAGTAATCCCATATCGAGCATTGTTTCCCGGCATTAGGCCGGATGATCATGAATTTGGAGAAATGAAAAATGGCTGCAAAAGAAGTTCTGTTTGGTGATAGCGCACGCGCAAAAATGGTGAACGGCGTTAACGTATTGGCGAACGCGGTGAAAGTGACTCTGGGCCCTAAAGGCCGTAACGTGGTACTGGAGCGCTCTTTCGGCGCGCCAACGATCACTAAAGACGGTGTATCGGTTGCTAAAGAAGTCGAGCTGAAAGACAAGTTCGAAAATATGGGCGCGCAAATGGTCAAAGAAGTGGCGTCTAAAACTTCTGACATCGCTGGTGACGGTACAACAACTGCAACCGTATTGGCACAAGCCATCGTGCAAGAAGGCATGAAATACGTTGCGGCCGGCATGAACCCGATGGATCTGAAACGCGGTATCGACAAAGCCGTTGTGACTTTGGTTGGCGAATTGAAAAACATCGCAAAACCATGCACGACGAGCAAAGAAATCGCGCAAGTTGGCTCGATCTCTGCCAATTCTGATGAAATCATCGGCGAAAAAATCGCTGCTGCAATGGACAAAGTCGGTAAAGAAGGCGTGATCACCGTTGAAGACGGTTCAGGTCTGGAAGACGAACTGGATGTCGTTGAAGGTATGCAGTTCGACCGTGGCTACCTGTCTCCGTATTTCATCAACAACCCGGACAAGCAAATCGCTGCGCTGGACAACCCATTCGTGCTGCTGTTCGACAAGAAAATCAGCAACATCCGTGACTTGTTGCCAGTACTGGAACAAGTTGCCAAAGCCGGCCGTCCTCTGCTGATCATCGCCGAAGACGTGGATGGCGAAGCACTGGCTACCCTGGTTGTGAACAACATCCGCGGCATCCTGAAAACTGTAGCGGTTAAAGCCCCAGGCTTTGGTGATCGTCGTAAAGCAATGCTGGAAGACATCGCGATTCTGACTGGCGGTACTGTGATCGCTGAAGAAGTTGGCTTGTCACTTGAAAAAGCCGATTTGTCATTGCTCGGCCAAGCGAAACGCATCGAAGTAGCCAAAGAAAACACCACGATCATCGACGGCGCAGGTCAAGAAGAAGCGATCAAAACTCGCGTTGCAATGATCCGCAAGCAAGTTGAAGAGTCAACTAGCGACTACGATCGTGAAAAACTGCAAGAACGCGTAGCCAAGTTGGCCGGCGGCGTTGCGGTGATCAAAGTCGGCGCTGCAACCGAAGTTGAAATGAAAGAGAAGAAAGCACGCGTTGAAGACGCGTTGCACGCCACTCGCGCAGCCGTTGAAGAAGGTATCGTGGCGGGTGGTGGCGTTGCGCTGCTGCGTGCCCGTTCAACGATTACCGAGCTAAAAGGTGCTAACGCCGATCAGGACGCGGGCATCAAGATCGTTCTGCGTGCCATCGAAGCGCCATTGCGCCAGATCGTCCAAAACGCGGGCGACGAGCCAAGTGTTGTGGTTGCCAAAGTGCTGGAAGGCAAAGGCAACTTCGGTTACAACGCAGCGACTGGCGAATACGGCGATATGGTTGAGATGGGTGTACTCGATCCAGCCAAAGTCACTCGTTCTGCACTGCAACACGCTGCGTCTGTAGCAGGCTTGCTGCTGACGACGGATTGCATGATTGCTGAACTGCCAAAAGATGATGCACCTGCAATGCCAGACATGGGCGGCATGGGTGGCATGGGCGGCATGATGTAATTGCTCTCGATTTGAGTCGATAATGAAACGCCACTGGTCATGCCAGTGGCGTTTTTCACTTGAGCCAGACATCGTCAATAGGTAAAGTACCTTACCCTATTTACTTTACCGGGAAATAGTTTGAATTTCACCCTGACGGCCTTGCTTGGCACTGAGCATCATCTGTATCCACGACAACTGGAGCAGAGCCATCCCCGAGTATTGCGACAAATCGCGACGCTTTGGGGCAGTGATCAGCTGGAAACCTTCATTTCTGCCCTGCTTGTCGATGATCGCGGAAACCGCCAGGGCTTTGCACCGGAAATTGTTTCCGAGCTATTTGCACTCTATCGCCTGCACAACAGCCGTTTTGGCACAAAAAACAGCCATCACCCCTGGGATCACGTCAAAGAACCTTGTAAAGGTTTAAAACATGACGAGCTGGAACAAAATAACAAAGCCTATTTTCAGGCCATTGAATGCGGCAATACGCTGAAAGTCTTAGCGCTACTCAAATCGGGCATTAACATTGAAAGCGCCGACGAATTTGGTAAAACGGCGCTGATCTGGGCTGCAACCTGTTCGCACCTGCCCATGCTGGGCTTGCTGCTATCGCGCAACGCCAATACCGAAACATGTGATCTGGGTGGCTTTACCGCCCTGCATTGGGCTGCTGCCGAAGGCCATCTGGCTGCGATACAGTTATTGCGCGAACATGCAGCCCGACTGGATGCCAAAAGCAAAACCGGAGTAACTCCATTAATGCAAGCAGCCTCGCGCGGGCAACATGCTGCGCTACGCTTGCTACTCGAATCCGGAGCCAGTATTGCCCAGACTGATGCCAGCGGCCAGTGCGCCCTTGGCTACGCATTGCAGGCCAGCCACAATCACTGCTGCGAAGAATTGCTGCTGCAACACAGCAAACGGGCACAGGGCATCAGCAGCAAAGTAGGGTGGCAGGCATTTCAACTTGGGCTCAGCCATCACAATCGGACTATCCGGCAATTATTCAGCAAGCATCGTTTTGAATTAAGTTCGTCCATCTAGCGTTCGATCCTTTGGCGCATGGCCACGGCCAGAGGACGTATTTTTAGATTTCAATAAAAAAACGGGGCTTCAGCCCCGTTTCATTTACGCCGCGCTCCGGCGCATTCAAATCATCATGTCTCCATCGCAAGTAAATGCGATTTTTTGGCGTTTCTGTGAACTCTGCACTATAAGTGCATGAGACTATTAGCTTTAAGTCAATGAGACTAGATCTGGAAGTTTGTGTCAACTTTGATCGAGGTATTTGCGCATCATGCCAGTACGTCGTATCCCCAAAAACTATCTCACGGTCACCGGGGCATTCTCGAGCAAGAAGAATGACCGGATGCAGTCATTCGAGTCCTTACTCGAACGCGATTACATGCTACTACTTGAATTTGACCCTGACGTTGAGAGCTTTGAAGAACAACCGGTCACGATTCCTTTGGGCGGCAAAGGGCGCAGCGCAAAGAAATATGTCCCCGATGTGCTGGTCAAATACCACAACAAGCCCGCAGAACTCACTGAAGTTAAACCCAGCCAGGATCTCGAACGGAATGCCGAAAAATACTCCGCCAAGTTTGAGCAGGCAGAGCAATACGCCCAAGACCACGATTGGGTTTTCACCAAAACAACAGAGCGCGAAATCCGGGGTTCATACCTGCAAAACCTGAAGTTTCTGCGTGAATACCGAAATATCCAGCCAGCCGAACAAGACGTGGCACGAGTCATTGAGGTGCTTCAACTGGCCGACGGCGAACTCCCGGTGGATGCCCTACTACAGCAACTCGGCAGCGATGATTCCGACATTTTGCACTGGGCACCGGTGGTCTGGTTCATGTTGGTCACAGGCCAACTAGCCGCTGTACTGGATGAGCCTTTGTCCATGCAAAGCATGCTGTATCTTCCTCAAGAAGCCGCATCATGACTACAAGCATTCTATTTCTGAACAAAGGCGACACCTTCGTGCACGATGATCGCGAATACGTGATCGTGGCACTGGCCGATCTGACCCATGTTTTGGCCAAGGCGGTGGGTACGCAGGAAAAAGTGCTCATCGACATCAGCACCATTTTGCCCCCTAAGCCGGTAAATGAAGCGCCCATTACCGGGACTTTGAGCGTCACGGTTGATCTCGCCGAAGTATCTGATGAAGAGTGGAAAGAAGCTGAGCGCAGAAAAAAACTGATCGAACCACTGCTGAATCCATATGAATCCGCCAAAGATGCGGCAGACCGAATCGTCAAGGAATCCGGAGTAAGCCGTTCGACGCTTTATCGCTGGTTGAAAGCTTATAGGGAAACAGGACTGCTCTCGTCCCTATTAGCGACCAAACGCAATGGCGGTCGTGGGAAAGGCCGACTACCGCAGGAAGTCGAGGTTATTATCCGGGAGCGGATTGAGAACTATCACCTGACCGAACAGCAGCCTTCCGTAGCCAAAACAGCCAAGGAAGTTCAGCGCCTGTGTCGGAGTGCTGATTTACCGGCTCCGCACCTGACGAGCATCCGGAAACGTATTGAATGGATTACTCAGCACGAACGTATCAGCCGCCGCAAAGGTGCAC
Organism: Chitinibacter sp. S2-10; assembly: GCF_046530675.1. Lineage (GTDB taxonomy): Bacteria > Pseudomonadota > Gammaproteobacteria > Burkholderiales > Chitinibacteraceae > Chitinibacter. The sequence continues at coordinate 1,579,697 of NZ_CP172558.1, read as the reverse complement.
GAGTCGCCAGCCTGCAATTTGATCCGAATCTTGGCTCCATTCCAGATGCCGAGTGGCCACTAGCTCTGGCTCAGATGGATCACACACTTTTGCCGATAATGATTGTCCACGATATATCTCGCAAATCGATCAAGCGACCGTGGATTACACTGATGATCGATGTTTACAGTCGAATGATTTTGGGAATGTATTTGACGCTAGACCCACCATCAGCCATGTCGGCCGGAATGTGTGTATCCCACGCTGTTCTGCCAAAAGAAAAATGGCTGCATGATCTGGGTGTAGATGTGAGTTGGCCCTGCTGGGGGGTCATGGGCTGCTTACATATGGATAACGCCCGTGAGTTTCGCGGTGAAATGTTGCGCGTGGCTTGCCATGAATACGACATCGATCTCAATCTTCGCCCTGTAAAAAAACCCGAATATGGCGCGCATATCGAACGACTGATGGGCACTATCTCCGAAAACCTCAAGCACCTACCTGGCGCAACGTTTTCCGGAGTGGATGAAAAAGGCGAATATGATGCCGAAAGTAAAGCCACAATGACCCTATCCGAGCTGGAAAAATGGCTGGTTCTGATGATTGCGCATTACCACAACAGCCTTCACACCGGCATCGGCTGCACGCCCCTACAGAAGTGGAAAGACGGATTGCTGGGCGGCAATGGGCAACTGCCACGTGGCCTACCCGCTCGTCGACTCGATGAAGAAAAAATCCGACTTGATTTTCTGCCGTTTGAAGAGCGATCCGTCCAAGATTATGGGGTGGTGCTGGACGACATTTACTATTTCCACGATGTCTTACGCCCATGGATCAATTCGCGTGATCCCAAATATCATCGCCACGCCAGACTCTTTCGTTTTCGGCGTGACCCGAGAGATATCAGCCAGCTCTATTTCTTTGATCCCAACAGCAAGCGCTACTACGCCATTCCCTATCGCAACACCAGCCTGCCGGCAGCCAGCATCTGGGAGCTACGCGATGCCAAAGCACAGCTACGTAAAGAAGGCCGAAAGAATATTAATGAACACATGCTTTTCGATCTCATCAATCGCCAGCGCAAGTTGGAAGATGAGTCTGCTGAAAAAACCAAAGTTGCGCGTCGCGCGCAGCAGAAACGAATCGAGCACGACAAATCACGGAAAGATCTGGCCAAGCGTTTACCAACTGTAGCGAAGGCCGCACCAAGCGCTATGCCTCCGAAAATTGAAGGCTACGATCCTTCGGCCATCAAATCATTCGATGAGGAATAGCTTTGACAAAGCCCGATTACTCACACCTGGGAAAAAAAGCCAAAGAGCTCATCACCGGCTCCGCTCAAGAGCGAATCATTGCTGTTCAATCTGGGTCTTGGATTTCCTATCCAAGAGCAGTTGAAATTCTTGATAAGCTGGAACGGCTTTTAAATTATCCCGAGGTTACACGGATGCCCAACATGCTGATTGTTGGCCCATCAAATAACGGAAAGAGCTCAATTCTCGAACAGTTTCAGCATCGCCACTTGCCTGATTTAAATCCCGATGGAGATGCTGCCGTGGCACCTGTTGTTACGGTTGAATCTCCCTCACACCCCGATGTCAGCGATTTCTATGGTCGGATTCTCGACAAGCTGTTCATCGCCTATCCACCACGAGCAACGCCAGCCGAGCGCTGCCGCCAAGTAAAACATATCTTTGAAACGTTGCAAGTAAAGGTGCTGCTGATCGATGAAATTCATCATCTGATTGCCGGTAGCCTCAGTAAACAGCGCGACTTTCGGAATGCAATTAAAAGCCTCGGCAATGAATGCAAAATTTCAATCGTAGCGGCAGGGATTGAAGAATCCTACAACGCGTTCAACACCGATCCCCAGCTATCAAATCGTTTTGTTCCCGAAACTTTGCCGCGATGGCGGCTTGATACCACTTTTGGCAGCATTTTAATGACGTTAGAGCAGCGCATGCCATTAAAGCTGGCGTCCAACTTGTATGACACCGCAATGGCACAAAAAATACTGTGGCTATCAGAAGGCACTTTAGGTGACACCTGTGATTTGCTGAAGCTAGCGGCAGAGCATGCGATAACAAACGGCGACGAGCGCATTACGAGCAAATTGCTAGATAGCTTGCCCTGGGTTCCGCCATCCATGCGGAAGGCAAATCCGGCCAGCATGTAGTCATGACTGACACCAGCCAATCACAATGGCTCATTCATCCCAAACCGTATGCGGATGAATTATTGTCTTGCTGGTTGGTGCGAATAGCCCATGCCCACGGACTTAAAGTCGAGACGTTTTGCCACCTCAAGTTCGGAAAAGAGCGGCCACTCTGGAATCGAGACATTGATCGCCTATCTCCGGAGTGGCTGATTACTGAAATTTGTTCGCATATAGGTTTAAGCATTGAAGCCGGGCGGGCAACAACGCTACGCGGATATGAGCACGTCCTTTATCCACATTTTCATTCGTCTGGATTATTGCGCTGGATATTGCCGTTGAAACTGTACCATCGCACACGAAATGGTTTTGGTTTGCAATTTTGTCCCGCATGCCTTGCCCAAGATACTGAGCCCTATTACCGCCGCCGGTGGCGGGTCGGCTTTAATGTTTTTTGCCCGAAGCACAATTGCATGCATCATGATCGCTGTCCACGCTGTGAAGCTCCTGTGATTTTTCATCGCCTAGAACTCGGTCGACCAGACGTGGTTGATGTCGGGCCGCTAAGCACTTGCTTCAAATGCGGGTTCGATTTTCGCGAGACAACCCCAACAGCACCTGAGCCTTATGATCGAACGGCTTATCAAGTATTGCGCCAAGCTATCGAGTCACTTGATGCCCCTGCCAAATACAATGGAACCAGCATAGATATCGGATTTTTAGGGGTAATGCACCAGTTGTGCAAGCTGATGACAAGTCGCTATAGATCCACCTCGCTACGCCAGCATGTGGCGACAGAGCTCAGAATCAAAAGCATTCCACTTACGAATCCCAAGATACCTTTTATATTACGGCCGATCAATGAACGTTGGCATTTGCTACAGTTAGCAGCTTGGATCATGACAGCTCCAGAACTCCGGCTCACTGCAGCTTGGCGCGCGAAAGCGATCCGTTACAACCACTTGGAAAAAGATTTCTTTGATCCTCCCCCATGGTACTCAGCAATAGTTAATAAATTTTCGGATTGGCGAGCAGATCAACGATAGCGCAGTACACATCTGAAGTAAAATGTACACTTTATAGTTTTCTACACTTACCAATTCGCATCATTTTCAACAACCTGCAGAATAGCCATAAAGCGCATGAATACTACAATCCTCCGAAAAAAAATATTGACATCAATCATAGCTTGTATACGCTGCGTGTATATGATTAACGGAAGATTTGCATGATCGGGATAGATTTATTCTCTGGGGCAGGAGGCATGTCACTCGGGGCAAGGATGGCGGGAGTTGATGTACAGTTAGTTGTAGAAGCTGACAAATATGCTGCCGCTACATACCTACACAATCACAAGCCAAAGTATGGGATTTTTATTGATGACATACGTAAGTTTCAACCTCAAACTCCCTTTGTTAACAGGTCAAATGGCCTAGTTGTTTTTGGGGGGCCACCATGCCAAGGGTTTTCAACCTCCAACCAAAGAACTCGTTCCGCATTAAATGATAATAATTGGCTCTTTAAAGAATTTGTTCGCGTCGTCAAACTATATCAACCAGATTGGCTTGTTTTTGAAAATGTACGCGGCATTTTAGAAACTGAAGGGGGCATATTTGCAGAACAAATTATCAATGAATTTGAAAGTCTAGGTTACACAGTAAGCGCAGACTTATTGCATGCTCACCATTATGGGATCCCGCAAAAACGTGCCCGCTTTTTCATTGTCGGCTCCTTACACGGCATTAAATATAACTTTCCAAAACCTAATCCAAGTACGATAGTAACTGTAGCAATGGCTTTTGATGATCTCCCGAAATTAGAAAATGGAGCTTCAATTTGCACTCTTCCATATGCAAAAGAAACAACCAACAGTTACACATCTAAATTAAGAAAAAATCTCAACGACTGCAGCAATAATTTAGTTACAAGAAACAACAGCATTATTATTGAACGATACAAACACATACCGCAAGGCGGCAATTGGGAGAATATCCCTGAGCATCTAATGAATAATTACAAAGACAAATCTAGGTGTCATACAGGAATTTATCGTCGACTGTGTGCCAATGATGCATCTGTAGTTATTGGCAACTTCAGAAAGAACATGCTGATACATCCCAGTCAGGACAGGGGATTATCTATTAGAGAAGCCGCTCGACTTCAATCATTCCCTGACGACTTTATTTTTAAGGGATCAATAGGATTTCAACAGCAACAAGTAGGAAATGCTGTTCCCCCTTTTTTGGCAAAAGCGATTTTTGAATCGCTATTATCTCAAGCATAGAGGATATTGTGTGAACATCAGCAAAGAATGCATGGAGCCTTTAGAAACCTGGCTACAAGAAAACCAAAAAAAAATGCAATTTTTCCCACATGGAAAGAGCGATTACTTTGATAGATATTGGTTAATTAAAGACCATTTAGCCAACAGTATTTACCCATATATTGCTGCGGGTACATCTGCTGAGGATGGGGGAATCTACACTGATCATAGCATTGACCATTTCAATGCTGTAATTAGAATTACAGGGAAATTACTAGGCATCCCAGACGAACGAGAAAATGCTATAACAGCCGCAATAAGCCTCAACCCATATGAAGTTTATATTACACTAGTATCAATACTCTTACATGACGCCGGCAATATAAATGGGCGCAGAGGGCATGAAAAGCACCCTTTAAAGATCTTTACCCAAATGGGTGCTGGATTATGCCCAGATCAGTTTGAGGCAAAACCAATTGCTGACATTGCACAAGCTCATGGAGGAAAAACAACAGACATTCATGGAAATACATCCAAGGATACTCTATCAAATTTAAAAGAAGAAGACACTTATGCTGGCAAGAAATATCGTCCAAAACTAATTGCATCACTCGTTCGATTTGCAGATGAAATTTGCGAAGACCGCAGTCGAGCAGCTAGATATTTACTATCGGCCGGAACACTTCCAAAGAAAAGTGAAATATTTCATCACTACGCAAACTCGATTTCTAGCGTCGACATTGATTTGCGAAGCAAATGGGTTAACATTAAGTATGAAATACTAGAGAAAGACATATTAAATCAATACGGAAAAGACAATGGAGAAGGCGGGCACTCAGATTGTTATCTGATCGACGAAATAAATTCTCGCCTAGAAAAAATGTTTTGCGAGATGATTTACTGCAAATCCCATATGATTGAAGCTGTACATATAAATCAAATTAGAGCAAATATTATCATTTACTCACAAACTGATGGCTCAATTGGTGAGATCGCATGCGACAAAAGATTCGAATTAAAAGAATCGGGCTATCCTGCAGACAGCTTCACGTTCAAATCAGCATACCCTGATTGGTGCGGCGATGCTGCACTAGAGATCCTCACCAAATTTAACGAGGCAAAGTCATGAATCCATTTTCAGTAAAAACACCAGAAACTTTAAGCCCGCAGGACATCGCTAGTTTATTTATTGATGTTTTTTCTGACTTCCCAAGAATTTTGTATGCTGAACATACATTTATTCATGGCTCCCGGGGTACGGGCAAAAGTATGATGCTCAGATACCTCGAACCTAGCGTACAAATTGCAGCAAGGAAAGTGCAATCGGTTCCTGAGCTCAATTATTATGCTGTGCATATGCCCATAAAAACACCAAATTACTGCCTTACTGAGCTAGAACGATTGGATGGGGCACCCTATTGGCTATTATCAGAACACTTCTTAATCCTTAATGCTGCGTTACAAATTACAAACTCATTGCAAATGCTGGCAGTAGATTCCGCATCATCCAACGAGGAAGCCATATCTTCTTTTTTAATAAAAGTAAATCAATTAATTAAAGACATTGGACACGACCCTATCATCATAGAGCAAAAATCATCTGGAATTGAAAAACTGGGTCAGCTCAACAATTTTTTCACAAGGGAACGTATAACCTCAAAGAAATACATCAACAAACTAACCTTTGAGAAAAACTTAATTCCATATGAAGGATCGATTTTTGGCTATGAAGATTTTTTCTTGCCTTACATTCGCCTAATAAAGTCTCTGGACTTCACTCCAAATGGTCCAATCTACCTAATGATAGATGATGCAGACAACCTTCCAATTCGAATGCAAAAAATTATCAATGGTTGGGTTTCATACCGGTCAACCAACGATTTGTGCTTAAAAATATCAACGCAAAAAAAATATAAAACTTGGAGAACAACCCAAGGTATGTTGATTGAAAATTCACACGACTTTTCTGACATCGATATTAGTTCAGTTTATACATCAAAACAATTCAGCCACTATTACGATCGAATTGAAGAGATTGTAACTCGCCGCCTTGAAGTTGCTGGATTAAGTGGAATTACACCAACAGAATTCTTCCCTACAAATTCAACACAAGACCTTGGGCTAGAAAATATTAAAGCTGAGATTGGAAAAAAATGGGATGAAGGCATACGAATTTCTTCAAGGAAGGCTGATGATATTCGACGGTATGCCGTATCTGAATATTTAAAGGCCTTAGCTAGAGACAAAAAAACTAATCTGTATAGCTATGCAGGCTTTAGGTCAATGGTTGATATATCCTCAGGGATGATTAGGTTCTTTTTAGAACCTGCAGCACGAATGTATTCTGAAATGATGTCTACGCATGATGGGTCTGTTATTAAAAACATCCCATATACAGTTCAGGATAATATATTAAAAAAATGGTCTGAAGAATATGTACTAGAGGAATTTGACCATCTCAAGAAAGATGAAACATCAGAAACATCTTCAAACCTCAATAAAGTCGAACAAGTAAAACGGCTAATAAATGCATTTGGTGAATGTTTTCAAAAGAAATTAGTGTCATCAGACTCAGAACGACAGTACATTTCATTCATGGTAACAGCCGCCCCCTCAAGCAACGTTCAAGAAGTATTAGATCTAGCTGTAGAATGGGGCTACTTGAATGTTAAAAGTATAGGCAGAAAAGAAGGATTTGGAAGAAACACGCTATATTCATTAAATCGCAGACTAGCACCATATTTCAAATTAGATCCATCTGGATATGCACACCACATGTCGGTAACACCAGATCATTTGGCTTTAGCAATTGAAAACCCAAGGGCATTTGTAGTAGAACGGCTAAAGGAAGAAGCAGACAAAGATTCAAGAACAACAACCCAAGAATCATTTAATTTCGGGGAATAAAATGCGCCAAACTAATGTGCAGTTAAAAATTACAGAGCAACTTCCAGAAAAAATTGACTATTACATGGTTTGCGCCAGCTATGAGAATCGTTGTTTATCTGCATACGAAAACATCACACCTGACCGCATAGAAAATCTCGGGGTTTTTTATTTCGACCAATTCGAGGAGGGCAGCAGAGCAAATATCACTCTTTACACAGAGAAATATTCAAGTCAACTATTTAAACTAGACGCATCCCACCCCACCACAATTGCTGATTCAATTATTGACTTCTTCTCTCCAATAAAGACCTTAAAATCCCCGCCAAATTTAGTAATTGACACATCAACTTTCACAAGAGAAAGCTTATTAATAGCCCTAAAATACCTAGAAATAAATAAATCAATTTTCAATGAAATATTTATTTTTTATAGAGCTGCAAAAGTTTCAAGCTCCCTAAGCGATGCTGTATTGCAAGTTAGATCTGTCCTAGGTTACATGGGCGATATTGAATCTAACAAACCGCTTCATTTAATTTTACTATCTGGGTTTGAACACGAGCGAGCCAAAGAAATAATCGACACATTAGAGCCAGATTTCATTTCAATCGGATATGGGGCCAAGGGGCAATCAATATCAGACGAACTACAAGCGATGAATGCAGCGTTCACAGAAAAATTAGTTGCTTACTATTCTCAGGATAAAATCAACGTTTTTGAACATTCATTACTTGACCCATACAAAGCAAAAAATGAAATTATTTCTATAATAAATAGCAAGGCCGATTACAACACAGTAATTGCACCTTTAAACAACAAACTATCCACTATAGGTGCGGGGCTTGCGGCAATATCCAACCCTAACGTACAGATTTGTTACGCCCAGATGGGCAGCTATAATGAATCCGCTTATTCAGAGCCAATGGATGATTGTTATATCTACCCTTTAAAATTTGACTAATTACTAATCAAAAAATATCTACATGCTCAGTTTTTTTCTTGGAATCCTGAGCATGAGACCCCATGTACAGTCGGGGTATAAAACAAACCATTTACAAAACACCTTTAAAGCATCTTATTTGCTTTTTTACCAACAAGATTACCAATAAGATCCATCAACGTTGTTTTCTTGAAATCGAATATCTCAATCAATTCTGAGGCTGAATAATTCGCGCGACTTTCTACAATCCAGAAAGTCGCCACTACCTTTCTATTTGTCATCACTTGTGCAAAACAACTTTGCCGCTGCCGATGATATCCATTTGGCATGGCTATTTGCGTAATGTCATCGATCACGCCATCATCATCAATGACTTTGGGCAAAGCAAATACTTTTTTACCAATAGCAGGGTGTATTATCAAATCAACCATAGCGGATTCATTACGAGCCAGACTTTGCTTCAGAAGCTCAGTCAGTCCGCGCTCTACGAACCGAGGCAGTTTTTCATCTGAAGTTTGACCCAATATACAATCAGCAGAAAAAACGAGATCAATGGCACGGCCACCATGACCGACCGCCTCACCACTGGCAACCTGTTCAAACTTACCATCTTCATGATGGATATACACATCTGGGCTGTCCGAATATTGCACCTTGTCCAGCCAGACAGGCTTTTTCTTTAAATCTGGGAATTTCGCTTTGTCTTTCATCCAGCGAGCCTGAATATTCTTGTTTTTATCCGGATCACCATCAACCAGTCTGGCCTGCTCTTTGGTGTCACGATTAATCTTTACCGGTTGGTTCTTTTTGTTATCCCCGCCCGGTATTCGTCCATGGGTATTTGCAGCAGACTGCTCCAGCTCATAGGACAATGAACGAAATGGAAATGGGTAAGAACAGGACTGAAGAGAAAACACGACAAAGGTCGATTTCTCGACGCCTTTAAACGATATCCATGCCCCATTGGCTTGCAATGTCGTTTTGCCGATAAATGGAAAAATCGTAAACGGGTTGGCTTCGCGATGCTCAATTACACTTTGCGCACACGATTGGTAAACATGAGCGGCGGCGCGCCAAGCGGTCTGACTCAAAGCGATACGACCAATGTCGGCGGCAGCCGGTCCCGGTAACTTTTCTGCCAGCTTTAGGTGTAGATGGCGCGTCTGGTCGTTGAATTTCAGTTCCTGCCAAAGGCTTTCTTTCTTCAATGCTCCTGAAAAAAGACGACTGATCAACGACCCGCTAGAACCGAAATAAAAACGTATGAGTTCCAAGCATGGGACAAATATCTGCCTACCATCAGGCAAAGCAATGCATATACCATTTGAGTGAGTGTGCTGCTGATGCCCACGATGCTCTCCCCAGGGGAGCAAATAATGCCCATCAACAGAGGCCCCGGACTTCACATACGTGGTGGACTCCGGACTAATCGCGATGTTTTGGAAAACTTCGAGATCATAGTCAGGATCATGGATGCACATGCCATCCTGCCAGACCGTTCCAACTTTGAGTGTCCGTAAAACGCCAACCGGCAACCACACTTTTCGTTGAAGAGTGTAATTGCCATAGGGCTTTTCGCCAGCCTTGGTCAGCTCTTCATAAGGATGATTTAGGGGAGAAATCGCGACTTGGACGCTTGATTGCGACCATCTGGAAGATGTTTTGGTGTATGACACCTCCCCGAGCCAATCCAGCCGCCAGGCGTCTTTAGATGGGGTGAGATCGGGGAGGCTAAAGTCTAACAATGACGTGGCCTACAGAGGTATTTGAGGGGTGATTTTCGCTCTTTCAACTTATGCAAAATCTCATTTACTTCGCGATAGTCTCATTTACTTAGCTATGGTCACACATCAAACGCCTGCGTTATGCGCCTGCTGATCTGCATGATAGCTAGACCTAACCATTGCACCGACTGCAGCATGCTTGAAGCCCAGCTCGTAGGCGCGTTTTTCGAACGCTTTGAACTGATCCGGATGCACATAGCGCAATACGGGCAAATGACCGTTCGATGGCTGCAGATACTGGCCAATGGTAATCATGTCGATGTCGTGCGCGCGCATGTCTTCCATCACTTGGTAGACTTCTTCGTCAGTTTCGCCAAGGCCGACCATGATGCCGGACTTGGTATTCACATGCGGATACAGGCGCTTGAATTCTTTCAAGAGATCGAGCGAATGCTGGTAATCCGAGCCGGGACGCGCCTGTTTGTACAGGCGTGGCGCGGTTTCCAGATTGTGATTCATTACGTCAGGCAAGGCCTGCTGGAAAATATCGAGCGCAATGTCCATGCGGCCACGGAAGTCGGGCACCAGCACTTCGATTTGCGTTTCAGGACTGAGTTCGCGCGTTTTCTGGATACATTCAACAAAGTGCGCCGCACCGCCGTCGCGCAAATCGTCGCGATCGACCGACGTAATCACGACATATTTGAGTTTCAGCGCGGCAATGGTTTCGCCCAGATGGCGCGGCTCGTTTTCATCGAGCGGATTGGGGCGGCCATGGCCAACGTCGCAGAACGGACAACGGCGCGTACAGATGTCGCCCATGATCATGAACGTCGCCGTTCCCTTGCCGAAACATTCGCCGATATTCGGGCACGACGCTTCTTCACAAACGGTATGCAGCTTCTGCTCGCGCAGGATTTCCTTGATTTCATAGAAGCGGCTATTGTGGCTGGCGGCCTGAACGCGAATCCATTCGGGCTTTTTCAGCTTGGTTTCAAGCTGCACTATTTTGATTGGAATCCGCGCGGTTTTGGCTTCGCCTTTGAGTTTGACGCCAACTTCTTTGCCTGGCTTTGCCGGTGTTTTGATTTCTTCAGTCATTTTTTTCCCGATAACCGTACAAACTAAACGGTTAAAGTTTTGATTTGGTGGGCAATTTTGTGCGCCATTTTAACGGCTAAAGTCGCGGGTGTCTCGCTAATCCCGAAATCGGCCATTCGCGTCACTTGCAAACCCTGATAACCACAAGGGTTGATCAGATTAAAAGGCGCCAGATCCATCGACACATTGAGCGCCAGACCGTGATAACAGCAGCCATTGCGAATCCGCAGGCCGAGGCTGGCGATTTTTGATTCGGCATAGTCATCTTTGACGTAGACACCGGGCGCGTCGACTTTGCCGTAAGCGCTGATGCCATGATCGGCCAAAATGCCAATCACACTGTTTTCCAGCTTGCGAACCAGATCGCGCACGCCCATTTTGTAGCGGCGCAAATCGAGCAGCAAATAAGCGACCAGCTGGCCCGGTCCGTGATACGTCACCTGCCCGCCTCTATCGATCTGCACCACCGGAATATCCGACATGGCGAGAATATGCTCGGCCTTACCCGCCTGCCCTTGCGTAAAAACCGGCGGGTGTTCGAGCAGCCACAACTCATCGACCGTGTCGGCATCGCGCTCGGCGGTAAAACGCTGCATCGCCAGCCAGGTCGGCTCGTAATCGACCATGCCCAGTTGCCGAACTCTCAATACATGCGGAAATGGCTCAAGGGGTATATCAATACAATTGATATTAGTATTGAGTTGCGAAGCAATACATGGCGAGGTATCTACGTCAGCCAGCATTACAACACACGCAAAACCAGAGGATGGGCGCGCAGCGCAGCGTCGACCGCGTACACCTGATCGACGTGCTCGAACGTGATCATCAGCGTCGCCGAGTAGTAACTGCCGGCGCTAGAGACACGGATACTGATGTGTTCTTCCAGAAACGTCGTCACATGTTCGCGCGTCACCGCATACACGGCAGCACGGAACTCGGCTTCGTCGATGTTTTTCTGGCTGACCGCCTTGACGGGGATCAGCACCGGGAAAGTCACAAGGTCTTCCAGCTTCTGGCTGGGAATTTCGGTAAAGCCCATATTTATTCCTCGCCACGGCGCATCACCGTGGCTTTGTATGTTTGATAAAACGACAGCATTTGCTGGTAGATGGGGCCGGGTTTGCCATTTCCCACTGGCCGTTCGTCCAGAACAACAATGGCTAAAATTTCTTTCGACGACGAAGTCAGCCAGACCTCGTCGGCATCGCGCAACATCGCCTCGCTAACCTCACCGAGCTTGAGCGGCAAATCATGAGCCTGCGCCAGCTCGATAATCAGCTCGTAAGTGATCCCGGCCAGCATCAGTTCACTAGCCGCCGGTGCAAAAATCACGCCGTCTTTGACGATGAAAATATTGCTCGCCGCGCCTTCGATCATCAGGTTTTCTTCCCCGTGTCCGCCGTCGCGCAACAAAATCGTCTCGGCGACGCCCGCCTCGACCGCCTGCTGCTTGGCCAGTACATTGGCCAGCAGCGAAATCGCCTTGATATCGCAGCGCTGCCAGCGCAAATCGCGGGTCGTCACCGCAGCCACGCCCTGCGTAAACAACCCGGCTGGCGGCACCTCCAGCGGGTCGGTAAAGGCAAAAACCGTCGGGATCGTTCCGGCAGCAGGAAAAGCGTGATTGCGCGGATAAGCCACGCCACGTGTGACCTGGATATAGACCGACAGATCGGAAGACGGATCGCAGAAGTCCTGCCTCGCCACCAGATCAAGCACAATTTGCCGCCATGTCGCCAGATCGTGCGGATTGTCCATCCCGATTTCAGCCAGACTGCGCCCCAGTCGCGCTAGGTGCTCGTCAAGCCGGAAAGCGCAACGCGAATACACCGGGATCATTTCATACACCCCGTCGCCAAACAGAAAGCCGCGATCCAGCACCGAAATCTGTAATTCGTCCAGCGGCGCAAACCGGCCGTTCAGGTAAGCCGTCAAATGTGGAATCTGCATCGCCCGTCCCCCCGCTCAGCGTTACGCTATTTTACCCGTTTCAGCAGTGCAGATGCAGCCTATTCGCCATCAGATTTGAGCAGGCTGCTAGACTGTAAACAGCCCGCCTCGATGGAGAACATCATGCCCGATCTGAACCAGCGTTTTGAACAAGCGCAGCAGGAAGTAGTCAAGCTCAACGAAGCACCCGACATCGCCAGCAAATTGCAGCTGTATGCCTTTTACAAACAGGCAACCGAAGGTGATATTCAGAGTGAGCGGCCTTCAACCCTGCAATTTGTTGCTCAGGCCAAATTCGATGCCTGGCGCAAAATGGCAGGGCAAAGCCGGGAAGCGGCCATGCAAGGTTATATCGATCTGGTCGAGCAGCTCAAGGCCGATGACGAGTAAATAGTTCAGTCGCAGAACCGGTCGCACAGCTCCTTAACACTGGGCACTAAGCGCTATCAGGGGCTTTGCCGCGCAGATCACTGCGATATGATGGCCGCCGGGCGCAAAGACAGTTGTTTTTGCTCGACCAGCAACTGCCTGAATGGCTCGGCGGGGACGGCCTTGCTAAACAAGAAGCCCTGAATCGAATCGGTCTGTGCCCGCCGCAAGAATTCGAGCTGCAATTCGGTTTCAACGCCTTCTGCCAGCACCGACATACCCAGCGTTTTGCCCAAGCCGATAATTGCCAGCACAATCGCAGCATCATTGGCATCAAAACTGATATCACGAACAAAACTCTGATCAACCTTGAGCTTGTCAAAAGCAAAGCGTTTCAAGTACGACAAACTGGAATAGCCGGTACCAAAATCATCAAGCGAAAGTTTGACGCCCAATTGCTTGATGCCGTGCAGCATCGCCATCACATGCTCGACTTCCTGCATCACGACCGACTCGGTCACTTCCAGCTCGAGGAATTTGGCCGCCAGACCTGCGCTATCGAGCGCGCTCTGGATCAAATCAAGCAAGTTGGATTGATGCAGCTGCAAGGGAGACAGATTCACCGCAATCGTGATCGGTGGCAAGCCTTCACGCTGCCATTGCGCGGCCAGCTCGCATGAACGACGCAGCACCCAGTTTCCCAATGGCACAATCATCCGGGACTCTTCGGCAATCGGGATAAACTTCACCGGAGGAATCAAGCCCTGGGTCGGGTGATTCCAGCGCACCAGTGCTTCGGCACCAATAATTTTGCCGGTTTCCAGACTGACTTGCGGCTGGAAGTAGACTTCGAACTCATTGCGATCCAGCGCATCGCGCATGCTGGTTTCCAGCGTCAGGCGCTCGGAAGCTCGCGCATTCATGTCAGCGGTAAAGTACTGATAATTATTGCGCCCGTTGCTCTTGGCCTGATACATCGCCACATCGGCGTTTTTGATCAGCTCGTCAGCATCCTGCCCGTCGTCAGGATAAACGCTGATGCCAATTGACGTTGAAGTGGCAAAATTCCCCGCTTCGAGCACAAATGACTCAGCAAATGACGCCAAAATCCGCTCGGCCACATCCCCAGCGACCAGCGCATTGGGCAAGTCGGCCAGTACCAGCACAAATTCATCCCCCCCCAGCCGCGACAGAATATCCTGCTTGCCGACAATACTGCGCAGGCGGGCAGCCACCTGCGCCAAGACCATATCGCCAGCGGCATGACCAAGTGAATCATTAATGGTTTTGAAACGATCCAGATCAAGAAACAGTACCGCCAGTTTGCGCTTGTAACGCTCGGCCGAGGCCAGTGCCAGGCGCAATTCGTCACGCAGTAGATTGCGGTTGGCCAGCCCGGTCACCGTATCAAAGTTGGCCAGCTCGGTAATCCGGTCTTGCGCTTCCTTGCGCTCGGTAATATCGGTCATCGTGCCGATCAGACGACTTGGTTTGCCGCGCGAATCGAAATCGACAAATTTGCCACGTGTCTGAAACCAGCGAAATTCACCCAGTTTGGTACGGCGGCGAAAATCGACAGTGAAATGTGCTGAATTACCGACGTAATAATCCCGATAAGCCGAAACGGCCTGCTCCCGGTCGGTCGGATGCAATTGCTCTTTCCATTTATCGAAAGTTTCAATCAGCTCACCCGATTGATAACCCAATAATTTGTCGTATTCCGGGCTGGTTACCGCGGTGCGGCGACCATCGAGCGGCATATCAAACAAACCCGTATTGGAAGCCTCCAACGCCAGACGCAATTGCTGCTCGGATTTTCCGATGGCCTCTTCGGCCATCCGCCGCTCGGAAATATCGCGCACCACAGCACAGTTATACTCCTGCCCCTGAAACAGAATGTAGTTGGAATGCATTTCACAGGGAAATTCTTCGCCAGTCCGGGTACGCAGATTGATTTCGTCAAACAGGTGGCGGTGCTGACGCAATTTTTGCCAGAATTTTGGCCAGCCGTCGGCCTTGAATTCAGGATGGATGTTTCTGAAGCGCATATTCATCAGCTCGGATTCGGGATACCCCAAGCGGCGGCTGGTTGTCGCATTCACATAGCGAATATGCCCTTGCGGATCGAGCCAGATCGCCATATCCGCGCCGTTTTCCACGGCGACTTTGGTCAGAAACAGCGTGTCTTCGGTTCGCTCCAGTCGCCGTAGCTGGCGCAAGACATAAATCAGCAAACCGGCACCCGACAGCAACAACATCAGCGTAATGGCCGCATTCACCAGTGAATCCTGCCGCCATTGCGCCAGCACCAGCTCCCGGTCTATCCCCACCGAAACGCCCAACGGCCAGCCCTGAACCCGCCGCCAGCCATAAATCCGAGTGACCTGATCGATTTTGCTGGTTTCATAAAAAATGCCGCTGGGCGCATCGCGAAATACCTGATCAAAAAAGCTGCGTTGTGAAATATCGCGACCGATTTCTTCGTTCGCTCGCGGAAAACGCAACAGTGAAATCCCGTCATCGCGAAATAATCGAATCACCAGCGCACGATTCAAATTGATCGAGTCATAAAACTGCTGGTAAAAATCGGGCGCCACGCCAGCGATCAGTACCGAACGGGTCTGCGTTTGCGGGTCTGGAACACCAATCGCAAACGGGATCATTTCCATTTGTCCGGTCGGATCGCTTTGCTGCTCGCCGATGTAATACGCTTGCTGGACTCGGGTGCGAATGGCGCGGAAATACTGCACGCTGGCCAAATTGCGCAATTCGACCGGATGCATGATGCTCGACGCAGCCAGATCACCTTCCGGATAGGCCAGCGCCAGCGAATTGAGTTGCGGATATTTCTCGACGGTACGCTGCAAATAAGCGTGCAAACAGGCCGGGTCACGCGCCAGCAAGCAGGTCGAGAAAATTTCGTCGTGAGCCGCCTTGCTTAAGGCCGACAAGGTTCCTTCCATCGAACGCCCGATATGCTCTTCCATCGTTCGCGACAGCAGCTGCATTTCCTGCTCGGCCTTGGACAAGGCCTCCTGATAACTACGCCAGATCGAATGTCCAAGAATGGCTAGTGTGACAACGCAAATAGACAGCGATAAAAACACCAGTACCGTTCGGATACGGGCAAATGAATATCCGGATTCCTCAAGCTGCTGATTCAAGCGATGATGGGACACAGAGTATTTCTCTTATAAAAAGCGGGGCAAATCATTTCGGGCATCTGCTTATTAAACCGGCCTTTAAAAAGTTTGGGTCGCGGGAGCTGGCTCACCCGCAACGTGTGCCCGGTTGTTCGTGCACCGCTTCGCGAGCAAGCTCGATCCGGCAAAAACTCAAACTATCATTGAGCCGATTCAATAGTATTTGCTAAAGTACTGAAACACTGGCAAATATCGATATTGATCAGCCCCTCATCTTAATTCATAAAACCCGATCAAGCCAAAGGCATTGCCTGCTTATTTAGAAATAATCAAATTCAGTTCACAGTGGTGATTTTAATGAGTCTTAATCTCTGGCTTCTGTTTCTCGGTACGACCTTATTTATCTCGGCGACGCCCGGACCGAATATGTTGCTCATGCTCAGTCACGGTGTACGTTATGGCTGGCAGGCCACGCTGGCAACCATGGCCGGCGCCATGACCGGTTTGAGTATTCTGATCGGACTGTCCGCCGTCGGCGTTGGCGCGATTTTAATGGCTTCGGCGACGCTGTTTACCGCGCTGAAAATCGTCGGGGCACTGTATCTGGTCTATCTGGGCTGGCAATGCTGGCAGGCCGGCGATGAAATGCAATTGCCCAGCAAAGATGCCAACAGCCCCAAGGCGCGTTATCAAACCGGCCTCGCAGTTGCGCTCTCCAACCCCAAGGCGATTTTGTTCGCCGGCGCCTTTCTGCCGCAATTTATCGATGTCAATCAGCCACAGAGTACGCAATGGGTGATTTTACTGAGCTCGTTTTTCATCATCGAAATCAGCTGGCAAGTCGCTTATGCCTGGGGCGGCCACCGGCTGGCCGACTGGTTGCAAGGGAAAGGACGAATCCGGTTCTTTAACCGCAGTTGCGCTGCCGCATTTTTTGCCGTCGGTGGATTGTTGGCCTTTGCAAAACGCTGAAATGCTTGATGGGAGATACCCCATCGATGTATCTCCCCTCAAGCAATAGCAATACAAGCCTTCAATCACATACCCATCATGACTCTGCTTTTTTGCGTTTGCGTCCCAACCACTGAACAAAATCGTCAACAAAAGTAAACACCACCGGGATCACCAGCAGGCTCAGGAAAGTTGACGTAATCAACCCGCCAATCACCGCAATCGCCATCGGCGAGCGGAAACTCGAATCAGCGCCCCAACCGATGGCAATCGGCAACATCCCTGCGCCCATCGCAATCGTCGTCATCACAATCGGACGTGCACGTTTGCGTCCGGCGTCGATCAGCGCATCAAAGCGGCTCAATCCTTCACGGCGCGCGACAATCGCATATTCGACAAGCAGAATCGAATTTTTCGTCGCAACACCCATCAGCATAATCAGACCGATCAGCGATGGCATCGCAAAAGCACTATTGGCAATCAGCAAGGCGACAAACGCGCCGCCAATCGACAATGGCAAGGCGGCCAGAATCGTCACCGGCTGCATAAAATCATGGAACAGCAGCACCAGCACCATATAAATACACAGCACGCCGGTCAGCATCGCCAGTCCGAAGCTGGCAAACAGCTTTTTCATTTCTTCAGCATCGCCAAATTCGGCGCGAGTCACGCCAGCCGGCAGATTCTTCATCGCCGGCAATTGCTCGAGCTCGGCATTGACTTCGCCCAGCGCGCGGCCATTGAGTTCGACGTCAAAAATGACATTCCGCGCCCGGTCGTAACGGCTGATCAGGCTCGGCCCGCTGGAAATCTCGACGCTCGCGACCTGGCCGAGCATCACTTCGCCATGGGTCGACGGCACTCGCAGGCGCTTGATCGCTTCCAGATTGCTGCGAAACTCATCGGGCAAACGAACTACGACCGGCACCTGACGTTCAGGCAGATTCAATTTCGCCAGCGCAGTATCAAAGTCGCCGACCGTTGCAACGCGGATCGTATTGGCAATCGACACGCCCGTGACGCCCATATCGGCGGCTTTGGCCATATCGGGACGAATAATCAGCTCGGGACGAACCAGACTTGCACTCGACGTGATCGAGCCAACGCCTTGCAGCGTACGCAAATCCTGTTCGATATTTTTCGCCGCCAGCGCCAGCGCCTCGGGGTCATCCGATTTGATGATCATTTGCAGTTTTTCACCCGACTGACCCAGACCGATTTGCACCCGAGCCCCCGGCAACACTTGCAGCGCTTCGCGCAGATTTTTTTCAATTTGCGTTTTCTTGAGCGAGCGGTCATTGCGATCGGCCAAAGTCAGCGTCAGATTGGCTTTGTTCACGCCACTCGAACCTGCGGCAAACGGATCGGCACCGGCCTTGCCGCCGCCAATTGCGGTATAAATGTGCGTGATATACGGCTGCTTGAGAATAATCTGCCGTGCCTGTTCGGCGACAGCAAAGGTGTCTTGCAAGGTTGCACCCGGTGGCAGCTCGATTTTGACCAGCGTTTGCGATCGGTCGTCAGCCGGAACAAAACCCGTCGGTAACAGCGGCACCAGCGCCAGCGAGCCAATAAAAAACAGAATCGACAACGCCGCCGTCGTTTTTCTGTGCAGCAAACACCACTGCGCAACGCGCAAATACTGCTGCATGATCCAGCTTTCTTTTTCATCATGAAAAATCGGCTTAAGCAGATACGCCGCCATCATCGGTGTCAGCAAGCGCGCAACGACCAAGGACGCCATGACGGCCAGCGCCGCAGTCCAGCCGAATGAAATAAAGAATTTACCCGGAATCCCGCCCATGAATGCGGTCGGCAAAAACACCGCAACCAGCGCAAATGTCGTCGCGATCACCGCCAGACCGATTTCGTCAGCCGCTTCCATCGCCGCCTGATATGGCGTTTTGCCCATCCGCAAATGGCGAACGATGTTCTCGATTTCGACAATCGCATCGTCAACCAGAATCCCGACCACCAGCGCCATCGACAGCAAAGTCACCGTATTGAGCGTAAAGCCCATATAGTGCATGCCGATAAACGTCGGCAAAATCGACAAGGGCAAGGCCGCCGCCGAAACCAGCGTCGCGCGCCAGTCGCGCAGGAAAAACCACACGACAATCACCGCCAGCAGCGCGCCTTCATAGAGCAGGTGCATGGATGAATCGAATTCATCTTGCACTGGCTTGGCCATATCGTAGGCCTGCGTAATTACCAGCGTCGGGTGTTCGGCTTTGAGTTTATTCAAGACCGCCTGAATTTCTGCTGCCACACTGGTTTCACTCGCGCCGCGTGAGCGCGTGATTTCGAAACCGACGACCGATTTGCCGTTGAGCTGGGCAATTGAGCGGCGCTCGGCCGTCGTATCACTCACCGTCGCAATCTGATCAAGGCGAATCCGACGTCCGTCGCTGAGTGCCAGTTCGGTTTTCGCCAACTCAGCGGCGGTTTGCACCGTCGCAATCGTTCGCAGCGCCTGCTCACTGCCACCCAGATCGGCGCGGCCACCGGATGAATCCTTTTGTGTCATTGCCAGCTGGCGCGATACTTCGCTGCTGGTGACGCCGAGCGCCGCCATGCGTTCCGGATCAAGCTCGATTCGCACTTCACGGCTCACACCACCAACGCGCGAGACTTTGCCAACGCCGGGCACGGCGCGAACCAGACGCGTGACTTTATTATCGACAAACCACGACAATTGCTCTTCGTCGAGCTGCGAATCAGCGACGGTGAAAACCAGAAACGGTACGCCGGAAAATTCGACTTTGCCGATGATCGGGTCTTTCATATCCGACGGTAAATCGCCACGCACGTTCGACACCGCGTCCCGCACGTCGTCAACGGCCTCGTTGATCGGCTTTTCCAACACGAATTCGACATTCAGGCTGACAACGCCGTCGGTGATATTGCTGTAAACGTGCTTGACGCCTTGCAATGCCGATACCGAGTTTTCGATTTTACGCGCGACTTCGGTTTCCAGTTGCGCCGGTGCGGCGCCATCGAGCACCGCGGTGACCGTTACCATCGGCAATTCGATATCGGGAAAATCCTGCACCTTCATCGCGTTAAACGACCACAGTCCGGCGATGGACAGCAAGACAAACAGCATAATTGCCGGTATCGGATTTTTAATCGACCAAGCAGAAAAATTCATCACATCTTCCCTGCAGATACACCACAAGGTATCTCTGCGTAGCTATTTATCAATGGGCTCTACAGAGCAATACCCATGCTTATTTCACAATGCGAACGGTATCGCCATCGGCAAGGAAACCCGCGCCGGCTGCGACGACCTGTGCATCAGGCGCAATACCGGCGACTTCCATCATTCCCTGCGCCTGACGACCGAGCTTCACCCGCACCTGCTTGACTTTGCTAGCGCCCGATTTGGCCGCAGAGTCGATAACGAACACATTGGCAAAACCGTCACGCAGCAGAACGGCGCTGCCCGGCAGCGTCAGCGCTTTGCCCTGCCCGACGGCGATCTGGCCTTTGGCAAACATGCCCGGCTTGGCGCTGCGCTGTTCGTCGTTTTTCAGATCGACATACACAATCAGATTGCGCGTTTTGGTGTCGACCGTCGGCGCGATCTGGCGCACGGTGCCGTGCACGATCTGGCCATTGGCCAGCGTCAGTGTCGCCTGCTGGCCGATGGCAATTCGCGCGCTCTCAGAGGCGGTCACTTCGGCCTGCCATTCCAGACGACCTTTGCGCACCAGCCTGAATAATTCCTGCCCCGGCTGGCTGACTGCGCCCAAAGTTGCGCTGCGGCTGGAAATCACGCCGTCGTCAGGCGCAACAATCCGCGTTTGATTAAGCCGAACCTGCGCCGTCGTCAACTGCGCTTTGGCTGACTGCGCACGCGCCTGTGCGGTGCGTTCCTGCGTCATCGCCTGGGTAATTTGCTGCGCGCTGAGCGATCCGCTCGTTCCCAGCTGACGAACACGGTTGGCGTTTTCTCGTGCTTCATTGAGCGCGGCTTCAGCTTCTTCGACGCTGGCTTTGACCTGAGCGACTTCGGCCTTGAGCGTTTCGTCGTTGTAGCGTGCCAAGAGCTGCCCTTTTTTAACGACATCGCCGACTTGCGCGTTGACTTCGACCAGTCGCAAGCCGCCGATTTCGGTGCCGATTTGTGATTCCTGCCATGCCAGCACATTGCCGTTGGCAGCAATCTGCTGCGCCCATTCCATCACTGTGGGCTTGATCAGCTTGACCGTCAGTACCGCCTTCGCCGATACCTGTTCCGGCGCCGGGTCAGCTTTTTTGTCCGCACTGGCCAGCGCATAGCCGCCCAGACTGGCCACAACAAATATCGCCAATATCGCAGCGACACTGCGACGCTGGCGGAATAAATTGACCGGGAGATGCTCCAGAAAACGATTCATTACCCTACTCCAGTATCTTTATGTAACTCAACTCATGATTGCCCTGCAAGGCAATACCCATTGGCTGATTGACATTCATTTGGAAACCCGTCCAGAACGTCAACAGCGTCGAATGCTTATTCCGCAGTGGCCGTTTTATCCTGCGGCCATTCGCCGCCGACCGATTTATACAACGCGATCCAGTTGGCCAGTTGTTCGCGTTTCAGATTGATCTGCCGCGTTTGCGCGGTGAGCAGAAAACGGCGCGAAATTTCCAGATCGAGCAGGCTGCTCATCCCGGCTTGCCACATCGCTTCGTTTGAGGCGAGCTGTTTTTGATAGCCAACGACCGAACGCTCGGTCGCAACTACCCGTTTGGCAGAAGCCTCCAGCCGCACCATGTTTTCTTCGACCTCACGCACGGCCTGTCGCACCACTTGCTGATAAGCCGCCAGCGCCTGATCGTAGCGTGCCTGTGCCGCATCCCTGTCGGATTTCAGGCGACCGGCGTTGAAAATCGGCAGTTTGATCGTCGGGCCAAACGACCAGGTTTGCCCTGATAATTCGGCGCTTCCAACGCGCTGCTCGCCAATACTGATCGCGCCAAACAGGCTGATTGACGGCAGGCGGCGAACTTCGGCAACACCCACATCGGCGGCAGCCATTTTGACCTGTTCGGCAGCAATGCGGACATCCGGACGCTGGGCAATGACTTCTGCCGGCAGGCTGGCGACGGTAAACCCGGCTGGCCGTGGCAAGTCGCTCTGCGGAGCGAGTTGCAAACGCACTTCGCTTTCAGCCAGGCCGGTCAATGCGACGAGCGCTTTGACCGCCAGCATTTGCCCCTGCTGCATTTCGACCAGTTGCGCCTCTCCGTCGCCGCTACTGGCTTCAAGCAAGGCGACATCGACCGGGCTGGCCAAACCGACGCTGGCTTTTTCCTGCGTCAGCTGCAAACTGCGATCACGCGACGCTAGATCGAGCGCAACAATGTCAGCCAGCGTCTGATAGGCACGATAGGTCACATAGGCATTGGCGACTTCGGCGGCGATGCTGGCACGCGCGTCGTGCCATTCGGTTTCTCTGGCGGCCAGATTGGCCAGCAGCCCCTGCTCGGCAGCACGCACGCCGCCCCACAGATCGATTTCCCAGCTTGCATCAAGCCCAACTGAGCGGTTGTCAGTCACAAACCCGGGTGCAATCATTTCATTACGGCTGCGCGTATTGTCGGCTTTGGCGTCTATCGTCGGCCACAAATAGGCTTTGGCCGAATATGCTTTGGCACGAGCTTCGCGAATTTTCGCTTCGGCTATTTGCAAGGTCGGGTTTTCCTGCTGCGCCGCTGCTTGCAGCTGACTCAGCACCGGGTCATTCCACGTTTGCCACCAGCTCGCTTGCTCGGTCAGTTTGTCCGCAAACTGATTAGCAGTTGGATTAGCAGTTGGCACACTCGCCTGCCATTCAGTCGCTTTCGGATCAAGCTGCTCAGCCGTCGGCGCGGGCAGGTTAACTGCGCACCCCCCCAGCGTCGTCGCCAGCAACAAAATTATCAATCGAAGTCGCATAGACCTCGGCTCCCTCAAAGAAAATCCGGAAAAAATGGTCAGTGTCGCAAGCACGGCAAAGCGTCGGGTAGCACGGCCAGCTAGCGGAGATGGTTTACTGAGTGCGAATCATGCTATATTGACCGAACGGTTCGGTCAACATGCCGCTTGAATATTTTTTGGAATAGCTTCGATGTCAGATTCTTCCACAGCCAGCAAACTCAGCGAAAGCAAGCGTGAGCAAATTCTCGAAGGCGCACGTGAAATTTTCATGAACAAAGGTTTTGCCGCCGCCAGCATGGAACAAATCGCCAGAAGTGCCGGGGTCTCGAAGGGGACGCTATACAATTATTTTGAAAACAAGGAAACGCTGTTTGTCGCACTGATTCAGGGCGAATGCTGCAAAGGCGGGTCACATGATTCGCCGCCGAGCGAATACAGCGATACGCCGCCCGAGCTGATTTTGCAGACGATAGGTCAGCAATGGTTAACAAGCTTGCTCGAAGCCCACCAGCGCGCGCTGTTTCGCATCGTATTGGCCGAAGCCATGCAGTTTCCCGAGCTCGGCCAGGCCATTGAAGAAAGCGGCCCCGCACTGGCACGACGGAATCTGGCGCACTATCTCGATCATTTGCATCAACGCGGCATTGTAGACATCGCCGACACCACACTGGCGGCAGAACAATTTTTTGCGCTGTGCGATGCGGGCGTGATGCGCAAAATCCAGCTCTCGGTCTGCGAGCCGACCGCAGAAATGATCGCCAGCCAGGTCAGTAGCGCGGTGAAATTATTTCTGCAAGGCTACCGGCCTCAAATACCTGCCTGAGTATTACTCCGAAAGCCAATTACAACAAAGCCTTGCTCAATATACCCAGGCTGCATGGTTTTAATAGCTGTGCTGTGTTTTGCCTGCGCACCGCGGTTTATTGCTGACTCATATTGCGAATCAGCACAGTGTCATTAACCAGAGTCGCCGTGATTTTGACTTTGCCACTTTCCCAAACGGCCTGCTCACTGGCAATACCGACCAGATTCGAAGTCTGCGTCTGCGTCGGTTCACCCAGAATTTCAACCACCTGAGCGCGCGACATCCCGGTCTCGATCTTCTGATAATTTTCGGCCGTGATTTTGCTGCATGCGATCAGCGCGAAAGCCAACAGAGTCAAACACAATCCCTGTCCCCACTTTTGAATGCGATACCCCATTGCCTGCCCCTGCGTCTGAATGAAATCACTATTGTACCCAAACCCAGGCAAATTACCGCTGGCAAACTGAAGATGTTCACCCCGAAAAATCGGAGCATAAAAAATAATTACAATCAGATATTTAGCAAAAAAAGCCTTTCGACAAACCAGAAACCCGTTGACGAAACCGGCCTGCATCGGTATATTTCGCAACCTCTAGTCGGGGCGTAGCGCAGCCCGGTAGCGCACCTGGTTTGGGACCAGGTGGTCGTGAGTTCGAATCCCACCGCCCCGACCAGAATTAAAATTTTCAGCAGCAAAAATCACGCCGAAAGGCGTTTTTTTTCGTCCAGCGTTTCTGCACTCAGAATAAAAGCAAGGGTATAGCCCTGCGCACCTTAAGTATCAAGACCCACAAAGCCATACCCATCAATATCAAAGCTGCTCGAGCAATACCTGAGCGCACGCCTCGGACGAAGCCGGGTTTTGCCCTGTGATCAACAAGCCATCTTGCACGACATGGCTTTGCCACATTGCACCAGCGATATAGTTGCCGCCATTGGCTTTGAGCATGTCTTCGAGCAAAAACGGTACGACTTGCGTCAGACCAACCGCCCCCTCTTCGGCATTACTAAAGCCCGTCACTCGCTTGCCCGCGACCAAGTAATCGCCATTAGCGGCCTTCACATGGCGCAATACGGCTGGCGCATGGCAAACCGCTGCGATCGGCTTGCCTTGTGCGATAAAGCTTTCGATCAGCGCGATTGAATCCTTATCCTCGGCCAGATCCCACAAAGGCCCGTGACCGCCCGGATAAAACAGCGCGTCAAAATCATCGGCGCTGACTTGACTCAAAACCTGCGTTGCAGCGAGCTGTGCCATGGCGGCCGCATCAGCATTAAAGCGTGTCGTCGCTGCGGTTTGCGAAGCGGCGGCACTGCTTTTCGGGTCAAGCGGCGGCTGGCCGCCTTTGGGCGACGCCAGCACCAGCTCGACACCAGCATCGCGGAAAACATAGTACGGCGCAGCGAATTCCTCGAGCCAGAAACCGGTTTTCTCGCCCGTATTCCCCAGTTGATCGTGCGAAGTTAATACCATCAGAATTTTCATGACTTGCTCCTTGTTAGCTGTTAGCTGTTAGCTGTTAGCTGTTAGCTGTTAGCAGATTAACAAAATGGCTAAAAATTCAAATAATGAATACCCATCACAAAGATTTGAATCTACTGCTGGTATTTCAATACCCTGTATCAGGAACGCATGGCGCTCAGCCACAAACTCAATAAATTGCGGCATGCGTTTGGCGACCCCTTGTTTGTGCGTGCCGCACGCGCTGGCAGCCCAGCTCACGCCACTAATCGCAACGCTGGTTAACACCCATTGCCATTTGCTTTGCCGCACGTTGAAGTGATGCAAATCTGGCATCAGCGCACCGCCCAAGATCCATTGCGCCGCTGGCTACGCCAGCAAATCCAGCACGCAGCATTAACCACAGGGTATAGCCATGTAGATCAATTAATGATTAATACAGAAAGGCATACCCAAACACGTATCTATAAAGCCATTTTGCAGCGCGGCCAATCACCGCTAAACTGGCGGACATTTCGCCCCTCTTCTCTCGGTATCCGGCATGTCGCATACATTTCTTTGGCACGATTACGAAACCTTTGGCGTTAACCCGAAAACCGACCGCCCGGCGCAATTTGCCGGCATTCGCACCGACGAGCAACTCAATGAAATCGGCAACGCAATCAATCTGCATTGCCAGCCCGCCAACGATTATCTGCCTGCGCCCGAAGCGTGTCTGCTGACCGGCATTACGCCGCAGTTTTGCCTGGAAAACGGCATTCCCGAATATCAGTTTGCCGCAGCGATCGAGCGCGAACTCGCCAAACCCGAAACCATCGGCGTCGGCTACAACACGATCCGGTTTGACGACGAAGTCACGCGTTATATGTTCTGGCGCAACCTGATCGACCCGTACGCGCGCGAATGGCAGAACGGCTGCGGACGCTGGGATCTGCTCGACGTCGTCCGCACCGTTTACGCGCTACGCCCCGACGGGATTGTGTGGCCGCAACACGAA
Source organism: Chitinibacter sp. S2-10 (assembly GCF_046530675.1). Lineage (GTDB taxonomy): Bacteria > Pseudomonadota > Gammaproteobacteria > Burkholderiales > Chitinibacteraceae > Chitinibacter. The sequence goes on along the minus strand of NZ_CP172558.1, from coordinate 1,553,064 downwards.
GACGGCCGCGTCAGCTTCAAGCTCGAACATCTGACCGTCGCCAACGGACTCGCGCATGAAGCGGCGCACGATGCGCTGTCCGACGTGCGCGCCACGATTGCACTGGCCAGACTGATTCGCGATGCGCAGCCCAAGCTATTTGATTTTTGTCTTGGCCTGCGCAGCAAGCAGCGCGTTTTCGACGAAATCAATGTCGCGCAGCCGCGGCCATTCGTTCATATCTCGGGCATGTACGGCGTCGAACGCGGCAATCTCGCCATCGTCTGGCCGCTGGGCGTGCATCCGACCAACAAGAACGAAATCATCGTCTGGGATCTGGCGGTCGATCCGGCCGAGCTGTTCACGCTGCCGCCCGCCGAAATCCGCCGCCGGATGTTCACGCGTCAGGACGAATTGGGCGAAACGCCGCGGCTGCCGGTTAAAACCATTCATGCCAATAAATCGCCGATTGTCGTCGGCAATCTGAAAGTGCTGCGTCCCGACGACATCGCTCGCTGGAATATTGATATGGCAATCATCAACGCCAACGCGGCCAAACTGAACGCAGCACCAGCTCTACCGTGGGGCGAAGTGTTTGCCCGCGAAGCGATGGAGAAGCAGGACGTTGATGCGAATCTGTACGGCGGTTTTGTATCGAACACCGACCGTCGCACATTGACGCGCTTGCGCGGCATGAGCGGCGACAAGCTCGCGAGCGAAATGGTTCATTTTGAAGACCGGCAGCTGGAAGAATTATTTTTCCGCTATCGCGCGAGAAATTTCCCACACACGCTAAGCGATGACGAAACTTCGCACTGGGAGCAATGGCGCAACGCGCGGCTGTTCGACGGCGCGGCTAATGCCTTGACGCTTGAGGCCTATAGCGAAGAAATCGACCGCTTGGCCGAAACCCTGCCGGAAGGAGACGAGCGCAGCGAAGCAATTCTGGCCGCGCTCTATGATTATGCCGAACAGATTGCGCCGGAATTTTAATCACCTCACCCGACAGACCGCCTGACACTTATTCATCCCGCCGGATTTTTGCACTCCGGCTGGGTGAATACAGATAGATATTGAAATCAAACGGCTTACGCCGCACATCTTGTACCCGCCCATCGCGTCGATACCGCTGCCAACTGATCAGCAAATAAACCACCAGCACCAAAAGCACGATCCAAGCCATCATCACCCTTCCCCGCAGAAAAACTTAAGTCAGCTTAGATTAAGCAGATGAATCGACGCACCGTGTATGGATTAATTTTTTGTGACATCCAGAGCGCAGCACCAACCATACCTTACCCGGTATATGGCCAAAGCCATTACCCATCAATGCCCACATCAATATACCCAGAAGAAAATTTAAGCAACGCTCGCGTGACGACTCGGTCTTAGTTTGTACCTGCAGCCACTTAGTGCTTGTTATTTAAGGGTTTTTATATAGATCAAGGCTATTGATTTATTAACGCCACAAGCATAATCTTTAATAAATCAAATTGATTTACTTATAAAAGACGAACGATTTGATTGCAGTCGAACCCCATTCATTCAGGAGAACACCATGCAACGCACACACATCGCCATCGCCATCGCCATCTTGCTCGGCAGCATCACTTTCCCAGCCCTTGCCGCAGAGCCGGTGATCGGACTGATCACCAAAACCGAAACCAATCCCTTCTTTGTCAAAATGAAAGAAGGCGCAACAGCCGAGGCCAAAGCGAAAGGCGCGAAGCTGCTGTCCGCTGCGGGCAAAACCGATGGCGATAATGCCGGTCAGGTGACGGCGATTGAAAACATGATCGCTGCAGGTGCCAAAACCATCCTGATCACGCCGAGCGACTCCAAAGCCATCGTCCCCACCATTAAAAAAGCGCGCGAAAAAGGCGTGCTGATTATCGCGCTCGACAGTCCGACCGAGCCGGCCAATGCGACCGATGCGCTGTTTGCGACCGACAATTACAAAGCGGGCATGCTGGTCGGCGAATACGCCAAAACTTCACTGGCTGGCAAACCGGTCAAAATCGCCACGCTGGATCTGTTCCCGGGCCATCCGGTCGGCGCGCAACGCCACAACGGTTTTTTGAAAGGCTTTGGCCTGCAATCGTTTGACGCGAACAACAATCAGCTCGCCAAACCGGCCGAAGTCGTCTGCATGGCCGACAGTTTTGGCGATCAGGCCAAAGGCCAGACCGCGATGGAAAACTGCCTGCAGAAAAATCCCGACATTAACCTCGTTTACACGATTAACGAACCCGCCGCCGCTGGCGCATTCAATGCGCTGAAAAAAGCCGGCAAGGAAAAAGGCGTGTTGGTCGTGTCGGTCGATGGCGGCTGTCAGGGCATTCGTGATGTCGCCGCAGGCAAAATCGCCGCCACTTCGCAGCAATACCCGCTGAAAATGGCCGCGATGGGCGTCGCTGCTGGCGTTGAATACGCCAAGACGGGCAAAAAACCCTCAGGCTACACCGACACCGGCGTCACACTGATTGCAGCCAAACCCGTCGCCGGTGTTGACAGCAAGGACACCAAAACCGGGATGGATCTCTGCTGGGGAAATAAATAATGAGCCAGAGCAATGCCGATTCAGGCGCAGCAATTGCGCTCGAAGCACCAGTACCGCTAGCAGGCGCAGGCGCTGGTACAGATCAACCGGGCAAAAGGAGTATGACCATGCCTTCCCTGCAGGATCGTCTACCGTCGATTGGCACACTCGGGCCGCTGCTGGCCCTGCTGATGGCGTGTATTTTCTTCTCGTTCCAGAGCGAGCAATTTTTCACCGGCGCCAATTTCTCGCTGATTTTGCAACAGGTGATGGTGGTCGGACTGATCGCCATTGGCCAGACACTGATCATTCTGACCGCGGGCATTGATTTGTCGTGCGGGATGGTGATGGCGCTCGGCGGCGTCGTGATGACCAAGGTCGCCAACGATTACGGCCTGCATCCGGTGCTTGCCATTGGTGCCGGGTTTGCCGTGACGGCCGGTTTTGGCCTGATCAACGGCTTGCTGGTGACGCGCGTCAAACTGCCTTCGTTCATTGTGACGCTGGGTACGATGAATATCGCCTTTGCGATCACCCAGCTGTATTCGCAATCACAAACGATTACCGACCTGCCAGCCGGAATGACTTTGCTCGGCAATACCTTCAGCATCGGACAAACGCAGATTGCCTATGGCACGGTCGTGATGCTGGCGATGTATGCGATTTCATGGCTGTGGTTGCGCGAAACAGCGGCAGGTCGCCATATCTATGCCGTCGGCAATAACCCGGAAGCGACCCGCCTGACCGGGATCGCGACACACCGCGTGCTGCTAATGGTCTATGTGCTGGCCGGCCTGTGCTACGGCATCGCGGCGCTGCTGTCGGTGGCTCGTACCGGCGTGGGCGACCCGAATGCAGGCCAGACCGAAAATCTGGACGCGATCACGGCGGTCGTACTGGGCGGAACCAGTCTGTTTGGCGGACGCGGCGTTATCCTCGGCTCGCTGATTGGCGCGATGATTGTGGGGGTATTTCGCAATGGCCTAACGCTGATGGGCGTTTCATCGGTATACCAGATCTTGATTACCGGCATTCTGGTGATTCTCGCCGTCGCCACCGACCAGTTATCCCGCAAAGGAGGCCGTTAAAATGAGCGCCATTATTGAAATTGAAAACAATCAGCAAACTGCTTCCCAAGCTAACTCACAAGCTGCGCGTCCACTGGTTCTGCAAGCCAAAGGATTGGTCAAACGCTACGGTCAGGTGACCGCACTCGACGGCGCTGATTTTGAATTACGTCCGGGAGAAATCATGGCCGTCATTGGCGACAATGGCGCGGGCAAATCATCGCTGATCAAAGCTTTATCCGGTGCGATTGTTCCCGATAGCGGCGAATTGCTGCTCGACGGCCAGCCAGTACATTTTCAGAGCCCGATTGACGCCCGCCGCGCCGGGATTGAAACGGTGTATCAGGATCTGGCCGTTGCGCCAGCGATGACGATAGCTGAAAACCTGTTTCTGGGACGCGAAATCCGCCGCGACAACCTGCTGGGCGAATGGTTTGGCGCGTTGGACAAAAAACGCATGCTCAAAGACAGCATCGCGTATATGCAGGAATTGAAAATCGGCATCCGTTCGATGGCGCAAGCAGTGGAAACACTATCGGGCGGCCAGCGTCAGGGCGTAGCTGTCGCGCGCGCAGCCGCATTTGCCCGTCATGTCGTCATCATGGACGAGCCGACTGCAGCGCTGGGCGTCAAGGAAGGCAATATGGTGCTCGAATTGATCCGCAATGTGCGTGATCGCGGCCTGCCGGTGGTGCTGATCAGCCACAATATGCCGCACGTATTCGAGATTGCGGACCGGATTCACGTCGCCCGGCTGGGTCGCCGCGCAGCGATTCTGAACCCGAAAGCGATCACGATGAGCGATGCGGTTGCCGTCATGACCGGCGCGATGAAACCCGAAGACATCCCTGCCGAATGGCTGGCGTACTAGGAGAAGACGATGCTCAAAGGCATAGATCCGATCATCACTCCTGAGCTGCTCAAGGTGCTTGCAGAAATGGGGCATGGCGATGAAATCGTCGTTGCCGACGCAAACTTCACCGCCGCCTCGCTGGGCGCAGGCAAACCCTTGCTGCATCTGGCCGGCGTCGGTGTTGCCCGCGCGGTCGAAGCGGTCATGAGTTTGCTGCCTGTCGATCAGGATGTCACCCATCCGGTGGCGTATATGCAGGTCAGCCATCAGCCCGATGGCTGGCGCAGCGCGCTGCAACGCCATGTCATCAGCCAGTTGACCGAACAGGGGTACGCGCTGGAAAACCAGATTGCAGCGGTCGAACGATTTGCATTTTACGAACGGGTCAAGCAGGCTTACGCCATTGTGCTGACCAGTGAATTGCAACCCTACGGCAATTTCATCGTAAAAAAAGGAGTTATCTGTGAACCGCTCGCAGGCTAATCATTCCAACGAGCAGGCTCGCGGCTCATCGCAAGGCGGAATGCGGCAATACAATGAGCGGGTGGTGCTGCAAGCCATCCGTCTCAATGGCCGCCTGCCCGGCGCGGACATTGCCCGCCTCACCCGCCTGACCGCACAGTCGATTTCGCTGATTACCAAACGGCTGATCGACGACGAGCTGCTGATCAAGGAAACGCCGCAACGCGGCAAGGTCGGCCAGCCTTCGGTGCCGCTGGCGCTGAACCCCGATGGCGCTTTCGCCATCGGCGTCAAAATCGGCCGGCGCAGCCTTGATGTATTGCTCGTCGATTTTGCCGGAACGGTACGCGAGCGCTGGGATCTACAATATGACTTTGCCGCGCCCGAGCAAATCCTGACGCATATTGCCGATTGTCTCGCCAAGATCAAGGCGATGCTGCCCGTCAAACACTGGGATCGCATCGAAGGTATAGGCGTGGCAGCGCCGCTGAATATGGGCGGCTGGCAGCAATTACTCGGGCTCGATGCTGATGTCGTGGCTCGCTGGGAGCGTTTCTCGCTGATCGACGAAATTGCCGAAATCTCCGGCATGCAGGTTCAGATGCTCAAGGACACTTCGGCCGCGTGCGTTGCCGAGCTGGTCGCCGGACGCGGGCGCGAAATCCGCAATTTTCTGTATGTCTTTGTCGATACCTTTATCGGCGGCGGCTTGGTGCTCGACGGCCATCTGCATATTGGCCGTCATGGCAATGCCGGTGCGATTGGCTCGCTGCCAATGGGGCTGGAATCGCGCCGCAGTGGCGCACAGCTACTCAACACGGCTTCGCTCTATCAGCTGGAAAACCGCTATCTGGCTGCCGGGCTCGACGGCCGCGCCACGACCGATGCGCGCAGCATGAGCTCGACCTACTGGCCGCATACCGAAGCCTGGCTGGATGAAGCCGCCCCCGCGATTGCGCTGACGATACTCAACACCGCCTGCGTCCTTGATCTGGACGGCATTATTCTCGATGGCTGCTTTGACCGTGCCTTACAGGACGAGCTGATCCGCCGGATCGAAAAAAGCATGCTGGAATTCAATCTGGAAGGCGTAATCACGCCGCAGATTCTGGCCGGCCAAACCGGATCGGATGCCCGTGCGCTCGGCGGCGCTTTATTGCCGCTGTACGCCAGCTTTGCGCCGGATCGTGACCTATTTCTGAAACTGGACTGAGACCATCATGAACACGACGAACTTTCCCACCTTTGTCGCCGCAGGCGAAGCATTGACCGATATGATCCGGGTGGATGACACGCACTGGGTCAGCAAAGTCGGCGGCTCGACGTGGAATGTCGCCCGGGTCATGGCCAGCTTGGGTCAGGACAGCGCCCAAGGTAGTGCATTTGCTGGCAGTATCAGTCGAGATTGCTTCGGACAGGATCTACAACGGGCCAGCGCTGAAGCCGGTCTGGATTTGCGTTTCTTGCAGCAACTGGATTACTCGCCGCTGCTTGCGATCGTGCATTCGGCCAATCCGCCACAATATTTCTTCGTCGGCGACAATGCCGCCGATCTGCATTTCAACCCGGCTCAATTACCATCCGGCTGGATGAAGGCGGTTCAGTGGGTGCACTTTGGCGGCATCAGTCTGGCCAGACAGCCGCTGGCGGGAAAACTAATTGCGCTGGCACGCGAATTGAAAACCCATGGCGTGAAGATCAGCTACGACCCCAATTTCCGCGTGCTGATGGATCAAAGCTACGACGCCACGTTGCGTACGATGAGCGAGCTGGCCGATGTCATCAAGGTATCGGACGAAGATCTGGCCGGGCTGTTTCGCACCAACGACCTTGACGCCGCATTCGACACGCTGCGCAGCTTTAATCCGGCCGCCAGTATTCTGTATACGCGCGGCGCAGACGGTGCCAGCTTTTACCATCATGACGACATCGCCAACGAAGCGGCAATCAAAGTCAACGTCGTCGATAGCGTCGGCGCCGGTGATGCCGCGATGGGCGGGCTGATTTACAGCCTACTCAATATGCCGGAACGCAGCACGGCAGAGCACCTGCATTTTGCCATTGCCAGTGGCGCGGCAGCCTGCCAGTACGCAGGAGCAACCCCGCCGACACTGACCATGGTCAACTTGCTCTACGAGGCGCATTGAATACCCTGACTGCACCTCAAAACAATTGAGCGCACCAATAAGCCCCGTACGTTGTCAGTCACAGGACTTATGTTTTTTGTGTGCATGACGGTGCTCAAACGGTATGCACACAATCCAGATTACAAACTCAAGCTATGCAGCATGAACAAGATTGCTGTGGTTCAGCAAGGTATCGATATTCAGTGCGGTCACGCCTTGCAGTACGACGACATCTTGAAATTCAGCACCGCCAGCGCTGCCATCTTGGTCGACAGCGATCACCGTATTGCCGTTTTCCTCACGCAAACTCACATAATCAGCCAGGGTCTCTGTTTGAGAACCATCCAGTAAATCAGCCAGATTCAGCACATCACCGCCTTGCTCCACACTGGCTGTATTGAAGTCGCGAATGGTATCGACACCGCCGTCGAACTGGAAAACAAAGGTATCGCTACCCGAGCCGCCCACCAGAAAATCATTGCCAGCCAGACCATTCAGGATGTCGTTACCATCGCCGCCGACCAGACCGTCATTGCCGTCGCCGCCCAACAGGGTCTGATCGCCAATCGCCGAGGTATAGCCAACCGTAGTCCCCCCGTCTGCGTCGTGCATGCTTTGAAAGCCGGCCGCGGTATAAGTGCCCTGCAGCGTGATTTCGCTGGTACTGACGCCATCGCTGATCGTCAGCACGCCACCGGTCGCCGTTGCATTGCCGACATAGCTGACCGTTACGCCAGCCATATCGCCCAGATCCAGCGTATCGCCGGCATTCATTCCGGAAACCGTTCCGCTGAAACCAGCGGCATGATCGAGTTTGAGCGTACCGTCGCCGTCGAGATCGAAGCGGGTATCGAGGCTGGATGCGCCGGCGTATTCCAGCGTCGCATCCCCGCTGATCAATGCGCTGCCCGTGCCTGCAACATCGCCGTGCAAGGTCAGATTGCCGCCATTGGCCCACAGCAAACCACTCGTATCCATCGCACTTACGACCAGCATTCCGCCACTGCCAGTGACCATCAGCGTACCTGAGTTGATAATTTGCTGGCTACCGGTATCGATCACCAGCGCATGACTGCCATCGGCGATGATGGTGCTGGTATTGTGCAGGATCAGTTGCCCGGAGCCAAGCTGACCCGCGCCGGAAATCGTATTGTCGATATTGCGCAGAACCGTATCGGAGCTACCACCGAATATCACGTTCTGATCGCTATCGGACAAGACTACATGCCCACCACCAATCAGACTCGCCCCCCGGAACAGGATTTCGAGGCTGGTGCCACTGCTGCCGCCATCAAGCGCAATCGTGCCGCTGTTAATGATGCTGCCGCCAAACGGCATGATCGCGCCGTCCGAGATCGTCAGCATGCCGCTATTGTGTGTGACCGGATCAACGTCAAACTCGAAATTCGCCGCAGTCAGCGCAGCCGCATCGACACCTTGCAGCGTAATTGTCTGACCGTTACCAATACTCACCACTGCATTGCCATTGGCATCGTTGCTGATAGTCAAATCCGCCATGCTGGCAACGCCTGCAAAACCGACCAGATCGACCTTGTCCACAGCGGCGTCAAAGCTGTAAATCACGTTATTGCCTATCGGCTGCGCAAAAACGAACTGATCCGCGCCGGACGAGCCGGTCAGATTGTCATCTTGCGACAGCGCGAAGATCGGCGAGCCGGGCGCATAGGCTTCGACGTTATCTGCAATCTGCATAGTTCCCGTCGTGCCGTCGGCATTGCTCCAGCTCATGCTGATATCCAATACCAGCGCACCGCTGAAATCGGCTGGCGTCGTCACAGTCAGCGAGCTCGGATCATTGGCGTGAACTGTCCAGCTGCCATCATGATTGTCGATACCCTCGCTGATCACCCAACCGGCCGGAATGCCTTTGATGACCAACGTGACAGCACCATCGGCTGCCGGCTGAGGCAGCGCCAGATAGATGGGTTCACCGGCAACCCCAGCTGGCGCCAGATTGCCGCTGGTATACGAAGCCATATTGGCATTACCAGCCAAGTCGTTGAATGTGCCGACACCTACGCTCAAGGTATACGAGCCGTTCGCCGATCCCCGTGTTGCGGTTGCCTCCCAGACCAACGGATTGGCCGTAACATGAAGATTGGACAAGGAAACCCGGGTCGGCTGATTCACCGTAATATCGCCGAGCGTAAAATTGGTGATCGCCTCGGAGAAAGTAAACTTCACGGTGGCCGTCGAGCCAGCCGTATTGGAAAGATTGGTCGCCGAAATACTGTTCAGCACCGGCGGAGTCACATCATCAGCTACGGCGACAACATTCAGCGGAATCGTTGCCGCCGTGCTGGTCGCTCCGGCCGGGTCGGTCACGGAGAAAGCGATGTTGCGGGTCGTGGTATCCGGTGTATCCGACGTGTTGTTGAATTTCACCGTCGCCAAAGCCGCCTCAAATTGCGCCTCGCTTGGCGTGTGCCCTGCAATCGCTGTCAACGTCAGCACAATATTGCCACCGACGGTGGTTACGGTACCCTGAATATCGGCCGTATTGGTAAACAGCAATTGATCCCCAGCTTTGGTATTGGTGATCGTGATCGCCACTGACTGCGGACGGACGTGATCCAGATCGACAATATTGGCTGAACTCAATAGGGTCACGTCGTTGGCGGGTGTATCCGACCCGCTGACTTCGGTAAATGTCGTTGCGCCACTCTGCGTTACGCTGATCGTCGGAGCGTCGTTGGTACCGAGGATATGAACCGTCACGCTGGTCATCGTCCCATCAAAGCTGGCGACATCGAAGGTGTCGGTGTAGGTGACGCCGTCTTCGAATTCATCATGCGCCGAATCGGCGGTATAGCTCCACGCGCCAGCGTCATCAATGCTGAACGTGCCATACGCCCCAGCCGTATCGGTTTGCGCTACAAAGGTTTCCGCACTGTCGACGTCGGTGATGGTCAGCGTGCCGCTGGTTGCAATATCGCCTGCGGCGTTGGTTTCGACCAGATTCACCACGTCCGCTGACAACACCGCCGCGTCATTGGTGCCGAGGATATGAACCGTCACGCTGGTCAGCGTCCCATCCAAGCTGGCGACATCGAAGGTGTCGGTGTAGGTGACGCCGTCTTCGAATTCATCATGCGCCGAATCGGCGGTATAGCTCCACGCGCCAGCGTCATCAATGCTGAACGTGCCATACGCCCCAGCCGTATCGGTTTGCGCTACAAAGGTTTCCGCACTGTCGACGTCGGTGATGGTCAGCGTGCCGCTGGTTGAAATATCGCCTGCGGCGTTGGTTTCGACCAGATTCACCACGTCCGCTGACAACACCGCCGCGTCATTGGTGCCTAGGATATGAACCGTCACGCTGGTCATCGTTCCATCAAAGCTGGCGACATCGAAGGTGTCGGTGTAGGTGACGCCGTCTTCGAATTCGTTATGCGCCGAATCGGCGGTATAGCTCCACAACCCAGCGTCATCAATGCTGAACGTGCCATACGCCCCGGCCGTATCGGTTTGCGCTACAAAGGTTTCCGCACTGTCGACGTCGGTGATGGTCAGCGTGCCGCTGGTTGAAATATCGCCTGCGGCGTTGGTTTCGACCAGATTCGCCACGTCCGCTGACAACACCGCCGCGTCATTGGTGCCGAGGATATGAACCGTCACGCTGGTCATCGTCCCATCAAAGCTGGCGACATCGAAGGTATCGGTGTAGGTGACGCCGTCTTCGAATTCATCATGCGCCGAATCGGCGGTATAGCTCCACGCGCCAGCGTCATCAATGCTGAACGTGCCATACGCCCCAGCCGTATCGGTTTGCGCTACAAAGGTTTCCGCACTGTCAACGTCGGTGATGGTCAGCGTGCCGCTGGTTGAAATATCGCCTGCGGCGTTGGTTTCGACCAGATTCACCACGTCCGCCGACAGCACCGCCGCGTCGTTGACACCGGTCAGCGTGATGACGACGTTCTGGGTCGCCGTGCCGCCGTGCTGATCGTTGACCTGAACGCCGAATGTCAGCTGCAGCGTTTGCCCCTGCCCCAGAAAATCGATTTCGGAATTGCGAACGCTGTAGCTCCAGTTCAGCGAGCCAGAACCGTCGGGATTATCGGTGACGGGGCTCAACACCAGATTATCCAGCAGCGCCGCAGCCTGTTCGGCGCTGGGCGTTACCGTGCCGCCTGTGACGCTGGCCGCGCTGATGCTGGCCGTTGGCGCATCGGCCAGATCGACGTCGTGGAAAGTAATCGTCCCGCCAACGCTCGCCGGATCGGCATCCGGCAAGGGGCCGTTGTCAGCCGTTTCACTGATCGCCGCACTTTGCGCCGCGCTGGTGATGGTGGGCACGTCATTGCTGCCGACAATGGTGATCGTGACATTCTGGATCAGCGATGACCCATTCCCGTCGCTAATCGTGACCGCATACGTTTCGGTCACGGTTTGCCCTTCGGCAAGGTATTGCGCGGCGGCATTGTTCAGCGTGTATGTCCAGCCCACCGTGCCCTCAGTAGCGCCGGCAGCTTCGCTGACCGGCGTCAGCTCAAAAGTGCCCAGCGCGGTGGCGTTGCCAGCGGCTGGTGCAAACGAGGCAGTATGGCTATCGCTGGCATCGACGTCATGAAAGGCGATGGTGCCGGTGGCGTTCAGTGAATCGCCCGGATTTGGCGTCAGCGGCGCATCTTCGGTAACCGTTCCGGTGGTGTTGCTGGCAGTGCTGAATGTGACTGCATCGTTCGCGCCGGAAAACGCCACTTGGGCAGTCGCCCAGCTCAGCGTGCCGTTGCCAAGGCGGATGGCGTAGGTAAAGCTGTCGTTCAATGTTTCGCCAGCCGCCAGCGACTGAAGATTGCCCTTGAACGCAGTCGACAGGCTCGCGGCGTCGTAACCCACCTTGCCATCGGCAGTGATCCAGATTCGGGCGCCATTCGCGCTGAAATCGGGCGTCGAATCAACGATGCCACCGACATCCTGCACCAGCAGATCGGCCGGTGCATAGGTTTTGGTGGCGGTCGAGGTGCTGGTTCCGTCATCGAGCGACCAGAGGCTTTTCGCGTTGCCGCCCAGATCGTTGGCCATCACGTCCAGATACATCACCGACAGCAATTCTTCGGTAATGGCGCCGCTCTGTCCATCGATCAGCGCCGAAGTCAGGATGTCATCCTTGGCCTGTGGCGTATTCGAGAACGAGGTGGCAGTTCCGCCGCTGCTTGATGTGGCCATGATGATTCTCCTTGTCGCAACAATGACGCAGCCAAGGACCGCAACCCATGCCGCCCCCGAAATTCAGGCCATCGACAAACTCAGGCTCTGAGCAATTGCAGCCCGTCGATTTTCAATGCGATTCCGGTCTGATCGCCATGCGGCTCCATTCGCACGACGTGACCGGAACATTTCATTTTCATCTCGCGATGAGCAACGCCAAAATCCAGCTCAAAACAGATCTCATCGCTGCAGATGCCTGTGCCATCTACCTCGAGGTAAAAGCCATCACTGCTGATATTCCTGGTAAAGCCGGTTCGTCCTGCCATCTGAACCGAAATCACCGCCTGAACTCGCTCGTGCTGGCGTCCGCTGATGCTTGATCGATTTGCCATGGGGTGTAGCGTAGCCCAGAACAGGAGCGGGAAAAATGGGAAAAACAGGTCTATTTATTTAGGACAATGCTTTGATTTTTTATGACAAATTCAGGACATTTGAACTAATTTGGTATGGAATACGGCCGGAATAAACGGCTCAAACACAACGCATATGTCCGCGCATGCTGGAAAAAATATGGACACCAAAATCAAAGTCATTTTGATCTGCGACTTGCCGATGGTCGCCTGGGGATTACAAACGCTGATTAACGCGCAGACGCTCTTGATGGAAGTGATCGCCTGCGTCGACCATCCGGCGCACGTGTCGCAGTTGATCAATGCCGATCAGACCTATGTCATCTTGCTGGATCTGGATGGTGATCATGGCATTGAGGCCATTTCAGCACTGCTATCCGGAGCGAATGTGCGGGTACTGGTTATTGCAGCAGCGAATGATACCGATCAACAGGATAAAGCCGTGCTGGCTGGCGCCTGCGGTGCAATTAGCAAGCGCGAACCGGTCGAGGTATTGCTCAAAGCCATTCAGAAAGTGAATGCGGGTGAATACTGGGTTGATCGTGCGGCGACCGAACGGATTTTGATGACAATTGCCCGGGAAAAGGGCGCAAACAATGCAGAGCACGAAAAAATCGCTCGTCTGACTCGCAAGGAAAAGCAAACCATTGCAGCGATTGCTTTGGGTTCAAATGTCAGCACTCTGGAAATCGCCGAACGACTCCACATCAGCGAACACACTTTGCGCAATCATCTGACCTCGATCTACGCCAAGCTGGGGGTTCATAACCGAATGGGGCTATACGCCTACGCGCAGAAATACGGCCTGACCCAATAAAATCTACCCGAAATTTCAGCACTCGCCCAGATATAGGGAGCGGCTGATTTATTCGTTCTTCCGGCGAAAGCCGGGTTCAGCTTGTTGATTTTTCTGAATTCCGGCCTGCACCGGAATGACGAACTGCGAATTAATCCACGCCTCCATAGGTGACATCGGCGGATTGAAAGTATGTGCATCAACTGATTATTGACCGATCAGCCCGGCGTCCCACGCCTTGAAAATTGCGGCATTCTCCTTGCTCACCAGCGTCGGGGTGAGCAAGATCAGCTCGGGCTCGGACTTGCCCCCGGCGTGCAAGGCCAGCCCGGCCTCGATGGCACGCTCACCCATACTTTTAGGCGCCTGACTGGCGGTTGCCACAATTTGCGAGCCCATGCCAATCGCCTTCACCACGATTTGCGAGCCATCGACCGAACCGATTCGGGTGTTTTGCATTCCCTCTTTTTGCAAGGCCTTTTGCACCCCCAAGGCTTGCCGGTCATTGATCGCAAACACCGCATCAACCGCGCCATAGTTTTTGATTGCCGATTGCATAGCCGCATGCCCACCCCAAACCGAGGCATCACCACTTTCCCGATCTGACAGCAGCTCAATCGCCGGATAGCGCGCCCAGGCCGCTTTGCAACCTGCTACCCGGTCAATCACCGATGAGACTTGCGGTCCGTTTTGAATCAAGGCGCGTCCACGCCCCTTGATCGCCTTGGCCAGATAATCACACACCAGCTCGCCAGCGAGCCGGTTATCAGTGAGCACCGTCTGATTCGCCCCTTCTGCCCTGACATCGACCCCGATCACGATAATGCCCTGTTTGCGTGCTTTTTCGATCACCGGTTTTAAAGCGTGCTCTTCGGAAGCAACCAGCAGAATCACATCGACTTGCGCATTGATCATGCCGTGCAACTGAGTCACTTGCTTGCCCACGCTATAGTCGGACGAAGTGACTGAAATCTTGACCGCAGGGTTGAGTTGCTTGGCCTTCTGCTGAACGCCTTGCACCAGCGCGACAAAATATGGATTTTCCAGACTGGAAACGCTGACCCCTACTTTGCCAGGCCACACTGTCGACCCTGCCTGCAGCAAAACACTGCAACACCATATTCCGAGGCCAAATAGCGCAATGACGACTTGCTGACATCTCGACATATTGACCTCCCGCAAAAGGGGCTTGCTTCTGCCGACCTTACACCCTGGCTGTAAGGGTCTCAATACTAAACACGGTATTCACGCGACCAAAGGCAATCCCAATCCAAGTCGTCATCCCTGATTCAGACCATCTCACAAATCATCGACAGCAAGTGGCAAGCATTTTGCCCGAGCAGGGAAATTGAATAGTAAAAATGCAAAAATCCCGCTAATTTGCATTAGCGGGATCGTAAACCAAACGTCAACAGCCCTAGAGCCCAGCCATGAAATACGACTTAATCATCATCGGCGCAGGTATACAGGGCGCAGGGGTGGCGCAAGCTGCGGCGGCTGCGGGCTATTCCGTTCTGTTACTCGAGCAAACTGCGGCTGCGGCAGGTACATCGAGCAAATCATCCAAGCTGATCCACGGCGGGCTGCGCTATTTAGAAAGCGCGCAATTTGGCCTCGTCCGCGAATGCCTGCAAGAACGCGCGCTCTTGCTTAAATTGGCCCCCGACTTAGTCAAACTGCAAACCTTGCATATTCCAGTTTATGAGCAAGCCAGCCGCAGCCCGCTGACGATTCGGGCGGGATTAAGCCTGTACGCGCTGCTCGCGGGCTGCAATCAAAACGCCTTATTCAGCCAACTCGCCAAAAGCACATGGCGTGATTTAACGGGGCTCAAACAGGAAAATCTGAAAGCCGTTTTCCGTTATCAAGAGGCACAAACCGATGATGCCGCGCTCACGCGCGCGGTGCTCAATTCAGCCCAATCACTGGGTGCTGAAGTGTGCATACCGGCGAAATTCATTAACGCAAGCAGGAGCCCAACCGCTTGCGAGGTCAATTACACCATCATGGGGCGGCAAGAATCAGCCACTTGCAGCGTACTCGTCAATTGCGCCGGCCCTTGGGCGCACGAAGTACTCGCCAAAATCTCGCCCACAATGACCTTGCCTGAGGTTGAACTGATTCAAGGCAGCCACCTGCTCTTGCCGCCTTTAATTACGCAATATTTTTATGTTGAAGCGCCGCAAGACCAGCGCGCTGTATTTATTCTGCCGTGGCAAAATCAGCTGCTGGTCGGCACCACCGAACGCACCTACCACGGAGCGCCAGCCCAAACACAATGCAGCGATGATGAGCGAGATTATTTACTCAATGTCATCCGGCATTACTTCCCTCTGCTCGAAATTCCAACTAGCCAGGTGCGCAGCTTTGCCGGATTGCGCGTCTTGCCGCGCAGTAACCAAAATGCCTTTTCTCGCCCGCGCGACGTGATTTTCGACCTCGATCACAACACATCACCACGCGTGCTCTCGATCATGGGCGGCAAACTCACGACTTATCGCGTCACCGCGCAGCAGGCAATCGCACGCTTAAAAACCAGCCTACCCGATAGAAAAAGCCGCGCCGATACACGCAGCTTATATTTGTATCCGGAGATATAGAAAATACCCTGCATACGAAACACGCCTCGTGGCAATCAGATTGAAAATCTGAATCACGGCAGCCGGACAATCTCGACTTATACTGGTTTGCTGTTGAATAAAAACAGTGCGGGGGTAGAAATGGGGGCAGGTTTTGTTGCTAGCATGAGGAATAGCGGCAAAAACAAAAAGCCCCGCAATCCTAAGATTTACGGGGCTTTAGGTATTCTCTGGGAAACCCTGAGAATGGTATTTGGTGGCTATGACGGGACTCGAACCTGTGACCCCAGCATTATGAGTGCTGTGCTCTAACCAACTGAGCTACATAGCCAAGAGAAGCAGCATGATAGTGGCGGCATTAATCACTGTCAAGCCCTGCGGTATTTTTTCTTTCAATTCTGTGCGGCTCTTGTTACCATTAGCCCCTCTAACCGGAGACTCGCGTATGCGCAAGTTACTGTTTTTGTTACTTCTTGGTGTCTCAAGCTGCAGTTTCGCTGCCCGCATTCTGCCCAGCGGAAAACTGGCCGAACTGGAGAACTATCAGCCGCCGCAATTCAAACTCAGTGGCAAGGTTTATCAGGCGGCACCGGGCTTGCAAGTGCGTGGCATCAACAATACCTTGCTGATGCCCGGACAGATTGCCCAGTTACCGCGCGATAGCAAAGTCTGGTATCAGACCGAACCGAACACCGGCTATCTCTGGCGCATCTGGGTCGTCAATGCCGACGAAGCCAAACTACTGGCGCAAAGAGAGCAGGAAGAAAAGGCACAGATTGCGATAGACAATTCGAAATAGGGGTATATACAGCAAGCCCAATACAGAACTGAGCCACATCAATATACCCATACAAACATTACCGAGTTAAACAGATATTGCCCCGCCCGCAGCAGCAATATTCCTTTTAGTTTTTCAAGAACAGATGTGACCCGATATGCAGGAAAGTATTTAAGCAATTTTGTACTGCCTGCAGCCTTTTATAAGTATTTGAAGAAAGATGTGACCCAATGAGCAAGAAAGTATTTATCAAGACCTTTGGCTGCCAGATGAACGAGTACGACTCGGACAAAATGGTCGATGTATTGCACGCGTCCGAAGGCTTGAGCCGCACCGATAATGTTGAAGAAGCTGATGTGATTTTGTTTAACACCTGCAGCGTGCGCGAAAAAGCGCAGGAAAAAGTGTTCTCCGATCTGGGTCGCATTAAAGAACTCAAAAACGCCAACCCGAATATCGTCATTGGCGTAGGCGGCTGTGTGGCCTCGCAGGAAGGCGAGACGATTGTCAAACGCGCACCGTATGTCGACATTGTGTTTGGCCCGCAAACTTTGCACCGCTTGCCCGAATTGATTGCTGAAAAGCGCAAAACTGGCATTTCGCAAGTGGATATTTCTTTCCCGGAAATCGAAAAATTCGATCACATGCCACCGGCGCGCGTTGAAGGCGGATCGGCTTTTGTGTCGATTATGGAAGGTTGCTCGAAATACTGCTCTTTCTGCGTCGTGCCGTACACCCGCGGCGAAGAAGTATCGCGCCCGTTTGACGACGTACTGGTTGAAGTGGCGAACTTGGCGCAACAAGGCATCAAGGAAATCCATTTGCTCGGTCAGAACGTCAACGCCTACCGCGGTAAGATGGAAGACGGCGAAATTGCCGACTTCGCCACGCTGCTCGAGTACGTGCACGAAATCCCGGGTCTGGAGCGCATGCGCTTTACGACCAGCCATCCGAAAGAGATGACGCAGCGCATTATCGATTGCTACAAAAACTTGCCGAAATTGGTATCGCACTTGCACTTGCCAGTGCAAGCCGGCTCGGATCGCGTTTTGGTGAATATGAAGCGCGGCTATACGACGCTGGAATACAAATCACTGATCCGCAAACTGCGCGAAGCGCGCCCTGATATTTGCATGTCGAGCGACTTTATCGTCGGTTTCCCCGGCGAAACCGAAGAAGACTTCGAGCGCACGATGAAGCTGATCGAAGACGTGCGCTTTGACGCGAGCTTTAGCTTTGTTTACAGCCGCCGCCCAGGTACGCCCGCCGCCGATTTGGGCGACGATGTGCCGGAAGAAGTCAAATTGGCGCGCCTGAAACGCCTACAAGCGCGGATTGAAGAGTTTGCGTCTGAAATTAATCAGGAAATGCTCGGCACAGTACAGCGTGTGATCGTCGAGAAAATCTCGAAAAAAGACAGCAACGAGCTGGCTGGCCGTACCGACAATAACCGCATCGTCAACTTCCCCGGCAACCCGCGCCTGATCAATCAAATGGTCAATGTGCGGATCACCAAAGTGTTCCCGCATACACTTGGCGGTGAGCTGGTGATTGTGGACGAATAAGACCTACCTTGCTTTACGAATCTTCATTGTGCTAGTATTTGTACAACTTCAAAACAATGGAGATTCGCCATGGAAGCAATGACTTACAGCTACACCCGTCAGCATTTGGCCGACGTACTCAATAAGGTGAACGAAGATCGTTCACCGATTTTGATTACGCGCCAGACGGGTGAGCCTGCGGTGCTGATGTCGCTGACCGAATACAATGCCATCGAAGAAACCGCCCACCTCTTACGCTCCCCCGCCAATGCACAGCGCTTGTTGCAGGCCATTGCCGAACACCGCCAAGGTGCAGGTGAAATTCACGAACTGATTGACGCCGATTAAAGAGCCACTGATGCAAATCAAGTTCATGAGCACCGGCTGGGAAGACTATTTGTGGTTTCAGCAAAACGACAAAACCTTGCTCAAACGCATCAATCAGCTCATCAAAGAAATACAGCGTGAACCATTTCATGGCATCGGCAAACCCGAAGCGCTGCGACACAATCTGGCCGGTTACTGGTCGCGACGAATCAGCGATGAGCACAGACTGGTTTACACCGTCGAAAACGAAACGCTGATTATCTTGCAGTGCCGTTATCATTATTAAGCACATTGCAGGGTATAGCCTGCAAACCGAAACAGGAAATACCTTGCATACCGATACCCTCGCCTTCACCCCCATCGACAACACCCGCCTTGCCAATCTGTGCGGGCCGCTCGACGAGAATCTGAAACAAATCGAAAACGCGCTTGATGTAACGATTTCGCGCCGTAACGAGCATTTCAAAGTCGCTGGCCGCACAAAGGTCGTCAATCAGGCGCTCGATGCGCTCGAATACTTTTACAACGAAGCGGTGCGCAAAGAGCTGGAAGTTGACGATATTCAGCTCGGCCTAATTGAAATTATTCGCGGCCCAGAAGAAGCGCAATCTGATGTCGATACGCCGGTACTGCGCACGCGCCGTGCCGATTTGCGTGGCCGCACACCTGGGCAGAATGTTTATCTGAAAGCAATTCAAGATAACGACATCACTTTCGGCATCGGCCCAGCGGGTACCGGTAAGACGTATCTGGCTGTAGCCAGCGCCGTTGATGCCTTAGAGCGAGATACCGTCAAAAGATTGATTCTGGTTCGCCCTGCAGTGGAAGCAGGTGAGAAGCTCGGCTTTTTGCCCGGCGATTTAACGCAAAAGGTCGACCCCTACCTGCGCCCGCTGTACGACGCGCTGTATGACTTGCTCGGTTTTGATCATGTCACGCGCTTGTTTGAGAAAGGCATTATCGAAATCGCACCGCTGGCCTTTATGCGTGGCCGTACGCTGAACCACAGCTTTATTATTCTGGACGAGGCGCAAAACAGCACGCCCGAACAGATGAAAATGTTTTTGACGCGGATCGGTTTTGGCAGCAAAGCGGTGATCACCGGCGATCCGACTCAGGTCGATTTGCCCAAGCACATGAAGTCGGGTCTGGTCGATGCACAAGAAGTGCTGCAGGGCGTACGCGGGATTGGGATTCATCATTTCACCAGTGAAGACGTCGTGCGTCACCCGCTAGTGCAAAAAATCGTCAACGCCTACGAAAAAGCGACCAAAAAACGCGATGAAGAAGCCGCAGCCCGCAAAGCACGGCAGGAAGCAGAGCGCGAGCAGGCGCTAAAAAAGGAATAAGCATGCCGAAATTGACTCTGCCTGGCCTGCTCGCCAGCGCGCTGCCCGGACTATTACTGATCTGCGCTCTACCCGCGCAGGCCATCACGCCGCAAGCCGACGCCGAAGTGCAGCAATTATTGAATTTTGTTGGCCAATCGCAATGCACATTTATTCGCAGCGGAACAAGCTATAGCGCCAAAGAAGCACAAGAGCATCTGGGCATGAAATACGGCAAGGCGAAAAGCAAAATCAGCAGCAGCGAAGATTTCGTCAACGAAGTCGCCAGCAAAAGCTACCTCACCGGCAAGCCCTATACCGTGCAATGCCCGAAAACGGCCGAGCAAAGCGCCAAAAACTGGTTAAACACCGAGTTAAAGCGCCTGCGCGCAGAAAAGAAATCCTGAGTCATCACACACAAGCCATTTATGTCCAAGAACATCGAAATCAGTATCCAGAACGAAAGCGCCCTCAGCCCCATTCCGCGCAAAAAACTACTCAAAGAATGGCTACGCGCGGCACTCGGCGCACAGGTGGAAATGGCGCAAATTACATTGCGCTTTGTCGATGCCGAGGAAGGCCAGACGCTCAATCGCGAATTTCGCCAGAAAGACTACGCGACCAATGTGCTGACGTTTACCTACGACGAAGATATGCCACAGATCGATGGCCTGCCGCTGATGGGTGATCTGGTTTTTTGCGGCAGCGTGATCGAGCGCGAGGCGCTGGAACAGGGTAAACCACTGCTGGCACATTATTGCCATCTGGTCGTTCATGGCGCGCTGCATTTGCAGGGTTTCGACCATATTGAAGACGACGAAGCCGAGACAATGGAAAGCTTAGAAACGCAAATTGTCATGTCTTTGGGTTATGATGATCCCTATCTGAGCGAGAAAGAGTAGGAGCGGCTTTAGCCGCGAAGATTTCGCTACAAACACTTTCGCGGCTAAAGCCGCTCCTACGACACACAGACTCACCCTCTTCAATTACCAAGGAATATCTCCAACTATGGACGACGTACCGTCCCCGAGTCCCAAGCAAAACTGGCTTGAGCGACTCACCCATTTCCTGTTACGGGAGCCGGAAAACCGCGGCGAACTGGTTGAAATCATGCATTCAGCCTTCGAGCGCCACCTGCTCGACGCCGATGCGCTGGGCATGATCGAGGGCGTGCTCAATGTCGGCGACATGCAGGTGCGCGATGTGATGGTGCCGCGCTCGCAAATGGACGTCATCGACATCAACGACACGCCCGCCGAATTTATCCCCCGCGTCATCGACACTGCGCACTCGCGCTTTCCGGTGGTAGACGGTAGCAAAGACAGCGTGGTCGGCATTTTGCTCGCCAAGGACCTGCTGCGCTACTACGCCGAAGACGTCGAATTTAATGTCCGCGACTTGCTCCGTCCCGTTGTCTACATCCCCGAAGCCAAACGCCTGAACGTGCTACTCAAGGATTTTCGCAATAATCGCAACCATATGGCGATTGTCGTCGATGAGTACGGCGGCGTGGCGGGTCTGGTGACAATTGAAGACGTGATCGAGCAAATCGTCGGCGATATCGAAGACGAATACGACGAAGACGATACCGAAGACAATATCGTTCCTGATCGGCGTGGCAACTGGCGCGTCAAAGGCGAAACCGAAATTGCCGATCTGAACACCGAAATCGGCAGCCATTTCAGCGACAAGGACGTCGATACCGTCGCCGGACTAGTCACGATGGCCTTTGGCTGCGTACCCAAACGCGGCGAAGAAATTGTAATCGACGGCTATCACTTCCTCGTGTTGCGCGCCGACAGCCGCCGAGTGTATTCGGTGCAGATTGACGAGCATCTGGAACGGCACGAAACCGAATAGACCACCCTGACCTTGTCACTGGCAGGCTGTATCTGGCACATCGCTCTTTGGCGAGCCACATACAGCCTGTTTTAATTTCCTGATTAGGTAGACACCTCAGCACTAATAAAAAAGCATTTCGTAGGAGCGGCTTGAGCCGCGAAAGCAATGTAAATCATGCCAATATTCGCGGCTCAAGCCGCTCCTACAAATGAAGCTGAGATTGCCACCTAATCAGGTTTAATTTTCTCGCCGGCTCAATGCCAGCAAAGTACTATCCGGACATGACCCTTACCCGCCCCCAGCAAATTCTCGTTCAAACCCTCGCAGGCAGCATCAGCGTGCTCGCCTTTGCGCCGGTGTCGCAATTCTGGCTGATGCCAGTTTGCCTGTGGGTATTTTTTCTCGGCATCCGGCAGGCGAGCAGCGGTCGCTGGGCCGCAATCAATGGCCTGGCATGGGGACTGGGGTATTTCTGTGCAAACGCCAGCTGGATTTACATCAGCCTGCATACCCATGGCGGTATGCCGGTCTGGATGGCCGCAGGCAGCACGTTTGCTTTTGCACTGTTTCTGGCGTGTTTCCCGATGCTCGCCGCGCTATTCACCCGAAAATGGCGCTGCAATGACAGTCTGCGCTACGCACTGCTCGCACCGACGCTGTTTATGATTTTTGAATGGATACGTGGCTGGATTTTTACCGGTTTCCCATGGGCATCGGTCGGTGGATCACAGCTAGCAAGCCTTGGCGGGCTATACCCCATAGTCGGCAGCTACGGTGTCGGCTTTTTACTCTGCCTGAATGTGGCCAGCTTTATCCACAACAAGCGTCTCGGACTAACGCTGGCTTTTGCACTGATCAGCAGCAGCGCACTGCTTAAGCAAATCGACTGGACGACCCCGCAAGGGGCGCCAATCAAGGTCAGTCTATTACAGGGCAATATTGAGCAATCGATCAAATGGAACCAGACCAGTTATAACGACAGCCTGCAAAGCTACTTAAAGCTGGCTCGGCAAGCGCAGGGGCAATTGATTGTTTTTCCGGAAACCGCCATTCCGTCCTTACTGGAAATGATTCCGGCCTGGTATCTGGACGAAATGCGGCAAATCATGACGCAGAAAAATGCGGCAATGATACTCGGGGCGGCGACCAGCGACGGCGAGCGCTACTTTAACGCAGCGGTCGACCTCGCCAATCCGCAGCGCACACCGTACGCCAAGCAGCATCTGGTGCCCTTTGGCGAATACATTCCACTGCCTCAGGTTTTCGGGCCGATTTATCAATTTTTGAAAATGCCGCTGATCGGCCTATCGCGCGGCGAGCCGGTTCAGCCGCCATTTGCAATGGCCGGCGGCAAAATCGCCGCAAACATCTGCTATGAAGACGCCTTCGGCAACGAAATCCGCCGCAACGCCGTCAACGCGACGCTGCTCGTTAACCTGACCAATATGGCCTGGTTCGACGGCTCGTGGGCCGCCGAAGAACACGCCGAAATGGCGCAAGCGCGCGCACTCGAAAACGGCCGCTATTTAATCCGCGCGACCAACACCGGCAAAACGGCGATCATCGACAACAAGGGTCAAATCATCGCCGCCCTGCCCCCGCAAACGCGCGGCGCGCTCGAAGGACAAATCCAGCACCGCATTGGCACGACGCCGTATCAGATTTGGGGGGACTGGCTGGTGATTTTGGCGTGGGCTGGGGTGTTAGCAGGTTTATTAGCTCACTATCATAGAAAGTCAGCCGAATAATTTCACGATTTAAATCACTCAATAAAGAACACCGGAAATGGCTCAAAATCCGTTTTACGTTTATGCCCTAAAAGATCCAAGAAGCAAGCCCGCCAAACCGTTTTATATTGGTAAAGGCACTGGCAATCGTGCGTGGGAGCATCAAATTAACATTGATGACTCCGAAAAAGGCAATGTAATTAAAGGAATTTTGGAGTCCAACCAGAAAGTCATTCACACCATCATTTCCGACAATCTTACCGAACAACAAGCACTAAAGATTGAAGCTGAGCTAATTTCAGCATTTGGCATCCGTTCACAAGGTGGCATGCTCACCAATAAGGTAAAGCCGAATCCTGACAACATAAGCAGACAAATAAAACTAAACATTCCAGATGGTTGCTATGAAAAATCACAAATGGCATTAGAGTTACTTAAATCTGCGGTGATGGCGCTTGCAAAAGCCAATCTGAATGGAATATCTAACTCAGATGCGGCGAAATATTTAGGGCTACAGTCAGACTATGGCGGCGGCTCAAAAGACTATCTGAGCTACAGCATCATTGGTTTATTAATGAAAGAAGGTAGACTAATTAGAAACTCTCACAAAAAGCATGTCGCTACAGGTGAATAGCACAAAACAACAAAGCCGCGAATCTCGCGGCTTTTTTTATTTCTTCTTCGGGCTATTCACGATCCGCGTTCCAGCGATGCGGTCGTGCAGAAGTTGTTTGTCGGCGTCAAACCAGACATAGAGCCACGGCACGCAAAACCAGACGGTACCAAACCACGCCCAGACCTTGATGTGCGGCTGGTGCAGCGCAAGTACCCACAGTGGAGTCAGCGGTACATAGAAAGCGCTGGCAACCGCAAAACGGATCGCTGCTGTACGCCAGCTCAATTCGCCCGCCAGCGGCGCGATGCGCATCCGCCAGGTCAGCATCGCCAGCGTCTGACCGCGCGTCCAGCTCCAGCCAAAATAGGCAAAAGCGACCAGCAACAACCATACCCCATTCAGTATTCTCGCCCAGAGTAGGCTGGACAATTGCTCCGGAGCTATACCCGTCAAGAGTTGTACCATTCCTTGAAACAGCCCGCCGGCAATCAGCAATAGCGCGACCAGCAACAAGATTTCATACGGCAAGGCGAGCAAGCGTCGCCCCAATGTTGCGTTGCCCAGATGTTTTTCGACTGCGGTTTCTGTGTTGCTCAAAATCGGCTTACCTTTTATTCATTGTCCAGGCTGTCATACAGCACTTCGTCGACCCATTGTTCGGTGACCGCGCCGTTATAGGCTGCGGTTTGTTGCACGCGTTGCCAGCCGAGCAGCGCGATCAGCAAAGCCAGACCAATCAGCCAGACACGATATTGCTGCGCCCAGATCAGCACCGAGCCGTATGCCGGTCGACTTTGCGTCAGCATCGCCCTTTGCCGCGCCGCGAGCAATTCGCGACGAACAGTGGCATAGGGCTGGGCCTGCTTGAGCAGACGAGCCAGTTGCTGTCCCTGCTGATCCGGCGTGTGCAGATCATTTTTCATCACCAGCCCCTTGTAAGTATTTTGCCAGCGCATGGCAGGCGCGCGAACAGTGTGTTTTGACCGAGCCTTCCGAACAGCCCATGATTTGCGCGGTTTGCGCGACGTCCATCTCTTCCCAATAACGCAGCAGGAAGGCTTCGCGTTGACGTGCCGGCAATTGCGACAGGGCGATTTCGATCCGTTCGACCGATTGCTGGCGGATCAGCAATGTCACGGCGTCAGCGCCAAAATCGCTGTCGTCGGCGATATATTCGAGCGGATCGTCCTCGGCTTCATCGCCGCGACTGGAGAACAGGCTGACCCAGAAGCGCCTCACCTTTTGCCGTCGCAGCGCATCGCGGATGGTGTTTTGCAAAATGCGCTGAAACAGCAGCGGCCATTCGCTACTGTCATGATCGACATAATGCATCGAGAGCTTAAGCATCGCATCTTGCACGACATCGAGCGCAGCATCTCGGTCGCGTAGCGCGATCCAGGCTTGTCGCCACGCCCGCTGCTCGACTTGGGCGAGAAACTGATCCAGTTCGGCTTGCGCTTTCAAATCTTCGCTTCCCTATTCGACTCAATCCGAAACCGCGTGAAATACACTGCAAAAACAGGGGATTGATACTAGCAAACGCGGCGATAAACGGCTAGAAAAACTTGCCAATTCACACGCCTTCGGGTAACTTTAGCGCCCTACACCAAGTCACACCAAGCTGTGCGATGACGTTAAGCGTCGCGCCCAGCACCGTTTCGCTTGCGCCAACGCATCACCACACGTATCAATACCGACCAAAAGTTGGTAAATGGCGACCAAGCTCGGTACTACGGTTTTTCTGATCTGCGTTTTCACAAAAAATGCACGTCAACAAAAGCCCAAGCGGGTTGATACAACCCACCCTCGCATTGCCGTGCGGGGGACTCCAGATTGCCCGAGGCAAGCTGGGGAACCGATCAACATTGACTCAGGACTCACACCGATGGAAATTTCGGGCGCAGAAATACTCGCGCGATGCCTTGCGGAAGAAAACGTTGAATTCGTTTTCGGCTACCCGGGCGGCGCGGTCTTGGAAATCTATGATGCGATTTTCAAGCAACACAAATTCAAACACGTTCTCGTTCGTCACGAACAAGCTGCCGTTCACGCTGCTGATGCTTATTCACGCTCTTCGGAAAAAATCGGCGTTGCGCTGGTGACTTCGGGCCCGGGCGCGACCAATGCCTTAACCGGCATTGCGACAGCGTTTATGGACTCGATCCCGATGGTCGTGATTTCCGGCCAGGTCGGTACACCTGCGATTGGTTCGGATGCATTCCAGGAAGTCGACATGGTCGGCTGTTCACGTCCTATCGTGAAGCACAACTTCTTGGTCAAAGACATCAAGGATCTGGCAACGACCGTCAAAAAGGCTTTCCATATTGCAACGACAGGCCGTCCCGGCCCGGTTGTCATTGACGTGCCTAAAGACGTGACACAAGCCAAAGCGGTTTTTGACTATCCGAAATCGGTGTCGATCCGCAGCTACAATCCGCCAGTCAAAGGCCATCCGGGTCAGATCAAGAAAGCCGCAGCCCTGCTCGCTGAAGCGAAACGCCCGTACATTTACGTCGGCGGCGGCGCGGTACTGGGCAATGCGTCAGCTGAAGTCACCGAGCTGGTTCGCATGCTGAACGTGCCTTGCACCAATACCTTGATGGGCTTGGGCGCGTATCCGGGATCGGACCCGCTGTTTGTCGGCATGCTCGGCATGCACGGCACTTACGAAGCCAATATGGCGATGCAATACGCCGATACGATTATCGCGATCGGCGCACGCTTTGACGACCGCGTGATTTCGAATCCGGCACAATTCTTGTCGCAAACGAAACGCATCGTTCAAATCGACATCGACCCATCGTCGATTGCCAAACGCGTCAAAGTTGACGTGCCTATCGTTGGCGACGTCAAAGAAGTACTGAAAGACCTGATCGCCGTATTGAAAGAAGGCAATATCCGTCCAAGCGAGAAAGCACTGAACGCCTGGTGGGATCAGATCAACGACTGGCGCAAACCTAACAGTCTCTGGTACGCGCAGGACGACGAAATCATCCAGCCGCAATTTGTGATGCAAAAGCTGTACGAAGTGACCGGTGGCAGCGCCATCATTACTTCCGACGTCGGCCAGCACCAGATGTATACCGCGCAATACCATCCGTTCAATCGTCCGCGCCAATGGATCAACTCAGGCGGTCTGGGAACGATGGGCTTTGGCCTGCCAGCTGCAATGGGCGCGCAACTGGCCAACCCGGACGCGACCGTGGCGTGTATTACCGGCGACGGCTCGATCCAGATGAATATTCAGGAATTGTCGACGTGCAAGCAGTACCACACGCCGGTCAAAATTATTAACCTGAACAACGGTTATCTGGGCATGGTGCGCCAGTGGCAAGAATTCTTCTACGGCACGCGTTATTCCGAGTCGTACGTTGATGCGCTGCCTGATTTTGTCAAACTGGCCGAAGCGTATGGCCACGTTGGCATGCAGATCAGCAAACCCGCCGACGTTGAGCCGGCGCTGCGCGAAGCGTTTGCAATGAAAGAGCGTCTGGTATTCATGGATTTTCTGACCAATCCGAAAGCCAATGTGTTCCCGATGATCCAGAACGGCAAAGGCCTGAACCAGATGGACTTGCCGCCGCATATGCAAAACATGCAGCTGGTGCCGTTTGAAAACAACCGTGACTACGGCAATCTTTGCTAAGGAGAGATGAATCATGCGTCATATTTTGTCTGTCCTGATTGAAAACGAAGCCGGCGCGCTGTCGCGCGTAACGGGTCTGTTTTCAGCCCGCGGTTACAATATTGATTCTTTGACGGTGCAAACCACCGAAGATCCAACGATGAGCCGGATGACCATTGTCACGCACGGCTCGGACGATGTGATCGAGCAAATCACCAAGCAGCTCAACAAGCTGATCGAAGTGGTGAAAGTGATCGACCTGAACGAGGCCGATCATATCGAGCGCGAACTGATGCTGATCAAAGTGCGTGCTACCGGCAAAGATCGCGACGAAATGAAACGGATGGCGGATATTTTCCGTGGCCGCATCATCGATGTGACCGAGAAAAGCTACACCATCGAATTGACCGGCACGGGTGAAAAACTCGACGCCTTTATCAAGGCGCTGGATCAGGCTGCAATTCTGGAAACTGTCCGCACCGGCGCCTCTGGCATCGGCCGTGGCGAACGGATTCTGAAACTTTAAGCGGGGTATTTGCCTGTAAAACAGCACAGGCAAGACCTGCAGAGCAATACCCATTAGAAACCAATTAAAAGTTTCCACGCAAGGCGCATAGCCGAAGACAGTACACAGAGTACGGCAAGGCGAAGCAACGCAGCGAGGGAACTTTTACCTTACTCATTTTAATTAGGAAATACATCATGGCACTGAACGTTTACTACGATAAAGACACCAACCCAGCGATCATCAAAGGCAAAAAAGTAGCCATCATCGGTTACGGCTCACAAGGCCACGCTCACGCTTGTAACCTGAAAGACTCTGGCGTTGATGTCACTGTTGGTCTGCGCGCTGGCTCAGCCACTGTAAAAAAAGCAGAAGCTCACGGCCTGAAAGTGACTGACGTTAAAACTGCCGTTGCTGCTGCTGACGTTGTGATGATCCTGACTCCGGACGAATTCCAGTCAAAACTGTACAAAGAAGAAATCGAGCCAAACATCAAGCAAGGTGCGACTTTGGCTTTCGCTCACGGCTTCGCAATTCATTACAACCAAGTTGTGCCACGCAAAGACCTCGACGTAATCATGGTTGCGCCTAAAGCACCTGGCCACACTGTACGTTCAGAATTCGTACGTGGCGGCGGCGTTCCTGACTTGGTAGCGATCTACCAAAACGCAACTGGCAACGCGAAAGAAGTTGCTCTGTCATACGCTTGGGGCGTGGGCGGCGGCCGCACTGGTATCATCGAAACCACATTCAAAGACGAAACCGAAACTGACTTGTTCGGCGAACAAGCGGTATTGTGCGGTGGCGCGGTTGAATTGGTGAAAATGGGCTTCGAGACTTTGGTTGAAGCTGGTTACGAACCAGAAATGGCGTACTTCGAGTGCTTGCACGAATTGAAACTGATCGTTGACTTGATGTTCGAAGGCGGTATCGCGAACATGAACTACTCGATCTCTAACAACGCTGAATACGGTGAGTATGTGACTGGCCCACGCGTGATCAACGAAGAATCTCGCAAAGCAATGCGTCAAGCGTTGAAAGACATCCAGACTGGTGAATACGCTAAACAATTCATCTTGGAAGGCCAAACTAACTACGCTTCAATGACTGCTGCTCGTCGCAACAACGCAGCACACGGCATCGAAGTCGTAGGCGCGAAATTGCGTGCGATGATGCCTTGGATTCAAGCGAACAAGATCGTCGATCAAACTAAAAACTAATTTTTAGCGGCTGCAACGCGATTGATGCTTTGTCGCTGCGGCTCTCGTGTACTTGACGTACACGTCGAGCCTAGCTCCTCGCCCAATCGCGTTTCGCTCGCTAAACGATAGTTAAAAGAAAACCGGCTTTTTGCCGGTTTTTTTTACAGCTTGAATCTCAGGATGAAATGCGTGGATAAAGTCGATATTGTCTATTTATGGGTCAACGGCGCAGATCCGGTCTGGCAGCGCAAACGTCAGGGTGCGCAGCAACAAAAGCTCGATCCTAGCGAGCTGGCGCAGTATGGCAATGTCGCCGGGCGTTATCGCGACAATGGCGAACTGCGCTATAACCTGCGCGCGCTCGAGCGATTTTTTCCCGATCATGGGCAGATTTATATCGTCACCGACGCGCAAAAACCGGCATGGCTGAACGATCATCCCGGCGTGACGCTGATCGACCATGCAGAGCTGATTCCCGAGCACGCACTCCCTGTTTTTGATGCCGGACATATCGAGTCGTACCTGCACCATATTCCCAAGCTGTCCGAGCGCTTTATTTATCTGAACGACGATATTTTCTTTGGCGCACCCGTTTGCCTCACAGACTGGTTTAAACCGGAAAGTCTGCCGGTGTTTTTTGATACGCAAGCTGCGCCTGAGCACAATGAAATCCAGCCGAATGAAACCGCGCTGGTCAATGCTTCGATACTGTCAAAACACTGGCTGGGTCGGCAGTTTTCTAATTATCAACATCGCCCATGGCTGTGTGCACACTCGCCGCGCGCGCTGCTGAAAAGTGTAATGGCAGAACTGGAAAGTGAAGCGGCCGAATTATTTGCTGCGGTTCGCAGTACGACATTTCGCAGCTGGCAGATTCCGCCGATTATTTCGGATCTGCTGCTGCGCTGGATGATTTGCAAGGGTTACGCCACAGCGCATCAACAGCAGGCGCTGTATATCAGCAGCTGCGACACCGAGGCAGAACAGCAATTTGCCGCATTGCGCAGCCAGTTTGGCGCACTGCCCTTTTTCTGCATCAACGACACCTGTGACGACTGTCCGGATCATGACCCCAGACTGCAAGCCGTCGAACAAGTATTGCAGCAATTACTGCCGCAACCATCTCGCTTTGAAATACCTGGCACGGTATAGGCCTGCAATCAAATATGGCTGCAATCCACAGCCATATACCCATCAAGCAGCCATCAGCTCACCGAGCCGTACCGGACTGGCAGCCTGCCAGGCAGGATTGAAGGCCGGCGTGCCCTGCGGATAGAGCAAGACCACGGTCGAGCCGAGCAGAAAACGCCCCATCTCGGCGCCTTTGGCGAGACGGATATCCTGATCGCGATAATCCTTGCGCCATACCGAACGACTGCGCGGCGGGTTGACGACGCCATGCCAGACCGTCGCCATACTGCCGACAATGGTCGCGCCGACCAGCACCAAAGCAAAGTTGCCAAATTCCGACTCGAACATGCACACCACGCGCTCGTTGCGCGCAAACAGGCCATCAACGCCGCGTGCTGTGGCCGGATTCACTGAAAACAATTCGCCCGGCACATAAATCATCTCGATCAGCCGGCCATCGCACGGCATGTGGATGCGATGGTAATCTTTGGGGCTGAGGTAAATCGTTGCAAACTGGCCATTTTCAAATTGCTGCGCCAGCGCGGCATCGCCACCGAGCAGTGCGGTCGTGCTAAATGATTTGCCTTTGGCCTGAAAAATCTGGTCTTTGTCGATTTTGCCCAACTGGCTGATCGCGCCGTCGACCGGACAAACCAGCGCAGCATCAGCCAATGGGCGCGCGCCTGCCTTGAGTTCGCGGGTAAAAAATTCGTTAAACGTCAGGTAAGCCGCCGGATCAGGATTGGCCGCCTCGCTCATATTGACTTGGTATTTGCCGATAAACCAGCGGATCACCACGGTCGTCCACTGACCGGCACGCAGACCGGCAAAAGCCCCGAACAGCTGCGTAATCGCCTGCTTGGGCAAGAGGTGTTGGAGCATAACAAAGAGACGATCAGACACAACCAACCCCGAATTCAATCAAACCGACGATTATAGCCGATCAGACCGACTGTTATGCCGAAACGACGTCAGAATTCATCGCATTGATTTGGGTACTTTTGCAGTGCAGCAGGTTTTTCGCAGCCAGCGACTGTTGGGCTGTGCGCACGTCAGTTACAATCAATACCTCTTCCCAATCGCTGTATACGGAATCGCCATGCCGCTCAATCCGAAACCACCACTCAATCTGCGTCGCCAAGGCATTTACCTGCTGCCCAATCTGTTCACGCTGGCCGCACTGTTTGGCGGTTTCTACGCCATTGTCCAGGCCATGAATGGCAAGTTCGAGCACGCTGCACTGGCTATTTTCGCCTCGATGATTCTGGACGGGCTCGATGGCCGTGTGGCACGCATGACGCATACCCAATCCGAATTTGGCGCGCAGTTCGATAGTTTGTCCGACATGGTGTCGTTCGGCGTCGCTCCCGCGCTGGTGATGTATTCGTGGGGACTGTCGAGCTTTGGCAAACTGGGCTGGGCCGTGGCGTTTATTTACTGCGCTGGCGCTGCATTGCGGCTGGCGCGCTTTAACACCAATATCGCCGTCGTCGACAAGCGTTTCTTCCAAGGCTTGCCCAGCCCTGCCGCCGCAGCGCTCGTTGCCGGGCTGGTCTGGATCAACACTGAATATCATGAAGATTTGTCATTTCTGAGTGAATTACTGCCACATGTGGCGCTACTGTTTACGCTTTTTGCCGGATTGACGATGGTGTCGAATGTGCCGTACTGGAGCTTCAAAGAGCTGCATATGCGCAAAACAGTACCTTTTGTTTCCTTGCTCGTTGCCACACTGATTCTGGTCATCGGCGCTTCGCGCCCGGCGCTGGTGTTGTTTAGCTTCTTTATTTGTTACGCCGCTTCGGGTTATTTGTACTGGTTCTGGCGACTCATCAAAAAACAGCCCGTCGCCGCCAAGAAATTAGACAATTAGTCCAATTCTCGCACCTCAGGCAGCGAAAATAGCGCAAAATCAAATTTGCGCTATTT
The DNA here is from genome assembly GCF_046530675.1 of Chitinibacter sp. S2-10. Taxonomy (GTDB): domain Bacteria; phylum Pseudomonadota; class Gammaproteobacteria; order Burkholderiales; family Chitinibacteraceae; genus Chitinibacter. Next base: position 1,520,524 of record NZ_CP172558.1, on the reverse strand, counting down.
TTTCGCCCAAATTATTTGACACTTAGTCTAAATAAACTTAATCTAAACCATCAACACAAAGGAGCGCGCCGTGTCATTAGACATCGACCGTCTGATTGCCGATTTTGGTGGACCAAGCACACTGGCTGAGCAGCTCAATACTGCTTTTCCGGATGAACCGGTGTCCCGTGCAGCAATTTACAAATGGCGTGAACGCGGCAGTTTGCCCCTCACCCAGGTGGACAAGTTGGCTCAGTTGGCCACAAGCCAAGGCCGCAGTTTCAATATCCAAAACTATATGAGTGGTGCGCAATCCGCCCCGCCCGATCAAGCACATTCCATTCAGGAGAGCAGCATGAGCGATCGCAACAACAACCGTTTGGTCATTTTTGATACCACCTTGCGCGATGGCGAACAGTCGCCCGGCGCATCGATGACCAAAGAAGAAAAAATCCGCATCGCACGTCAGCTCGAAAAACTCGGCGTCGACGTCATCGAAGCCGGCTTTGCCGCCGCCAGCCCCGGCGATTTTGACGCGATCAAAACCATCGCCGGCATTATCGAAAACAGCACCGTCTGCTCACTAGCACGCGCCAACGAACGCGATGTGCGCACCGCAGGCGAAGCGATCAAGGACGCCAAACGCGGCCGTATTCACACTTTCATCGCGACCAGTGCTATCCATATGGAGCACAAGCTGCGGATGAGCCCGGATCAGGTCGTCGAAGCCGCAGTCAAAGCGGTCAAGATCGCACGCGAATACACCGACGACGTCGAATTCTCGGCTGAAGACGCATTGCGCAGCGACATCGATTTTCTGGCACGGATTTTTGGCGCGGTCATCGAAGCCGGAGCGACAACATTGAACGTACCCGACACCGTCGGCTACGCCGTACCGCAACGCACCGAAGCCTTTTTCCGCGAGCTGATCGCCAAAACGCCGGGCGGCGACAAAGTCATCTGGTCCGCGCATTGCCACAACGATCTGGGCATGGCCGTCGCCAATTCGCTCTCAGCCGTTTTGGGCGGCGCACGTCAGGTTGAATGCACGATCAATGGCCTGGGCGAGCGCGCCGGCAATGCCGCGATGGAAGAAATCGTCATGGCGACGCGCACGCGCCGCGATATTTTTGGCGTTGAATGCGGCGTCGACGCAACGCAGATCGTACCAACGAGCAAACTGGTTTCGACGATTACCGGTTATCCGGTACAGCCGAACAAAGCCATCGTCGGCGCCAATGCATTTGCCCACGAATCAGGCATTCATCAGGACGGCGTACTGAAACACCGCGAAACGTATGAAATCATGAGCGCCGAATCGGTCGGCTGGAGCACGAATCGTTTGAGCTTGGGCAAACTCTCGGGGCGCAATGCTTTCAAAACCAAACTGGCCGAATTGGGAATCCAGATTGATTCGGAAGAAGCGCTGAACGCAGCGTTTGCCCGCTTTAAAGCGCTCGCCGACAAAAAACGCGAGATTTTCGACGAAGACCTGCACGCCTTGGTGTCGGACGAGCTGATTTCAATCGAGCAGGAACATTACAAACTGGTTTCGCTGAAAGTCGTTTCCGAAACCGGAGAAACGCCGCAGGCTGATTTGGTTATCGCCGAAGCCGGTGTTGAACGCCGTGCGACAGCGCAAGGCGACGGCACAGTTGACGCGACTTTCAAGGCCATCGAATCGCTATTCAACAGCGGCGCCGAGTTGCAATTGTATTCGGTCAATGCAATTACCGCCGGCACCGATAGCCAGGGCGAAGTGACGGTGCGTCTGGCCAAAGACGGCAAAATCGTCAACGGCCAAGGCGCCGACACCGACATTATTGTGGCCAGCGCCAAAGCGTATATTTCGGCGCTGAACAAAATCACCAGCAACGCGCAGCGAGTTCACCCGCAGCCGGTTTAAAGCTTTGCCTTATCGGGAGCGCTGGTTTTTACCCCGAACCAGCGTGACGTGAGGGTTTATTACCCGTGGGCCACAAGCCCGACGCGTCAGACTTGATGCTGTTTTTACCCAAAGCAGCCACTAAAGCGACCCAAGCAAAACAAAGCCCCGCTGATCTGGCGGGGCTTTTCTATGGGTATATCGATGTAGCTCAATACTATATTGACTCACAATCACATACCAATGATGGTATTGTAAATACAGTCGAGATTAGGTGCACTGCCCATAGCCAGGCTTGAGCTCAGAAAAATCGCCAACCAGCTCAAGAAGCTCACCCGTTTCATGAAGCCACATGTACACCTGAGGCATATACACATCGCCCTGCAGAAGAAACAGCAAACAATCACCAGAACCATTGTCAGCAATCGCAAGCCCATTTTTTGGAAATGCATTCCAGTCCCGATAGCGTAGCGTTTCTTTCCAGATATGGTTGCTGGTACGGGACAGTCGTTTTCGATCAGAAGTGTCGGTAATGGGATATTGAAACCAAACGTCATCAGCAGCCTCAAGTCCACCGCCGTTCTCACCCATCATACTTTGGCGAAATGAATCTGGAAGGCGCGCGCCGAGCTCCAACTCCAGCCTCTCAATGAAAGATTCTGCAAGATCAAAAGCCATAACCTCACTCCACTTGATACTGCGCCAAAATACTCGGCCTCGAATATTTGGCGTACAGATTCGCCGTCATATAGCTCACAACAACCAGTGCAATCTGGATGCACGCCAACCAGCGACCAAGGCCGGTTTCGGCGTAGGCGCGCATGATGCCTTCGAGTAGCCACAGCAGCACAAACATCGTGTACCACTGAAACGTATAGCGACGCCCATGCAAGAGGCCGCGCAGTGGCAGCAGCATAATCAGCGCCTTGGCGGCCAGCCAAGAACCACCGGGGTATAGCGGTGAAAGCCACAACTCCCATAGCATAGTGAGCAATACCATGGCCAGTACACAGGCCACGGTGATCCATTGCCAGATGGGCAATTGCTTCGGGCTCAATCGGCTGAATGTCATTGCACGTCTCCGGCGAGTTTCAACGCGATTTCGGCCAGCCGTTTGCCGGTAGCGATGCAGAGCTGACGCTCGGCATCTGAGACCGGCTTGTTGGACTCGGTGCCTGCCCAATGACTTGGGCCATAGGGCGTTCCGCCACTCGTTGTCGACATCAGTGCATTTTCCGAATACGGCGTGCCGACGATGATCATGCCGTGGTGTAGCAGCGGCAGCATCATCGTCAGCAAAGTCGATTCATTGCCACCATGCAAAGTGCCCGAGCTGGTGAACACGCTGGCGGGTTTGCCGATCAAGGTGCCTTGCAGCCATTCGGCAATCGTTGAATCCCAGAAATATTTCATCGGGGCGGCCATATTGCCAAAGCGCGTCGGGCTACCGAGCGCAAGCGCGGCGCACTCCTGCAAGTCTTTGAGTTCGACATACGGCGCGCCTGCATCAGGAATCGTCGGCTCGCTGGCTTCGCAGACGGTCGAGACGCGCGGCACGGTGCGGATTCGCGCAGTGGCGTCGTTGACCGACTCGATGCCACGCGCAATCAGTTGCGCCATTTGCCGCGTCGCGCCATGCGTGGAGTAATACAACACCAGTATTTCAGTCATTATCAGGCTCGTAGAAAGTTTGCGGTATTATAAGGCCATTCCGACCCCCAGACGTGATCATGTCCGAGACTTCCAACTTGCCGCTATGGCGTAGAATCATTGGCTTTGCCCGCTTTGTTGGCCGCAGGCTGTATGCCGACCGTTGTCTGGAAACGGCCGGCAGCCTAACTTACACCACACTGCTGGCTGTGGTGCCGCTGTTCACCATTGCCTTGACGGTCATTTCAGCGTTCCCGATGTTTAGTGGGATTAGCAGCAAATTTCGCAGCTTTATCATTACCAATCTGGTTCCCGATGCCGCCGGTCGCGTCGTTGGCGTGTATATGCGACAGTTTGCCGATAACGCAGACCGCTTGACCGCATTCGGGATGATCGGTTTGCTCGCAACTGCAATTTTGCTGATGGTGACGATTGAAAAATCAGTCAATAACATCTGGCGCGTACGGCGGCAACGCAAGCTGCTGTCGCGCACACTGACTTACTGGGCGACACTGACATTGGCGCCTTTGCTAATCGGCCTGAGCCTGTCACTGACCAACTGGCTTTCCGGAGTAACCGGCTTTGGTGTCGACTTCATCAAAATCGGCCCACTCATCCTGGTAGTCAGTACGTTAAGCTTGCTGTATCTGGCATTACCCAATTGTTTTGTTCCACGACATCATGCACTAACTGCGGCAGCCATTACCGCGGTCTTGCTGGAGTTGATGAAATGGCTGTTTGCGCTGTATTTGAAGCAGTTTGGGACTTATAAACTGGTTTATGGCGCTTTTGCGAGCTTTCCAATCTTCCTGCTCTGGCTGTACGTTTGCTGGGTGATTGTGCTGGCTGGCGCCGTGCTATCGGCAACTTTGTCGTACTGGCATAACGATGGCTGGCAATGGGACGAGCATCATGGAACGCGTTTTGAGCAGGCGATCCGGATTCTGGTCGAACTGGCCAGGGCACATCAGAATGCGCAAATCTTGCATATTGATGAGCTGCGCAAAAGGGTTGGATTGGGCGTTGATGCAACGCAATTATTGCTGGAGCAAATGGCTGAGCGCGACTGGGTGGAGTCAAACCGTGATGGGCAGTGGTTTTTGGCCATCAGCGCCGAGAATATCCGGCTGGATCAGGTTTTCGAACTGATCGTCTGCCCCTTGAGTACCGAAGAAAAAAGCGGCCTGACCTTACCACTCGATAAGGCCAAAACCGCTTTGACAATATCGCTGCAGGATTATTTGGCGACTACTTCAGCACTATCGCAACCCGCCAGCAACGCCGCATCAATAGCAGATTCGGGCAGCTCACCAATATAAGCTTCACCGAGCTGGCGTAGCAGGATGAATTTGATCCGTCCCGCATCGACTTTTTTGTCTTGCGCCATCAAGGCTTTATATCGGGCTGCACCCAGTGCTGGCGAAACGACCGGCAAACCGGCTTTTTGCAGCAAATGGGTCACGCGGCTAACGTCTTGCTCGTTCAGGTATCCAATTGCTTGGGACGCCAGCGCAGCCAGCACCATGCCGGCGGCAACGGCCTCGCCATGCAACCACGCGCCGTAACCCAGACCTGCTTCAATCGCATGGCCGAAGGTATGACCCAGATTCAGCAGCGCACGCAGGCCGGTTTCTTTTTCGTCGGCAGCAACAATACGGGCTTTATTTTGGCAACAACGCTCAATCGCATAGGCAAGCAGCGCTTCATCTCGTGCCATGATGCCGTCAATATTTGCTTCAAGCCATGACAAGAACTCGGGGTCATCAATAAGACCGTACTTGATCACCTCGGCCATTCCGGCCGAGAATTCGCGATCCGGCAGTGTATTCAGGCTTCCTAGATCAGCCAGTACCAGACGCGGCTGATAGAAAGCACCGATCATATTCTTGCCCAGGGGGTGATTGATTGCGGTTTTGCCGCCGACCGATGAGTCAACCTGAGCGAGCAAGGTTGTTGGGATCTGAATAAAAGGAACGCCACGCTGATAGATTGCTGCAGCAAAACCGGTCATGTCGCCGATGACACCGCCACCTAATGCAATCAGCGTCGTTTTACGCTCGGCACGTTCGGTCAGCAATGCATCCATAATCAGATTGAGCGACTCCCAGGTTTTGTATTTCTCACCATCGGGCAGAATGATTTGCTGACAGGCCACGCCCTGAGCAGTCAGCGATTGAACCAGTCCGGCCAGATATAGGGGAGCGATCATTGTGTTTGTCACAATCGCAACGCGAGGCTGTGGCAACAACGGCACGATATTGTCGGCAGTCAGCAAGTCATTGCCGATCAAAATATCATATGGGGCGTGATCTATATCGACGCGAACAACATGGGTCATGTTTTACGTTCCAGTTCTTTGAGCAAGATTTGCAGCAGGGAATTTACGCTTTGGTGGCTGGTATCCATCACCAGATCAGCCACTTCGCGGTACAAGGGGTCACGAACTGCATATAACTCGGCAAGTTTGGCTTTTGGATCTGCAGTTTGGAGCAAGGGGCGGTTTTTATCGTGGCAGGTGCGCTGATAGAGCTCTTCAGGCGAAGCGCAAAGATAAATCACATAACCATTGCGCCGCAAATGCGCACGATTGGCCGGATTTAGCACTGCGCCACCACCGGTGGCCAATACAATATTTTTCATCTGACTTAGCTCGGCAATCGCTTCCGCTTCGCGCACGCGAAATCCTGCCTCACCTTCGAGTTCAAAAATAGTCGGAATTCGCGCACCTGTCCTAGCCTCGATTTCATGATCGGAATCATAAAATGTCTTGCTCGCTGCTTTTGCAAGTGCACGACCCACCGTCGTTTTGCCAGCCCCCATCAGGCCGACTAAAAAAAAATTGCCTGGCATTTTCATGCCAGGCATTTTACTTGAAACAGCGTCGCTTAGCGATGCCGTGATTAACGCAACGTCAAGTCCGACTGCAATACACGCGGGGTCAGGAAAATCAACAATTCACGTTTTTGCTTGAGATTTGAACGATTTTTGAACAGATTCCCCACCACTGGAATATCGCCAAGCATCGGAACCTGAGTCACTGTATTTTTGGTTTCTTCAATATAAATGCCGCCGATCACCACAGTACCGCCGTTTTCCACCAAGACTTTGGTTTTAATTTGCTTGGTGTTAATCGCCGGACCACTAATTGTGGCCTCGCCACGGCTATCTTTATTCACGGCAACGTCCATGAATACATTGCCATCAGGTGTAATTTGTGGCGTTACTTTCAATGATAGCGTCGCTTTTTTGAACGAAATCGAAGTCGCGCCATTTTGCGAAGACTCGGAATAAGGAATCTCCTGACCATCCTCGATAATGGCCTCAACCTGATCAGCAGTCACCAGTCGTGGGCTTGAGACAACTTTACCTTTGCCATCCTGCTCAAGTGCGGTCAACTCAAGTCCGAGCAAACCATCAGAGCCCGCCAGCAGCATTGCGATCGAGCCTGGATTAAAACCACCAATTGCAGCCGCGGGCAAATTAACTGAAGGGATATTCCCCGCCAGTGCAGGCGTTGAATATTTCGAACCATCGGAGCCTGTAGTCTCTTTGGTCGTTAACGCACCACCAGCACCAAATTCACCATTGACATAAAGTCCATGGAACTTCACCCCCAAATTCTTGCTAAAGCCATCTTCAGCTTCCACAATTCGGGCTTCAATCATGACCTGACGAACTGGGATATCCGTTTTGTTAATCAGCTCGCGAATCTGCTCCAGCTTCGATGGGATATCCTGCACGATAACCTGATTAGTACGGGGAACAATCACGGCACTGCCACGCGAAGATAACAATTTTTGCTTGTCATCGGTTAGCACCTTTTTCATATCATCCGCTTTGGTATATTTCAGCGAAAAATATTCGGTGCGTGTCGGCTCAAGCTCAGCAATCTGCTTCTTGGATTCAAGCTCTTGCTTCTCTTTGGATGCCAACTCATCGCGTGGGGCAACCCACAACACATTCCCGGACTTACGCTGATCCAGCCCTTTTGCCTGCAGGATAATATCCAAAGCCTGATCCCAAGGAACATCTTTCAGTCTCAAAGTTAAAGCGCCGCTAACAGTATCGCTGGTAATAATATTCAGACCCGTAAACTCAGCAATGACCTGCAATACAGTGCGAATTTCTACACTCTGGAAATTAAGCGACAGTTTTTCGCCTTTATAATTTGGACGAGTCTGCGCTGTTTTACCTTTAGCCTCGTCGGCATCACGAACCTCAACGACAAAACGGTTCTCTGTCTGATAAGCCGAATACTCCCAGTTACCCTTGGGTTCAATCAGCATTTTTACAGTATCACCTTGACCAAAGGTATCTACTTTTTGAATCGGGGTACCAAAATCAGCAACGTCTAGGCTACGTTCCAGATTTTTTGGCAAGGCCACTTTAGCGAACTCGACAACCAGCTTCTTGCCCTGTTGGCGAATATCAATCCCCACATTGGAACTACTCAGATCGATAATGACTTTACCTTCACCAGCCCCGCCACGACGAAAATCAATATCCTGAATACCTTCGCGCTTGCCTGTAACCTTGCTTTCTGCAAATTGGGCATTACTTCTTACAGGCGCACTGTTTTTTGCCACCAGCGCAGAGGCCGCACCATCAATCGAAATCAATAGTGCATTATTTTCAACTTTGGTTTCATAGGATGCCGGTTTTTGCAGATTAAAAACCAAGCGGGTTCGCCCTGTTCCCTCTGCAACATTAATCAATCGCAAGGCAGATCCATTAACCTGCACCGTACTTTTGCCCGCCTGATTCGTTGTATCTGCGAAGTCAAATGCAATGCGCGGGGGGGTGTTTACCGAAAAGCTTGTCGGCGTAGGTGGCGTTCCATTGAAGGTAATTTTTACGATCTGCTTTTCGGAGCTCACATTACTCACATCAATTGCAGTAATGCTTGCTGTTTCAGCCGCCGCAAAGGGAGCAATCAACAAGAAAGCAGCCTGAGTTAAACAGCTCAGTATTTTAGTCATTTTCATTTCTTTTGCTCCGAGTCATCTAAGCTGAGGGTTGTCGTACGCTCAACCCAGTCTCCACCACTGTCTTCGACGATTTCTTTCAATGCAATTTCTGTTTCACTCACACTGGTAACCATGCCAAAATCTTGCCCCATATAACTACCAACCTTGACACGATATAAATTACCATCGGGAGCCTTGACAAGAGCTTGAATTACTTTGCCTTGCTGCAAAGTCCCCACCATTCTAAGCTTCTCAAGATCATAGCTTTCAAGCACTTCCTTGACACGATTGGTATTAGGAACGATTCCACTATTACCGCCTTTCTTTGCTAACTCCATTTTGCTAGGTCTAAATGGATCCGGCAGGTTAAATGCATCATAAGCAAATGGCTCATATGGTTTGACTTCCGGCAAAGGCTCAACACGACCTCGCAACCCTTCTGACTGCTCAGTCATCCACGCCTTCAAATCACTATTTTCTTCACCGAAACAACCGCTCAACAAGCTCACCAGCGACAGTAACAAGATCCATCTTTTCATTATTCAATCTCCCGATAGAACATTACTGTTTTTTCTTTTTACGGGCAGCCATCTCAGCCTGACGGATTGCCTGCTGCTCTACTTCATCTAGAGCGCGATATGTTTTAATCGTCGCTTCCATAGTCAATACATCAGCTTCTCTCGGAGCCGGCAATCCACCCGATTTATCTTTAGCAACTGGAGCCCTCGACGCAGCAGAGTCTTTTGATGCGGCAAGCTGCACATCACTCAAAGTAACGATCCTCGACAACTGTGCGACATCACTAACAAACGCGGCCAAGTCATGATATGACCCGGTCACCTTGATTTGAATTGGCATTTCCGCAAACTCAGCGGTTTTTAACTCAGAACCAGGCTTGAATAGTTCAAACAACAAACCACGGCCAACCCCTGCCTGATTAATCTCGGTAAGCAAGGTTTCCATTTCGGATTTATTTGGCAGCTGTTTGAGCAAAGCGCCAAATGATTGCTGGATCTCAAGTAGTTGCTGGCGATAGGCCTCCAAATTAATAGCTTTCTTTTTCTTATCCAGAAACTCCTGCTTGAGCTGCTCTTCCTTTTGCACGCCAACATCCAGCTCTTCAAACTGCGGCTGCCAGAAATAAAACACTCCAGCAGCAATGACCGCAGCCAATAAAACGCCCATCGCCCCCAGTTGCACAGGAATAGGCCAATTGCCCGCATCTTTTGGATCTAGGTTCTTGAGCTCATCAAAGGTAATTGCCATTATTTTTTCCCCTTTGCCTGAGCAGACGATGCAACAACTGCGGAAGCATCAGCAGCAACGCGCGTCAATTTGACATTCAATGTGAAATCAGAGAGGCGCTGATTACCCACGCTAGCTGCCTTCGCCTCAACCAGCAGAGGCTGTTCAAATACGGCAGAATCATTCAAATTACGCATTAAAGTTGAAACCCGCGCATTTGATTGTGCATACCCACCAAGAACTAGTAATTCATTGGTCTGTTTAACGTCTTTCAAATACACGCCTTCCGGCACTTGGCGCGTCAACTGATCCATTAAGTGCACTGTTTCGGTGCGATTGGACTGCAGTCGCTCAACGATCAATTTTCGATCAAGCAAAGCCTGTTTTTCTGCCTTCAACTTCTCGATTTCTGCGATCTCTTTATCCAGCTTGGCATTTTCGGCCGCCAAAAATTCATTGCGTGCGTTTTGGGCTTCGATGCGAGTACCAAGCAAAACATAGCCCGCAATCACAACTGCACAGCCGGCAAGAAAAGCGAACACCATCATGCCAACAAAACGTTTTTGTTTGGCGACCCGCTTCTCTTGTCGATGAGGTAATAGATTAATTCTGATCATACTGGGTCAAACCTCCGCATAGCCAAACCGCACGCAATAAGCAGCGAAGGCGCGTCTAGCTGAATTTGCTTGCCACGCACTTTACCCGTCGACATGCTGAAAAATGGATTAGCCCGCATTGTACTGGCAACCTGAGTGCGGCTTGATACCACCTCATCAAGACCATGGATAACGCTACAGCCACCAGCAAGCAGAATATGATCAACCGTGGTGTAGTTACTTGAGGTATAGAAAAACTGTAGTGAGCGGGAAATTTCCAGCGCCATGGTATCCATAAAAGGTTGCAACACATCAGGCTCATAATTATCAGGCAAACCACCTTGCCGTTTGGCTTGTTCCGCCTCTTCAGAAGACATATTAAATTTGCGCTGAATTTCTTGAGTTAGCTGATTGCCTGCGTAGGCTTGGTCGCGGCTATAAATTGACTGGCCGTCTTTGAAAATATTCATATGCATCGCAGTGGCACCAATGTCGACCACAGCCACAATTTGATTTTCACCCGCATTGGGTAGCTGGGGGCGCATTAGCTCAAAAGCAGCTTGCGTTGCATATGATTCGACATCCAACACCACGGCTTTCAAACCGGCGTCATCAATCACTGCAACGCGCTCATCCACCTTGGTTTTTTTCGCCGCCGCAATCAAAACTTCTTCTTCGTCAGGATTATTGGGGGCAACGCCCAAGACCTGAAAATCCAGATTCACTTCATCCAGAGAAAAGGGGATATATTGATTAGCTTCAGTCTCTACCTGCATTTCAAGATCGCGTTCATTCATCCCGGCTGCAACCAGAATTTTCTTGGTAATTACTGCCGATGCAGGCAATGCGATTGCTACGTTTTTAATATTGCATCCCAATTGCTTCCAAGCTCGGCGAACCGCCTCTGCGACAGCATCATGATTGGTAATATTGCTATCTGTGATTGCATCTTTTGGTAAGGGCTCAATGACATAGCGATCCAAGCTAAAATTGCGCCCCGCTTGACTCAGCTCGACCATTTTTACAGCTGATGCGCTGATATCCACTCCGATGAGCGGTGGAGCTGAAGGTTTTAAAAAATCGAGGTTCAACGCAGGAGTCCCCTTATATGCAATTCAAAAAATGCTATCAGCGCATGGCTTACAGTGTAAAGGTAGGACTTAACAGCACACGCTTTTTGCAACAAAGCAATATTCCAAGTACATTAGTGCCTTGACTTGAACTTTATAAACAAACCGTCACGACCGCAATGACAAAAAAAATATTTTTAGCCATTTTTACAATAGTGATCTGCCTCTCACTAATTGTCATTTGCCTATCTGCGATGGCGGTTGCGATAACCTACCCCAAGCTTCCCTCGCTCGAAGCCTTAACCGATTACAAACCTAAAGTTCCATTGCGCATTTTTACACAGGACAAGATTCTGATCGGTGAATTTGGCGAAGAACGCCGAGCCTTTACCCCTATCGACAAAGTCCCCAAAGGAATGATTAATGCCCTGCTAGCAGCGGAAGATGAACGGTTTTACCGACACGGCGGAATTGATTATCTAGGCGTTATGCGTGCGATCATCGGCAATTTGACCTCAGGGCAAACCAGATCCGGTGCAAGTACAATCACAATGCAGGTCGCACGGAATTTTTATTTATCCAATGAGAAAACATTTACTCGCAAATTTAATGAGGCTCTACTGTCTTTCAAAATAGAGCACAATTTATCGAAAGACCAAATTTTAGAGTTATATATTAATCAAATTTATCTGGGTCAGCGTGCCTATGGATTTGCTTCTGCAGCACAAATTTATTTTGGCAAACCGCTGAATGCACTCAGTCACGCAGAAATGGCAATGTTGGCTGGCCTGCCTAAAGCCCCATCCGCTTACAATCCAGTTGTCAACCCCAAACGGGCAAAGCTGCGGCAAATGTATGTACTACGCAGAATGCACGAATTAAAAACGCTGACCGACACAGAATACCAACAAGCCCAAGTCGAACCCATTAAAGTGGTTCGTTCCAATCAGCAGTATCCTGTACATGCCGAGTATATTGCCGAGATGGTTCGGCAAATGATGTATGAGCGTTATAAGGACGCCATTTATACCGAAGGCTATCAAGTTTTTACCACCATTAATAGTCAAATGCAGCAAGCGGCCTATGAATCGCTGCGCGAAGGCTTACTCGATTATGACTCCCGACACGGATACCGCGGCCCAGAAGGGTTTATTGAACCGACATTGCTGACCAGCGGGGCCGAAGAACAGCTTGATGAAGCATTAAGCGGCATCAAGGATGCGGATGACTTGCGCATTGCCGTCGTAACCAAACTTACGAAAAATTCCGTCACGGCTTATATCAAGGGCGATGAACAAATCACAATCCAGGGTGATGGCTTGAAATTTGCTCGCAGTGCATTATCTGAAAAAAATGCCCCCGCCAAACGAATTCGCCCGGGTGCCATTATTCGGGTCAGGGCAAGCGACAAAGGCTGGATCATCACACAAGTTCCGCAAGTAGAAGGCGCTTTGGTAGCCGTCAACCCCCAACAAGGAGCGATTCAAGCGCTGGTGGGTGGCTTTGATTACAGTAACAATCATTTCAATCACGTCACCCAAGCTTGGCGCCAACCGGGCTCAAGCTTTAAGCCATTCATTTACTCTGCGGCACTTGAGCGCGGAATTACACCTGCCACACAAATCAATGACGCACCACTGGTCATCGACCCGGCTCAATCAAATGGTCAGGTTTGGGAGCCCAAAAATTACGATGGCACCTATTCAGGCATGATGCCGGTCAGAAAGGCATTGACGCTATCGAAAAACATGGTCTCGATCCGTATTTTGCAAGCCATCGGTACCGACTATGCGCAGCAACATTTAACCCGCTTTGGTTTTTCACCCAAAGACCACCCGCCTTACCTCACCATGGCGCTCGGTGCAGGCAGTGTCACGGCACTGCAAATGGCCGAAGGTTATTCGGTTTTTGCCAACACGGGCTATCGGGTTCGCTCTTATTTCATTGACCGAATCGAAGACAGTAAAGGCAAGATTATTGCTCAGACACAGCCTGAAATTGCAGGCAAAAATGCGGCTCGAACACTAGATCCACGCAATGCGTTTATCATGACCAGCATGATGGAAGATGTGATCAAAATGGGCACCGCGACCAAGGCAAAAGCACTCGGCCGCAACGATCTGGCAGGAAAAACAGGAACCACCAACGATGCCTATGATGCATGGTTTGCCGGTTTTCACCCCCAGCTGGTTGCCGTCACCTGGATGGGATTTGATCAGCCACGCTCGCTTGGTGCCCGCGAAACCGGCGGTGCCGCCGCCTTGCCAATCTGGGTGAATTTTATGAGCAGTGCGCTGCGCAATGTACCCGAAGCGCCTAAAGCCGTTCCGGAAGGCATTATCACCAAAACCTCAGAAACCGAGCGTGGCACAATTGTTGAGTATTATCTGCAAGAATTTCCAAGCACCAATAGCGAGCTCGGACTTGGGGGTGGTGGTGGCAACAATGTCGACAGCGATGCTCAAGCATTGGAAGAAATTAAAGAATTGCTGTTCTAACAGTCCGTTGAAAAACGTAGCGAGAGGCTCAAAGACAAGGCAAAAAATGGCGGAAAACCGGAGTTTACAGGCTGTAAATGAGGATTTTAGCCATTTTTTAACGCAGAATTTGAGTCTCTGCAGTAGTTTTCCAATGGCCTGCTAAGGCGCATTTGCATTTGGCCAATCAGCATAGGGGAGATAATGCAACGCAGAGATACGTTTCGGTTACCGATTCCGCATGCATTCGCCAGTGACTGCTTTATTGATACACCCCGTGGCATTGAAGCGATTATCGCGCTGGCCGACGTCAGCCTAGGGGGCGTTGGTTTGATTGGCTTTAGCGCCGACATTGAGCTGCAGACAGGCATGACACTCAAAGGATGTCGTATCGAATTAAGACATGTCGGGGCGATTCATTGCACATTGAATATTGGCCAGCAAACTGAAATCATCTTACCCAATGGCATCAGAACCATCAGAACTGGCTGCCAATTTTCACAACTCTCGGTGCACAGCGAACAATTGTTACAGCGGTTTATTTTCATGCTGGAACACGCTAGCCTAACGCAGTCAGCGTACGGCAACTCAACAAGCCCTTCAACAAAACAAAGGGTATAGCCACAGCCAGCCCATCAATAAACGCCGGCAAGGCAATACCAGGCAAGGTATGTTTCTACAAACTTCGGGCGGCCTGCCACAATTCGATATTTGCAACACCAAAGCCCTGCTCGCCATCGACTCTCAGCGACTCCAACATTTGTTTTTCTGCCGCGGTTTCTACCGACTTGGCAATCACCTGCAAGTCCAGTCCATGCGCGATTTTCACAATCGCATCCATGAAAAACTGATTTTCGCGGCTTTGATCAATTTCTTTCGTAAACGAGCCATCAACTTTGAGGTAATGTACTTTCAATGAGCTCAGATAAGTAAATGAACTAAACCCGCGGCCAAAATTATCCAGCCCGATTTGAACACCCAATGAGCCAACCTGATCAATAAAGCGACGTAAGTCATCGAGCTGACTCAAAGCCTCCTGTTCAGGCAATTCAAAAGAGAGTTGTTGCGCCACATCCGGTTGAACACGTAACTGATCCAATAACCATTGAACAAATTCGGGATGCGCAATCGAGGCGGGGAACAAATTAATGGCCAGTTTGAGATCCGGCGTTCTTTTCAGCTCTTGCAAACATAAAGCAATGACGATCCGGTCAAACTCCTGAATCAGCCCATGTCGTTTGGCCATGGGTACAAATAATCCGGCAGGAATTTGCTCTCCAAGTTCATCGCGCAAACGGAGAAAGACTTCACGATGAATCGGTTGGTCATCGACTGTATTAACTACCTGGGTATATAGCTCTACCCTTTGCGAATTCAAGGCCTCCAGCAATATACCCTTCCATTGCGTAGCACTCAGCGAACCATGACGGTGCGCCTCTTCCGGCGTGTAAAAATGTACGCTATTAGCGCCCTCGTTTTGCGCACTCCGCAGCGCCAAATCCACTTCCGAGAGCCATTGGGAAATATTTTGACCGTGATACATGGCGCCACCAATATGGGCGACATCGCCAAATGGGGTCATTCCGCGCTCAAATAGCGTCGTCAATTTATGCATCAGTGTATCGCCCAAGCTCCTGGCCTGACTCTGATCGATTCCAGCAAAGAAAGCGGCAAACGTATTACCGCTCATCCGAGCAAAAAATGCTTCATGTTGCTCGATATCGGGATGAACAGTTTTGAGTAGCGTTGCCACTTCAAGCAATAACTGATCAACAACACGAAAGCCTTTCTGATCATTGATTTCTTTCAAATGACTGATTTCCAAAAAGAGCAAAGCACCATGACTTAGCGGTTCATCAGCATCCATCAATTGTTTGACCCGCAGATCGAAATAACGCCGATTAGCCAGCCCGGTCAAACTGTCCAGATAAGCCTCGGCACGCATGCGCTCGATACTGGCAGCCTGCTCGGCAAACATTTCCTTCACTTTTTGGGTCATGCGATTCATAGCCTGTACAACACTTCGCAAATCCAGAGTCCAAGGTAATTTCGCCGGATCGGGATATTCGCGGTTGCAAATCGCCAGCGCCTGCATTTCCACGTCACGCAATGGCCGCAACACATAATGCAGCACCATCAAACCGACCAGTAAAGTCAGAATCGAGACACCCAGAAACCAGTACAGTGCATTGATACTACTCGCCCAAAGCGATGCATAAGCAATACCAGGGTTGGCGGCAATTTTGACCGTACCGGCTTGCTGCCAGCCGCTACTCATCAGCGACTCTCCCACCGGCGTTTCAATCGGAAACAAACGAACAAACCACTCTGGAACCTGATTGACCCGGGTTCCAGCATGTCGTTCGATCAGCAGTTTTCCTTCCATATCGGCAATCTGGATCGTACGGTAATAACCACTATCAAAAACAGCATCGACTGTGCGCTCGACCAAAACCTGATTATTTTTATCCATAATCAGTGGTGATAGCTGCATGCCCAACGAAGTCGCAGCATCTTGTGCAATCGTCGCCAACTGCTCAGCAATAAAGGCGCGTGAGTTCTCAGCATTCAGATACACCGTGCCGAAAAACAGGAATACAAACAAGGTCACAATCAACAAGATCAATTGCTTCAATAAAGTCATATCGTCCTCCTAGCGGAGTATCTGCGGACGTTAATCAAACTCTCGCCCTTGGCGTGCTCTTAATTGATCCCAAAGACTGATTTTATTTTTCCTCGGTGCAGCATTACCGCTGCTACGGTCTTTCGCCAACCAAAGCCCTTGCCCGTTAAACGCATACACTGGGATCAAATCAGGGCGCTGCGAAGCAGGTTTAATTTCAGGGATAAGATTGTCCAGCACCAAGGGAACTGCCGAAGGCGTTGGGTAATAGGTCAGAACCATATGCGCCAAATTAGCAGGCCCATAACCATTGGCCTGCACATAAGTAATCCGCAACTTGTTTTCCGGCACGCCCAAGGCTAACAGCGAAAAATACTTGGCAATTGCAAAATCTTCACAATCACCAATACCACGACCAAGAAACTCCACTGGGGTAGCCCAATAATCTTCGACCCCCCACGCCTGGCGGTCAGGGGTAAAAATAATTCGTTCATTAAAGAAGTCATTAATGCGCGTCAGCTTGCTCCGCTCATCACCTTGTTTATCGCCATCTAGCATTTCCTGCCAGCGACTCAAACGCTGTCTGGCTGCTACGCCATATTTGGCCTCAGCCTTATCCAGCGTATCCGCTTTTAATTTATATGGATTTTCACCGATGATGGGCGCTGATGAGCACGCAGCCAAGCTAATAGCCAGTAATAAAGTCAGGCGACCGAATGAACAAGAATGAGCAGGCGAAGAAGCAAGCATCATTGTTTAGCGCAAGGGATAAAATCCGGTATATGACTGAAAACTCAAAAGCTCAAGGGCAACTTGTCGGCATGCCACAATTACTCCGGCTGCGCATTATGCTGATTCACCAGCAACGCCAAATGCACCCGGTCATTCAGATGTAATTTACTAAAAATGGCGCTTAAATGCGTTTTGACCGTATGGTCTGAAATATTCAGCGCCCGGGCGATCAATTTATTGCTTTCGCCCTGCCCGACCAACTGCGCAATTTTTCGTTCTTGCGGAGTAAGCGAACTCAAACTGGTCGCACCATTGAGCGTTTTTTCCGTCGGGGCGGAAAAATGCTGCAAGCCTTGCAACAGCCTTGGCAAAGATTGATTCGACACCCAGATCCCACCCTTGCTGGTCACATCGACAATCACCCTGAGCCGTTCGTCATCCAGATCAGGGGTGCAGCAGGCTCGCACACCTAGCGCGAGCCAACGTAACTCTTCTTCGATTGAAAAGACCTCCCCAAGCAAACAGGTCGGAGTGTGCGCCACCCAGTTTCGAAAATCTGAGGATTCGCCAATAGACGGCCAAAGCCCCAAATCCAGAATGCAGCAGCGAAAATGCTGATCCGGCAGGCTGTTTTGTTCTGGCCATTTTCTACAGACCGACACCGACCCCAGCCCCGATAGCAAGGCATGCCAATGCTGCTCGATCTGTGTATTTGCCGTCATGATGACAAATTTTGGATTCATTTAACTGTATCGACCACCAAACCCTAGGGTTTTTATGTAGTTCATCAGGCTGATTTTTATCGGGCGTGAAATTCATACAATGAACTAATCAGCCAAATCGGAAATTGTGAGCGACTCTGCTTTCACCATGCACTCAGCTTAGTGCAGATGATTGTAAAAACTAGCTCTTCGACCATGGCGCACTCAAGACTAGGAGCACAGATCATGGCTACCGCAAACACCAGCAACATCAAAGCCACCGGCAGTGGCGCCAGCAGCCTGAACAGCAAAGGCACCGTTTCTCAAGTCATCGGCGAAGTCAAAGTCCTGACTGCCAGCGGAGAAACTCGTGTCCTGCAAGTGGGCGATAAGGTCAACCCCGGCGACACGATTCAGACTGGCGCAGATGGCGCAGTGTCGATCACCTTCGCGAATGGTTCGCAAATCACGCTTGGTCACGCAGACAGTCTGAGCCTGACCGAACAAATTCTGGCTCAATTGCTCCAGCCAGCCGATAGCGCAAATGCCGCCAACGCAGCAGATAGTGCCGCACGAATTCAAGAACTGATCGCCCAAGGCGCCGATCCGACCCAAGTCGCCGCAGCATCGGCAGCAGGGGCTCCCGGAGCCGGTGGAGCCGGCGGTGAAGATGGTGGACACAGCTTCGTCGTGCTTGATTCGCCCCAATCCAGAGTAGAAATTCCAACGGGGATTTCTACCATCGGCATTTCAGTAGAGCTCACTCCAACGCTGGCGGAACCATCTCAAGCTCAGCTGAATCAGCCGCCCGATGCCATTGACGACAATAGTACTAATGCAGAAAACGACGCCCTGACTACCAAGGAAGGGCAGGCATTGAATATCAATCCGCTGAGCTTACTTGCCAACGATACCGACCCAGACAACGACACGCTCACCATTATCAGCGTGCAAGATGCAGTCAACGGAACGGTAAGCCTAATTGACGGAAAAATCGTTTTCACCCCAAATGACAAATACAACGGCCCCGCAAGCTTCACCTACACCATTAGTGATGGACAAGGCGGAACCGATACAGCCACGGTCAATATCACAGTAACTCCTGTTAATGAGCCGCCTAGTATCACTACCGATGCCGGCAACCCAAGCGGGGCTAACGATGTTCTCAGTGAGGCCAATAT
Source organism: Chitinibacter sp. S2-10 (assembly GCF_046530675.1). GTDB lineage: Bacteria > Pseudomonadota > Gammaproteobacteria > Burkholderiales > Chitinibacteraceae > Chitinibacter. The sequence continues at coordinate 1,501,418 of NZ_CP172558.1, read as the reverse complement.
CATTGCCAACGAACAAACTGGGCAACATGCCGGTACGGCGGCTGGAGAAGAAAATCCTACAGCAAGTGGCACCATCACAATTAATGACGGGGATGGGCTGGACGACATTCAGTCCATTTCCATCGCAGGACAGCTCTTTGACCGTGGAAACGGCTCATTTGCCGATTTAATTAACGACATATTGAACGCCCCCCCCATTGGAACCCCACATGGCACACTGGATTTAACTTCATATAGTAATGGTGTATTCACTTACACCTTCACTTTAACAACCTCTGTTATTAATGACGAAGGCGAGTCCAGCTTTGATGAGGTCATTCCATTGGCAATTTCTGATGGAGAAGCGCCACCAGCATCCGCAAACATCATTATTACAATTATTGATGATTTACCCACAATCAACGCTAACGATGAGTTCCTCTCATTGGTTGTGGATGAAACCACCCTAGGTGAGGCGGGTGCTGACAGTACCAGCTTTGCTAGCCTGTTTACCGCTGGTGACTTTGGCGCCGATGGTGAAGGCGATATTGCCTATGCTCTCTCCCTCAACCTCCCCGAAGAGGAGGATAGCGTTGACAGCGGATTGGTCGATACTTTGAGTGGCGACCCCGTCCTGCTCAGTGTCGATACCGACGGTGACGATGCCGGTGATATTGTCGGAATGGCCGATGGCGAAGAAGTTTTACGCATCAGTGTCGATGCGGAATCGGGCGAAGTCACACTCACGCAATATCGTGCTGTGGTTCATGGTGACCCATCCGATCCTGATGAAAGCGACACGCCAGCCACGTTGGATCTCGGTCTGGTCACTTTGACCGCCACCATTACCGATAAAGATGGCGACAGCGATACTGCCGAACGCGATATCAGCGGTAGCTTTGTCTTTGAGGATGATGGTCCAAGCATTGATCCGACTCAAACAGCAGTACCATCACTCATTGTCGATGAATCTGACCTCGACACCGAAGACGGCGCAACGACCAGTGCCTTCTTTACCAGCCTGTTTACCGCTGGTGACTTTGGCGCCGATGGTGAAGGCGATATTGCCTATGCTCTCTCCCTCAACCTCCCCGAAGAGGAGGATAGCGTTGACAGCGGATTGGTCGATACTTTGAGTGGCGACCCCGTCCTGCTCAGTGTCGATACCGACGGTGACGATGCCGGTGATATTGTCGGAATGGCCGATGGCGAAGAAGTTTTACGCATCAGTGTCGATGCGGAATCGGGCGAAGTCACACTCACGCAATATCGTGCTGTGGTTCATGGTGACCCATCCGATCCTGATGAAAGCGACACGCCAGCCACGTTGGATCTCGGTCTGGTCACTTTGACCGCCACCATTACCGATAAAGATGGCGACAGCGATACTGCCGAACGCGATATCAGCGGTAGCTTTGTCTTTGAGGATGATGGTCCAAGCATTGATCCGACTCAAACAGCAGTACCATCACTCATTGTCGATGAATCTGACCTCGACACCGAAGACGGCGCAACGACCAGTGCCTTCTTTACCAGCCTGTTTACCGCTGGTGACTTTGGCGCCGATGGTGAAGGCGATATTGCCTATGCTCTCTCCCTCAACCTCCCCGAAGAGGAGGATAGCGTTGACAGCGGATTGGTCGATACTTTGAGTGGCGACCCCGTCCTGCTCAGTGTCGATACCGACGGTGACGATGCCGGTGATATTGTCGGAATGGCCGATGGCGAAGAAGTTTTACGCATCAGTGTCGATGCGGAATCGGGCGAAGTCACACTCACGCAATATCGTGCTGTGGTTCATGGTGACCCATCCGATCCTGATGAAAGCGACACGCCAGCCACGTTGGATCTCGGTCTGGTCACTTTGACCGCCACCATTACCGATAAAGATGGCGACAGCGATACTGCCGAACGCGATATCAGCGGTAGCTTTGTCTTTGAGGATGATGGTCCAAGCATTGATCCGACTCAAACAGCAGTACCATCACTCATTGTCGATGAATCTGACCTCGACACCGAAGACGGCGCAACGACCAGTGCCTTCTTTACCAGCCTGTTTACCGCTGGTGACTTTGGCGCCGATGGTGAAGGCGATATTGCCTATGCTCTCTCCCTCAACCTCCCCGAAGAGGAGGATAGCGTTGACAGCGGATTGGTCGATACTTTGAGTGGCGACCCCGTCCTGCTCAGTGTCGATACCGACGGTGACGATGCCGGTGATATTGTCGGAATGGCCGATGGCGAAGAAGTTTTACGCATCAGTGTCGATGCGGAATCGGGCGAAGTCACACTCACGCAATATCGTGCTGTGGTTCATGGTGACCCATCCGATCCTGATGAAAGCGACACGCCAGCCACGTTGGATCTCGGTCTGGTCACTTTGACCGCCACCATTACCGATAAAGATGGCGACAGCGATACTGCCGAACGCGATATCAGCGGTAGCTTTGTCTTTGAGGATGATGGTCCAAGCATTGATCCGACTCAAACAGCAGTACCATCACTCATTGTCGATGAATCTGACCTCGACACCGAAGACGGCGCAACGACCAGTGCCTTCTTTACCAGCCTGTTTACCGCTGGTGACTTTGGCGCCGATGGTGAAGGCGATATTGCCTATGCTCTCTCCCTCAACCTCCCCGAAGAGGAGGATAGCGTTGACAGCGGATTGGTCGATACTTTGAGTGGCGACCCCGTCCTGCTCAGTGTCGATACCGACGGTGACGATGCCGGTGATATTGTCGGAATGGCCGATGGCGAAGAAGTTTTACGCATCAGTGTCGATGCGGAATCGGGCGAAGTCACACTCACGCAATATCGTGCTGTGGTTCATGGTGACCCATCCGATCCTGATGAAAGCGACACGCCAGCCACGTTGGATCTCGGTCTGGTCACTTTGACCGCCACCATTACCGATAAAGATGGCGACAGCGATACTGCCGAACGCGATATCAGCGGTAGCTTTGTCTTTGAGGATGATGGTCCAAGCATTGATCCGACTCAAACAGCAGTACCATCACTCATTGTCGATGAATCTGACCTCGACACCGAAGACGGCGCAACGACCAGTGCCTTCTTTACCAGCCTGTTTACCGCTGGTGACTTTGGCGCCGATGGTGAAGGCGATATTGCCTATGCTCTCTCCCTCAACCTCCCCGAAGAGGAGGATAGCGTTGACAGCGGATTGGTCGATACTTTGAGTGGCGACCCCGTCCTGCTCAGTGTCGATACCGACGGTGACGATGCCGGTGATATTGTCGGAATGGCCGATGGCGAAGAAGTTTTACGCATCAGTGTCGATGCGGAATCGGGCGAAGTCACACTCACGCAATATCGTGCTGTGGTTCATGGTGACCCATCCGATCCTGATGAAAGCGACACGCCAGCCACGTTGGATCTCGGTCTGGTCACTTTGACCGCCACCATTACCGATAAAGATGGCGACAGCGATACTGCCGAACGCGATATCAGCGGTAGCTTTGTCTTTGAGGATGATGGTCCAAGCATTGATCCGACTCAAACAGCAGTACCATCACTCATTGTCGATGAATCTGACCTCGACACCGAAGACGGCGCAACGACCAGTGCCTTCTTTACCAGCCTGTTTACCGCTGGTGACTTTGGCGCCGATGGTGAAGGCGATATTGCCTATGCTCTCTCCCTCAACCTCCCCGAAGAGGAGGATAGCGTTGACAGCGGATTGGTCGATACTTTGAGTGGCGACCCCGTCCTGCTCAGTGTCGATACCGACGGTGACGATGCCGGTGATATTGTCGGAATGGCCGATGGCGAAGAAGTTTTACGCATCAGTGTCGATGCGGAATCGGGCGAAGTCACACTCACGCAATATCGTGCTGTGGTTCATGGTGACCCATCCGATCCTGATGAAAGCGACACGCCAGCCACGTTGGATCTCGGTCTGGTCACTTTGACCGCCACCATTACCGATAAAGATGGCGACAGCGATACTGCCGAACGCGATATCAGCGGTAGCTTTGTCTTTGAGGATGATGGTCCAAGCATTGATCCGACTCAAACAGCAGTACCATCACTCATTGTCGATGAATCTGACCTCGACACCGAAGACGGCGCAACGACCAGTGCCTTCTTTACCAGCCTGTTTACCGCTGGTGACTTTGGCGCCGATGGTGAAGGCGATATTGCCTATGCTCTCTCCCTCAACCTCCCCGAAGAGGAGGATAGCGTTGACAGCGGATTGGTCGATACTTTGAGTGGCGACCCCGTCCTGCTCAGTGTCGATACCGACGGTGACGATGCCGGTGATATTGTCGGAATGGCCGATGGCGAAGAAGTTTTACGCATCAGTGTCGATGCGGAATCGGGCGAAGTCACACTCACGCAATATCGTGCTGTGGTTCATGGTGACCCATCCGATCCTGATGAAAGCGACACGCCAGCCACGTTGGATCTCGGTCTGGTCACTTTGACCGCCACCATTACCGATAAAGATGGCGACAGCGATACTGCCGAACGCGATATCAGCGGTAGCTTTGCCTTTGAAGATGATGGGCCAAGCATAGTTGCCCACTCCAACCTTATCTTTGCCAACGAAGGATCAACCCCAACTGGTACTGGTTATTTCGACTACAGCATTGGTGCCGATAAACGGGGCAGTTATTCATCTGTAAATTCCGATTTCGGTCAAATCCTGCTAGCAGGTATGGTGGGAAACATTAACATCAGCACAACAAATGTCACCTGGGAAAGTGAGGATGATGCAACTGCAAACTTCACATTCAGCTTTAAGTATGACGCAGACCCGGTCAATCCCGACAATGCCCTTACGAATGCCACAGGCAGTTTGGTTTTTGACAAGGAAAGTGGAGAATATTCAGTGACCTTGGATCAGCCACTACTTGGTTACACCACATTAACCACAAGCAACACCATAGGTACGCCAGATAGTTATCAATTGCCAGCCAATGGTGGAGGACAACCTGAGGTAGTGGTTTCAACGCTACTTGAGGCAACCCAATCTGACCCTGGGTTCTATATACAATTCACAGCCCCAGCAACACAAGGTGGCAGCGGTCTGAAAGCAGGTGGGGATAGCGCCTTTAGCATAGGTGAACTCTTTGCCACTGCAGGAGAAGTCGGCACCCTCACAATCAGCGGGACTTCGAATGGCGTGGGTAGCGACACTTTGCAACAAGGTGATGTACTGGACATGGATTTCTTCACCTACCATCCGGGCTCGAATATTGCAGCGTCACCTGATGCCAGAGTCAGCGGATTGTTCCTCAAACTTAACCAGCTGGATAATGGTGATGATTTGATCGTTGTCCTCAAACTCATCGACCCAGATACAAATGACATCACAACCCGAGTGCTTGTGGTCGAATATGGCGACATTGCGTTGACAGGAGACAAAACCGGCACGGTTTATATCGAAAGCAATGATTACAACGCTCTTGGCGAAAACTGGCAAATTTACGGTGCACAACTGATGACTTCGACGAATGGTGTCAGCGGAACAGGCATCAATCTCAATGGAGGTCTTGGCAGCAGCGGCAGTAGTCTGGACGAAAATGGTGACTTGATCACGCAAGCTTTCACCAACAACGGGGCTACTGATGATAATGATGTCGTCAAAGTCGTCGATATTGGATTAATCACCAGCACCAACAATAACCTAGATGCGGAACTGCAATTTAGCTTCGATATCACCGACGCGGATGGCGACAGCACAGCTCAACAAACACTGAACGTGAGTATCATTAACGGCACCACCTTCACAGGCAGCAGCTCTGCTGACGCAATTCAGGGCTCGGAAGGTGATGACATCATCACTGGCGGTGAGGGTCATGACATTCTGAATGGCGGGGATGGGTCGGATATTTTTGTTCTGGCTGTCGGAGCGGATAATGCGGATATCATCCAAGATTTCAATGTTGATGCCAAAGCCGATGGTGGAGATGTACTGGATATTTCCGACCTGCTGGAAGGTGCGATTGGGTATGACGGATCGAATCTGGGGGCATTCCTGACATTTTCAGCGATCAACCCGGACAATCTATCCGAGGGAACCATCGTCAAATTCGACAGCGATGGAATTGGAAATGATGGCGTCCAAGTGGCAACACTACAGGGGGTTAGTCCGCAAAACTTGCTTGACACCTTGATCAGCAATGGCGAGATCAAAACCACTGATTAAACATGCAGTACAAAACCAAAATACCCGGCCATACATGGCTGGGTATTTTTATGAACACCAATCACATAAGGAGCTACATTAATATACCCTTAGGATTAACGTTCCCGCATTGCCTCGTCTTTCGCTTTGACGATGGGTTTCATCAGGTATTGCAATACGGTTTTTTTACCGGTTCGGATATGTACGGTTGCCAGCATGCCCGGAATAATGGGCAATGCCTGCTTGGCGTCGCCCAGATGGTTGGAGCGGGTTCGCACCCGAACCAGATAGTAACTCTCTTTTTTGGCTTCATCGGTAATCGAATCGGCAGTGATCGTTTCGACATCGGCGAGCAAACCGCCATAAACAGAGAAATCATAGGCAGTAAGCTTGACCATAGCCTCTTGCTTGGGGCGCAGAAAACCGATGTCCGAAGGTCTGATTTTGGCCTCGACCAGCAGATTATCTTCCAGCGGGACAATCTCCATCACATCCATTCCCGGCTGTAAGACACCGCCAATGGTGTTGACCTTGATCAGTTTCACTATCCCGGCCACCGGGGCACGAATCGTGGTGCGCTCAAAACGATCACTCAAAGCCACCGTGGTTGCCGATGTCGCATCCAGTTCAGCTTTGACTGCAGCAAGTTCATTCGAGGCATCGGCTCTGGCCTTAGCATAAACGCCTGCGATTTTGCCATTGGTTTCAGCCAGGCTACTTTGCAGGCCTGGGATCGCGATTCGTGTTTCGTTAATTTCACCTGTCAAATCGCTGATCTGCCGTTGCAAATGCATGAAATCGATTTTGGAGATCACATTTTGCTCGGCCAGCGGCTTACTCATGACATACTCCTCTTGTGCCAGCCTTAGCCCTGCTTCAAGCTTGCTCAATTTCGCACGCATGGCGGAAATATCATGGCTACGCTGCGCCGCTTCACTTTGCAAAATGGAAACTGACGACTCTAGCTCACGTTTACGCGAGTCAAATAATTGCTGTTCGGCGGCAATCAACTCCGGATTGCTTTTGAGTATTTTCTCAGGCGGAATAAACAGCGTGCCATTGGCTTCGGCAGTCAACCGTGCAGCTTTGGCTGCCAGTGACTCGTATTTGACCGTGGTTTCGCCCAGTGATGAAGAGAAGCGTTTTTCATCCAGCTTCATCAAAATCTGGCCTTTTTTGACCACCTCACCGACCTTCACCGGAATACTGGCGACAATGCCGCCCTCCAGATTCTGAATCACCTGTACCTGGCTGGATGGAATCACTTTGCCTTCGGCAACAGTCACTTCATCAATTTTGGCCAATGCAGCCCACAACAGGGCAATCAGCATCAAGGCGGCAAAAGCGTACAAAATCCCATTGGCCAACCAGGTTGAGCCGCCATAAACGGCTGCGACACCATCGCCGAGAAAATGCAGATCTTCATTTTTAATGGATTTATTTTGCGCCATGGAGTTTCCCCCCTGCGAGCATGCTCACCACTTCGTCTTTTGGACCATCGGCAATCAGGCGGCCATTGTCCAGCACCAGCAGGCGATCAACCAGCGTGAGCATTGACATGCGATGGGTAATTAAAACCAGCGAGTGATTCGGATTCAGGCGACGGGAAAAGCGCTGTTTGAATTGCTCTTCACTCCGGTTATCCAGCGAGCTGGTCACCTCGTCAAACAGATAAATGGCGGGATTCAATAGCAAGGCCCGGGCAATGCCGATGGTCTGTTTCTGTCCTCCCGACAAACCTTCGCCGCGCTCACCGATCACCATCTCGAAACCTTTGGGGTGACGATTGATAAAGTCACTCACCCCAGCGATTTCGGCGGCATCAAGCATCGCGGCATCATCAATATAAGGCGCAGACAAGACAATATTGTCACGCACCGAACCATAGAACAGAAACACATCCTCGGGTACATAGCCAATATTGTGGCGCAATTGCGCTGGGTCAATTTGCCGCACATCGACGCCATCAATCCACACGGCGCCCGAAGTGGGCTCCTGAAAGCCCAAGATCAATTTCTCCAGCGTACTTTTACCCGAGCCGATCCGGCCAATAATTGCGACCCGCTCACCGGGCGAAATATGGAAAGACACATTATCCAGCGCCAGAGTATCCTGCCCCGCATAAGAAAAGCTGACATTACGAAATTCAATTTCGCCTTTGAAATCGGGGCGTTGAACAAAATCCTTACCTTTCGGCCGTTCAACCGGCAAGGCCATCACCTGCTCCATACCTTTTAAACCAGCCCGTGCCTGATGGTAGCGACTAATCAGGCTGGCAACTTGAGCAAAAGGCCCCAGTGTGCGCCCCAGTAATAAATTGCAGGCAATCAGACCACCGACGGTCAATGTACGCTCACCGATCAGATAGACCCCGCCGATCACCATCAAAATGGTGGCCAGTTGCTGCCAAAATCCGGCCTGAGTCACAATCAGCGACGACAAACTGCGCGTCTGAACAGCAAGACGACCAAACTCACCCAAGTTTTTTTCCCAGCGCCGCTGTGCATTGCTTTCCGCAGTACAGGCCTTGAGCGTGTCAATGCCTCCCAATGATTCAATCAGGCTCGCCTGTTTTTGCGCAGCGACCCGAAAACTTTGCTGGATCAACTCACCCAGAGGACGTTGTAAAAACAGACTAATGACAACAATCAAGGGGATAAACAAAATCGGAATCAGCACCAGCCAACCACCCAGCCAATAAATCACCAACAGAAATAAAATCACAAATGGAATATCGACAATGACGGTCACCGTAGCCGAAGTAATAAAATCCCGAAAGCCTTCAAACTCCTGAAAATGGCTGACCATGGCACCAATTGACTGAGGTCTGGCCGGTACTTTTAAACCCAGTACATGCTCGAAAATCTGCGCCGACAACATCACATCAATGCGCTTGCCGGCCAGGTCGATGTAATAAGAGCGCAACATCTTGATCACAAAATCAAAAACCAGCAGCAAACTCACGCCAATGGCTAATACCCATAAAGTTTCATAAATCTGGTTGGGAACGACGCGGTCATACACGTTCATCGTGAACAAGGGCACTGCCAGTGCAAACAGATTAATCAGGAAAGCAGCCAGCAGCACATGTCCGTACATCGGATAGCACATTTCAAAACTGCTCCAGAACCAATGCTGCGCTTTGGGAATGTAATTTTCCTGAGTACGGGCATCAAACTGAAAGCTCGGTTTTACAAAAATAACAAACCCGCAATACAAACGCTCCAGCTCATATTGTTCAATATCATGCTCGCCACCAGCAGAACTAGTTTCGAGAATTTTCCAACGCATCCCGTTTCGTTTTAGCGCAACGCAGGCACCGCCTTCCTTCAATAGCAGCACAACCGGCAGCGAAAGATCGGGAATATCATCGAGCGTGCGCCGCTGCAATTTGGCAGTCAATCCAGCCCGCGCTGCAGCTCGCGAAAACAGAACTGCACTCAGGCGGTTACCAACCAATGGCAGGCCGCTGGTGAGTGTTTGTGCAGAAAAGGGGCGATGAAAATAACGGGTTAACTGAATCAGGCAGGTCGTAAGCGGATCATCCGGCATGAATGCCGAATGGGGTATGGCAGTTTCATGGGGGGGCAATGGCGAGCTGGTGGTCACGATGCTTTCCTATATGCAAACAGGCCTAATTTGATCGTAGATGAAAATATTAGGTCTGTTGACGTTTGGTTTACGATTCGCAAAGCAAAAACCAACAGCCCCCAGAAAGCGCTTTTCAGGATGAGGGATAGATTCCCGCTTGTTTGCACACAAGCTCAGAACACTGAGGCGACCGAAGTCGCCTCAGTGTCATCAGTTGTAGTGCTTCGGGATTACTGTTCAGGTACGATCGTTTCATCCAGCGGTTTGATGCTAAGCGTACTCAGCAATTGGTTGCCATCGGCCAATAGCCGGAAACGGGCTCGCAATTCATCATACTGCCCTGCAACCAGGTCGCGGCGCGCGGTAAAGTACTCGTTTTCACTATCAAGCAAGTCGAGCAAGGAACGTTGTCCCAGCGAGAATTGCTTGCTGTATTCATCTCGTGCAGCCTTGCTGGAGTTGGCGTAGCTAGTCAGTACCGGCACTCGTTCTGCCGCAATCATCATGGCGTTCCACGACAGAGAAGCATTCTGGCGAACTTGCCGTTCAACCCGGCGAGCAACCTCTTCGGCAGCGTAAACCAGCTCTTTGGTTTCAGCCACATAAGCTTTGTCTTCACCGCTTTTAAAGAAATAACGCACTTTCACCATACCGTAATAGCGCTCGGTTTCTTCTACCCGGATACCGTCCAGCGTGTCGGTGTAAACCGCTCCGGCCTCCAGATCGACTCGCGGATACATTTGCGATTGCGCCAAGCCATGCTGAGCCTGAGCCCCTGCCGCATCAGCTCGCGCAGCCTGTAATAGACGATTATTGCCAGCGGCCCAATTGGCAGCCTCTTCCATCGTCATTGGCAAGCCCTCCGGTGAAGCCGGACGGACAAGATCTTCTGCCACCTCACCGACCATACGCTGGTAAGCGATATTGGCTTCATTCAACGCTGATTGCGCGGCAGACAAATTTGCCTTGGCTAAGGACACACGTGCATCGATTTGCTCATCATCCGATTTACGACCAAAACCGCCGGCTGTTCGCGCCTTGACCTGATCTGCCGTGCTTAAATGCGCTTCCAGATTGGCCTGCGTCAATGCAAGCAATTCTTGGTTACGCAGCACGTCAAGGTAGGCTTCGCTGGTTTTCAGCGCAATGTCTTCCGAAGTATTGGCAACCCGGTGTGCTGCCCCCAATTGTCTGGCTTGTTGTCGCTCAACTTCGCTTTTGGTTCCCATGCCATCAAACAACATCTGGGTCAGAAAGGCCTGCGCTTCTTGGCGGTTATAATTGATGCCACCGCCAAAAGCGGTGCGGGTTGAAAAATCCTCGGTATATTCACGACCCGCGCCGGCTGACAGCTCAACTTTCGGGTAATAGCCGGTTTTGGCCTTGTCAACTGCGGCATTGCTGGCTCGACGTTGACCTACTTCAGTCTGGATATCTGGACTCGATTGCAGCAATTTTTCGACCACTTGTGACAATGGAGCGGCCCATGTTTGCGGAGCAAAAGCGGCCATTACTGCCACGCTGCATAGATATTTGCGCATCTTTAAAACTCCTCTATTAGAACTTGATGAAATTGCTTTCAACAAATTTGCTTTGATCTTATTGGAAATAAAGTTTCGTCTTTATCCAATCAATACAGATCATATTTTACGCAATAGCAAGCAGAAAGTTTCCTGATGGCCCTCGTGTTTCGATCAAACGGCATGCAGCTAAATCATTGAATTCTAATCAGTTAGCTCCACAAAAAAAACAAGCCACCGCAAAGGTGGCTTGTTATTCAGGGCGAAATCCGTTGTTAATAATCCAGTCATCCTGCCAGCAACAAAGCCAGCAGCACAGCGATCAGCGCCAGCAAATAATTGCGTTTCTTCTGTTCCCACATCAAACCCCGATAGCCGGCCAGCAATAGCTCGGAGTGATTCTGACTCAAGACTTCATTGAGCCTGCGCGGCAAGGCAGGCAGCAAGGTTGCCCATTGTGGCGCTTCGTGTTTGAGCGTATTGATCAGCCCGCGCCAGCCGATTTGTTCGTTCATCCAGCGCTCAAGAAACGGCTTGGCGGTTTGCCATAAATCCAGCTCCGGATCGAGCTGACGACCCAGCCCTTCAATATTAAGCAAAGTTTTTTGCAGCAGCACCAGCTGTGGCTGGATTTCGACATTAAAGCGGCGCGACGTTTCAAACAGACGCAGCAAGACAAAACCAAACGAGATCTGCGACAGCGGTTTGTTGAAAAACGGCTCGCAAACGGTGCGGATCGCGCTTTCCAGTGCTTCAACGCGCGTATCTTTGGGCACCCAGCCGCATTCGATATGCGCAGTCGCAACGCGGTGATAATCGCGATTGAAAAAAGCCAGAAAGTTAATCGCCAGATACTGCTTATCGGTATCGCTCAGAGAGCCAACAATACCAAAGTCTAGCGCGATATACCTATTATCTGGCGCGACAAAAATATTGCCCGGATGCATATCGGCATGAAAAAAACCATGCCGGAAAACCTGGGTGAAAAAAATTTCAACGCCAAAACGGCTGAGCTTTTTCAGATCCATTCCGGCCGCTTTCAGCTCGTCGATTTTGCCAATCGGAATCCCGTCCATCCATTCGAGCACCAGCACTTCGCGGGCGCAAAAGTCGTAATAGACTTCGGGAACAATCAATTGGGAGGAATGCAAAAAATTGCGGCGCAACTGGCTGGCATTGCCCGCCTCGCACATCAAATCCAGTTCGTCATGCAAGTAATGATCAAACTCGGCAACGACTTCGCGCGGTTTTAAACGTTTGCCGTCGGCAAACAGCTTTTCAACGCAAAGCGCCAAGATTTTGAGCAAGGCCAGATCGCTTTCGATCACCGGCAAAATACCGGGGCGCAGCACTTTGACAGCCACGGCCTTGCCATCGTGCAATTTGGCGCGGTGTACCTGCGCCACCGAAGCTGACGCGACCGGAACCGGGTCAAACTCGGCAAACAGCTCGGCAATCGGTTTGCCCAGACTGGCTTCGATCTGGACAATCGCCACTTGCGAATCGAACGGCGGCACATTGTCCTGCAATTGCGCCAGCTCATTGGCAATGTCAGTTGGCATCAGGTCGCGGCGTGTAGACAAAACCTGACCGAACTTGACAAAAATGGGGCCTAAAGATTCAAGCGCCAGCCGCAGCCGGACTGCACGTGGCTGATCGAGTTTGCGCCAGAAAAACAGCAGGCCAATGAAACGACGCAAGCCATGCACCCGCTCATGGCCAAGCAGAAACTCATCCAGCCCGAAGTGCACCACAACGTAGGCGATTTTAAAAAAACGGAACATGTGTGCCTTTATTGAACACGGCGATGGGGAAAACTTGGGGAGATATCCGCCTCAAGCTGGCAAAGACGCTTTTCCAGCCGAGCCAGATCGTGGCGCAAAGTATCAACTTCATCGCAAAACGCCGTGACAGCCTCCTTGCGCGGCAACAGTCTGTCCTCATCGCGCAGATATTCGACCATAGTCTCAGTGAAACGCTGCCCCAGCGCCAGTGGCGCACGGAACATGCTCTGGCTAAGAGTGGCAATCCGGTGTGCCAGCACATCACCAACCAGCAGCGACAAATCTTCCGCCGCATCCCAGCTTAAAGCCCCCAAAGCAGCACCCACTTTGCTCGCCAGCTCGGCATCACCCTCAACCCGAACCAGACGCGCAGCGGCTTGTGCGTCAGTCAAACGAACGACAAAAAATGGTGCGGGCAAAATCAGCGTCGCTTCCGGCTCGGCTTCACTGTGCGCGAGCAAACCATCGGGCATCACGACGACATTGGCAGCCAGCAGGGGTAAGTCCAGCGCAAAAGTATGCCCCGCAATCCGGGACAAATCAGTCTGCACCGCCGGTGCCTGCTTTAGCAGGTGATTGAGCGCCCCGCTCAAACCTTGCGCTAGCATCAGAACTTCGTCCCTTTATGTAGCGCAACGACGCCGCCGGTCATATTGTGAAAATCAGCCCGGCCAAAACCGGCATCAAGCATCATTTGCTTGAGCGTTTCCTGATCAGGGTGCATGCGGATCGACTCGGCCAGATATTGATAAGACGCGGCATCATTGGCGACCAGCTTGCCCATGAAAGGCAGCAGTTTGAACGAATAAATATCGTAGGCCGGTTTAAGCGGTGCCCAGACTTTGGAGAACTCCAGCACCAGCAAACGACCACCCGGTTTCAGTACACGGTGCATTTCTTTCAACGCTGCATCTTTGTGCGTCATATTGCGCAAGCCAAAAGCCACCGAAACAATATCGAAGTATCCGTCTGGAAATGGCAGCTTCTCTGCATCACATTGAGCTACTGGCAGGGGGTATCCAGCGTCGAGTAAACGATCACGACCGACACCGAGCATCGAACTATTAATATCAGTCAGCCAGACCTGGCCGCTTTTGCCGACTTTTTTGCTGAACGCTTTGGACAGGTCGCCCGTTCCGCCAGCGATATCCAAAATCTTGTCACCCGCTTTGGCGCCGCTGGTTTCAATCGTGAAAAATTTCCACGCACGATGCAGACCAGCCGACATCAGATCGTTCATCACGTCGTATTTCTGCGCGACCGAATGAAACACTTCGGCGACTTTCTGCGCTTTTTCGGATTCGTTAACGGTGCTGAAACCGAAATGGGTTTTTGAATCGCTCATTGCGTTCTGCCTTGATTAGATTGGTTCACGCGACGCGCCAGCCGCCGCCAGTTCAGTGAGATATTTCTGCCAGTAGGCGTCGTAATTTGCGCCCAGCTCATAGAGGTATTGCCATGAGAACAAGCCGGAATCATGGCCGTCGTCGAATACCAGCTTGAGCGCGTAATGTCCGACTGGCTCGATGGCTTTGATATTGACGCCGATTTTACCGACTTGCAGTACTTCGTTGCCAACGCCGTGGCCGCGTACTTCGGCCGAGGGGCTAAACACGCGCAGGTATTCACACGGCAATTTAAACTGCGCGCCATCAGCAAAAACGATTTCAAGCGCGCGCGTAGCTTGATGCAAGGTGACAGCGGTAACTTGCGGGGTATCTGCGTTCAGGCCGGCCATGGACTTTGCCTACAAATCTAAGATCGGTAATGATACCGCGCTTAGCGCTCAGCAGCCACGACCACACGCTTTCAGAGTTTGAAAAATCCGTAGCTCATTTGCGAACTTGTAATATTAAGTTCACACTAAAGCCTTATTCTCGCCATCAAACCTAAACACTTTCCGCGAGGAGTAATGCTCATGGCTGCCAATATTCTGCTGGTTGAAGACGAACCTGCGATTCAGGAATTGATCGCCTTTAACCTGTCACAAGCAGGCCATCATGTGATGCGAGCCGATTCGGCGGAAGGCGCACAAGGCATCGTTCGCAATGCATTGCCCGACCTGATTTTGCTCGACTGGATGTTGCCGGGCATGTCGGGAATTGATTTTGCGCGTAAATTGCGCGGCGATGAGCGCACCCGTTCGATTCCGCTGATCATGCTGACAGCCCGTTCGGACGAGCAGGATAAAATCGTCGGGCTCGATACCGGCGCTGATGATTACATCACCAAACCATTTAGCCCGCGCGAATTGCAAGCCAGAATTAAAGCCGTGTTACGCCGCCGCGCACCACAGGCCACCGACGATCCGGTCGAAATTCAAGGATTGCGGCTTGATCCGGTCACACATCGAGTGACTGCCAATAGCAAAACACTGGAACTGGGGCCGACCGAATTTCGCCTGCTGCATTTTTTCATGACGCATGCCGAACGCGTACACAGCCGTGCCAACCTGCTCGATCAGGTCTGGGGCGACCATGTGTTTGTCGAAGAACGCACGGTTGATGTGCATATCCGCCGTCTGCGCTCGTCGCTGGAAAACTCCGGCCATGAACACCTGATCCAGACAGTCCGCGGTGCCGGGTATCGTTTGTCGGTGAATTAATACCAGCTCTTATCGTCGCAAGAAAAAAAACTTCCAACTCTGTTCTGGTATTTCCCAAAGGCCATCCATGTTCTGGCTACGCTCGATTTTTTATTACTCGATGACCGGCCTGATTGCGCTGTTTATTGCCGCCCTTGCCGGTGCAGCATGGGGGCTTGGCTTTGTTCTGATCATCATGGCGCTGTCCTGCCTGTTTCATATTGTCAATCTGCACCGCCTGCACCACTGGCTAAAAAACCCACTGCTCGACAATGTGCCGGGCGGTCTGCTGCTGTGGCAGGAAGTGTTCGATCAGATTTATGCCGAAGTTCGCTCACAGAAAAAAGCCAAGGAAAGGCTCGCCGGAACGCTGGATCGCTTCCTGCTCGCCGCCGAAGCCTTGCCCGATGGAGTTGTGATTCTGGATGAAACGGACCGGATCGAGTGGTGCAATCCGGCATCGTGCGAACATTTAAGCCTGGATCGCAAACTCGACATGGGGCAGACGATTACGCATTTATTGCGCTATCCGAGCTTGCGCGATTACCTGAAAGAACAGGATTTCAGCCACCCGGTCATTATCCGCATCAGCCGTCCGACCGAGCAGACCCTCTCGGCGCAAGTCGTTCCTTTTGATTCGACTCGCAAACTGCTGCTCAGTCGCGACATTACCCAGCTCGAACGCGTCCAGACGGTGCATCGTGACTTTGTCGCCAATGTCTCGCACGAATTGCGAACGCCATTGACCGTCGTCGGTGGTTTTATCGAAACGATGATCGACATGCCCGCGTCAGATGCCGCTACGCGTGAAACCCATTTGCAGCTGATGTACGAACAAACGCAAAGGATGCAGCGACTGGTCGAAGATTTGCTGACGCTGTCCAAACTCGAAAACGGCGCACAGGTGCGCGAAGAAGACGTCGATATCGTGCAGTTGATGCAGCAATTGCGCACCGAAGCGAACGGACTGTCGCAAGGGCGTCACAATATCGAAATCGGCAAACTTGACCGGGCACGCCTGATCGGCAATCGGGACGAATTGCATTCGGCGCTGGGCAATCTGGTTTCGAATGCGGTGCGTTACACACCGCCCGGCGGCAGCATTACGCTAGGCTGGGAAAAACGCGCCGACGCGGTTTATTTCTGCTGCCGCGACACCGGCATCGGCATCTCCCCCGAACATCTGCCACGCCTGACCGAACGCTTTTACCGCGTTGACCGTGGCCGTTCGCGCAATACCGGCGGCACCGGATTGGGACTGGCGATTGTCAAACACATCCTGAATCGTCATCAGGCGCAAATGCTGATTACTTCAGAACCAGGAAAAGGTAGCGAATTTGCCGTCAAATTTCCAGCAGCACGAGTAATTGAATAACAGGTATTGACCTACAGACCAATAAATACATAAGCCACAAGCAAATACCCACCACCCCCACTGCCGCTCCCTTAAGAGAAAATCTTAAAAATCCGACGCAAAAACACAGAAGCACGGAGGAAATCAGCGTCTATCTTGATGGGTTTTCTCTGCGTCCTTGCGCCTAGCGTCGAAAGCTTTTCAAGCTGTTTACCGTGTGATCGCGCGACCTCAGCGCACCTTGTTGCACCGGCCTTGCCGCAAATCCGCAGCAGATTCTGTCCCGCGCCCCTTGCCCACAAACCCAAGTCACCGTAAATTGCTGCAATCGCATTTTTTTTGCGCCTGAGCAAAGGCAAGGGGCGGCTCTTTGATTAAGATGCTTCTGTCTTTGTATTACTCTCCATTCTCACGAGGTCTCACACCATGAGCAGAATTGCCGCAATCAAACCTTTCGGCCAACGTATCTGGCTGGACAACCTTTCCCGTGGTCTGTTGGCCTCTGGCGAACTGGCGCGTCTGATTTCCGAAGACGACATCGCTGGCGTTACGTCCAACCCGGCGATTTTCTATAAATCGATTTCATCTGATCCGCTCTACACCGGCGATCTGGCCGAATTAAAAAAACAAAACCTGACTGCCGAACAACGTTACGAAGCGCTGGTTGTGCCTGATATCCAGGCTACTTGCGATCTGACTCGTTCGATGTACGACGCAACGAATGGTCTCGATGGTTATGTCAGCCTCGAAGTATCACCGACGCTGGCCAACGACGCGCAAGGCACGATTGATAATGCCAAACGCCTGTGGGCCGCGATTAACCGCCCGAACGCGATGATCAAAGTACCGGCCACCGACGCCGGCGTGATCGCTTTTGAAGAGCTGATCACTTCGGGCATTAACGTCAACATCACGCTGATGTTCAATCTGAAGCACGTCGACAACGTACTGACGGCCTACATCCGTGGTCTGGAAGCACGCGCTGCGGCGGGTCTGCCAGTCGATAAAGTCCAAGCCGTTGCTTCAGTCTTCCTGTCTCGCGTTGATAGCCTGATCGACCCGCAACTGGACGCGATCGGCACGCCTGAAGCGCTGGCGCTGCGCGGTACTGTCGCCAAGTCATTCGTGAAAGTGGCTTACCAGCACTATAAAGGCCTGTTCCAGGGCAGCCGTTTTGCTGCGCTCAAAGCCAAAGGCGCCAACCCGCAACGCCTGCTGTGGGCGTCAACCGGCACTAAAAACAAGGCCTACAGCGACGTGATGTACGTTGAAGACCTGATCGGACCGGAAACCGTTAACACCGTTCCGGACGCGACGCTGGCGCTGTTCCGCGACCACGGCAATGCCGCGAATACACTGGAAACCGGCACCGACGCAGCCGTAGCAACCTTGGTCGCCGTACGCAAACTGGGGATCAACTACAACCTCGCTGGCGAGCAATTGCAGGTCGATGGTTTGAAACAATTCGACGAAGCTTTCGTCAAACTGCTCGAGCTGACTAAATAATCCTGCTTCAAGCCTGTTTCATCCCAGAAAGCCCCGCCGATAAGCGGGGCTTTTTCATACCCACCATAGGTAATTACTGGTAGCAATCAAAAATATTAAGCCTCACGCACATACCCTTAAGGAGACAAATCGATTGCTGACATCAAAATTTCACATTTAGGCCGAAATTTAACAAATCTGTCACATTTAACCCGGCAATTTCTGACATAATCACCTCGCTTTATGTTCTGGTTGTTAGGCTCTGTTGACACTTGGTTTGCGAATCGCGTTTGTGCTGGTTTTGGCCTGAAACAAGGCGCAAAGCCTGACACATAGCCTTCTATGCGAAGGTTTTGCAACGCAGTGTCAGGCCAAAAATAGCCAAACCCTCCGGGCTGGGCGCTTTTTGTGACGACTCTGCGTTATTGCCTGCTCCCATAGAATAACTATGCCTCGCAGTCAACGCCTTGATTCGTCACAAAAATCGCGCCAGCGCGACCGTAAACCAAGTGTCAACAGAGCCTAGTATGCGCAAGATTCTGGTCGTCAACCCCAAAGGCGGCAGCGGTAAATCCACCCTCTCCACCCATCTCGCAAGCTGGTTTGCCTGGCAGGAAGCACGTGTCATGCTCGGCGATCTGGATAAACAGCATTCGAGCCATCACTGGCTTGATTTACGCCCGGAAACTTTACCGCGCATTGAACGCTGGGACATCGGCGCCGATCAGATCGCTCGGCCACCCAAAGGCTGTCAGGTCGCAATTCTTGATACCCCCGCGTGTTTTGGCAGCGCCAAGCTGAAAAAAGTACTGAAAATCGTCGATCATGTCGTCGTTCCGCTGCTGCCATCGGCGTTTGACCTGTGGGCGATTGCCGATTTCTTTGACGAGCTGGCCGAAATGAAAGCAGTACGCCGCGACGAAGTGCAGGTCGGTGCTGTCGGCATGCGAATCAATTCACGCACGCAATCGGCGCAACAACTCCCCGAATTTCTGCACAAGTTCGACATTCCATTGATCACGACGATCCGCGATACCCAGCTGTATAACCAGACCATCCAGCGCGGCATGACGCTGTTTGACTTGCCACACAGCAAAACCCAGCGCGACCGGGAAGAATGGCAACCGTTGATTGACTGGATCATGAAACGCTAGACCCAAGGTGCGACAGCGCAGTGTGGGAACTTTGGGTTTAGCGCTTATAATCGCGATCTTCCCTGCTGCGAGCACGCCATGTCATCTACCACTCTGTCTCCGGAGCAAATCCGGTATATCGAGCAGCATATTGCCAGCCAGCCGGGGCGTGTCCAGCATCTGACTTTTGCTGGACAAAGCATGATCATCAAACGCCAGGAAAGCCGTGCCCGACCACTGGCTTATGGCGCACTCAATTTACTGGCCAAGACTTTTCGCCAGCCTATCCTCGCCGCAGTACCGGCTTTCGGCGGCGCACAGGGGCAAGCGACTGAAGTACACCGACTGCGTGCGCTGGCAGCGGCTGGAGTCAGCGTTCCGCAGCTTTTGCACGTCGCCGACGACTGGATTGCGCTCAGCGATGCCGGCCCGTGGTCGATAGACTGGCTACTCGGCTGCAATCCGTTACCCGCAGGCGTCCCCAGCAAACAGGCCATTTGGGAGGCCGGGCTGGCGGCGATTCTGGCGACGCACCAAAAGGGCCAGATGCTTAGTCAGGCTTTCGCGCGCAATATGCACTGGCAAGCGGATGAGATGCAAAATGGTCGGGTGATCTTTATCGACTTCGAGGATGACCCAACCGGGGTATTAGCTCAGGAGCAAGGTCAGGCAAGGGACTGGTTGTTATACCTGCACTCAACTGCCTATTTACTTGATCAAGATCCTTCAACGCTGGCAGTGCGCCTGCAGCATTACATCGCTCAGGACACGACCGCGGTACAAACACTGATCAAGCACAGTACAGCCAGCCTGAGCTGGCTCAGATTTCTGCCCACACAGCGCAAACCATGGGGGCGCGACGTCGTGTCATTGCAGGGCGCTGGCACAGTGATGCACCAGCTCGCCCAGCTACTTAAAGTGCCGTCTTGATCTGGCAGGCCGCAAACATGTCCAGCCCGCGCTGATATTCCCGGGTTTGCACATCCAGCAGCCCCAGCATCGAGTGAAACAGATTGTCGTGCGAATAGCGCTCTCCCGCATGCTGTTTCACACAAGCGGCATTCAGACCACGGCTTTGCGCGTATTGCGGAGAAAACCACATCAGCGCCGGAATATGCGTCTGAAAATCTGGCGCAATGACATACGGGGAACCATGCAGGTATAACCCTCTCTCGCCAATAGATTCGCCGTGATCAGACATATACACCATAGCCGTATTGAGCTTATCCGTATTTTGCTGCAAGGTTTTCACCAAGCTGGCCAGCACATGATCGGTATACAGCAAGGTATTGTCATAGCTGTTCATAATCTCGCGCTGACTGCAGCGATCAAGCTGATTGGTTTTGCACGCTGGCACAAATCGCTCAAATTGCGCCGGGTAGCGTTTGTAATAGGCCGGGCCGTGGCTGCCCATCATATGCAGCACCAGCACGGCGGATTTTTGCCCCCGGCTGATTGCGTCGATTCGCGTCTGCAGATTTTTCAGCAGCATTTCATCCCAGCATTCGCCATCACGACATAAAGCCGGATCAGGCTGCTGTGAAGTGCTTTCATTGGGCACGCGGTCACACGCCCCTTTGCAGCCGGATTGATTATCACGCCAGCTCACCTGCAAACCGGCGCGCTGCATGATATCGAGCAAGCCCTGATGGCTTTTAGCCTGCTCATCCGAATAATCGCTGCGCTCGAACATCGAGAACATGCACGGTACCGAGACGGCAGTATCAGTGCCGCAAGAGTGAAAATCCGGGAAATTGATCAATCCATCGATTTTTTTCAGCTCGGGATTGGTTTCACGCTCGTAACCATTGAGCGAGAAATTAGCCGCCCGCGCAGTTTCACCGACGACCAGCACTGTCAGACTGGGGCGCACGGTCTTCGCCCAAGTAGCACCCAGCCTGGCATCCTGCCCAATCGGCTCGACGATGACCGGTTTTAACGCCGCATTTTTTTTCAGATAACTGCTGGCCGCCTGAATGTAATTGCTCGGCGCCAGCAGATAGCGTAATTCACGGTGATTGCGAAATAGCGATGCAAAATCCTTGTAAAACCCGGCGGCAATCAGGCCGATCAGCAGAAAACTGCCCCCCAGCACGCCAACCTTGATCAGCAATTCACGCTGAAATGGCCGGAAATGAATCGACGTACGCCAGAGCATCGTCAGCGGCAACACCCCCAGCAATAAGACATACACCAGCAATTTGATCGTCAGCAAATCGCGCGTTTCAGCCGGATTGGTTTCGACGGCATTCTGGATCATTTGCGCATTAATCATCACGCCGTACTGGCTCATGAAATACACGACAAAAGGCGTGATCAGCAAGATTGCGCTCATCACCGGCTTGAAAACATAAGGCAGTGCAATCAAGGTCAGAATGGCGTTAAACAGTAGAAACAGAAAAACAAACCCGACGCCGACAAAAAACCAGCCGCCGAATGAATCAGGTTGCTGCGCGGCGATCAGCTTTTGCCAGAAAACGTGATTGCAAGCGATAAGTAAAAACAACACACAGCTCGCAGTGAGACGCTCGGCGCTCATTCGCAGGAGTGGGAGTGAACGAATCAGCATGATTTTTGCTCCAGTTTGCTCTCCATCGGACGGGGTATAGGCGGCCAGACCATATACAGCATGGTCAGAACCATCCATACCCACCAGAAAGTCCATAGATTGTGCGAAAGGAAATGCGCGCCGCGCATCATTTGCGACCAGCCCATCGCAAAGCCCAGCGTGCTTGCCAGCAGCAAGCCCCGGATCGCCCAGCGGCGCTGGTCATCACGAAATGCAAAGTAAAAAGCCAGTAAGGCAAAGCCGCCTGAGGCATGTCCGCCAGGAAAACAGTGCCCGGGGTTTACGCCATCAGGTAAATCGCCAAATAGCGGCAATAGCGGTGCCGAGCCGCCAAAGAGACTCAGATCCCACGGGCAGGCATGAATGCTGTTGCGCTTGAGCAGTTGCACGACGAGCGCCGAAAGCAGCAGACCGAGCAATAACCAGATCATCCGGCGACGATGGGCAATGAGTTCGGGCGAAATGTGCGACCAGAACAACAGCGCCACTAGCGCCAGCGGGATAAACCACAGCGCACTTTTGAGCGCGCTATGCATGACTGCTTCGAGGAAGAAATTGTTTTTCAGCGGAAATAACTGCTGCGCCGTGTCGTAATACGGCGAGATCAGCGCCAGATCCCAGTTGAGCGGATAAAACCACAGTAAAAATGCGGCAAAACCCAACGGCAACAACAGATGCGAGAGATAAAAGGCGGGCGAGGCGCGGTTCATGAGCTCAACCAGAATCAGCAAGAAAACGCCGAGTCTAGTTGGGCTACTGTGAGTAAAAGCTTAGGTTTTTGTGAGGGTTTTGTGAGGTGGCAAGCCTGAATCCGGCAGCATCTGGATCGTGATCCGCGTCCCCTGTCCGGCCTGACTGTCTATCGTCCAGTGCCAGCCGTGCGCTTCGCAAATCCGGCTGACAATGGCCAGACCCAGACCGAAACCGTCGGGCAAGCTGCTGGCTCGCTCGAAAGGTTGCTGCAGACGCAATATATCGGATTTGGCGATGCCTTCACCACTATCGGCAACGTACAATACACCTGCCTGCCAGCCGATGATGATTTGTCCTTCCTGCGTATAACGCAGCGCATTGCCCAGCAGATTGTCGATCAGCATTTGCAACAATTGAGGGTCAGCCTGAATGATCAGACCGGTTTCAACCCGGTTCTGACGTGCAATTTGCGGCTTTTGACCGGCTAAATGCAGCAGCGACTGCTCGACGGTCGCATGCAAGTCTACGTCAGCCAGATGCATGGCATGCAATTCGCGCGCCAGAAACAGCAATGCAGTCAGGCGAGCCTGCATGTCGGCCGCATCCAGCTCGATTTGCCGCAAGCGCTGCATATCTGCCTCGGGCAGATCTGACAATTCACGCAATAGCTCGGCGCTGGTCGCAATACGCGTCAGTGGTGTACGCAATTCATGCCCCACATGCGCGGTAAATTCGCGTTCCCGTTGCAATAATTGCGCGGTCTGCTCTCTGGCATCGCTGATCGCCCGCGACAGTACCCGCACCTCCCTATCCTGAATTTGTGACAGCGCCGGCGACTGATCATTTTCGACCGCCAGCGTCAGCGCCGAAAGCTGCCGCAATATGCTGGCAGCCAGAAAATGCCCAGCCAGCCCGGCCAGAATACTGAGCAGAACGACCGCCAGGCTCGCACCCAGATAGATATTGCCCAGGCGTCTTTCGTGCTCTTCGGTGTCATACAACACATAGAGCCGCTCGCCATCGTGTTCGCGAACACCGACATGATATTCACGACCATCGACAAAATATTCGGCGTTGCCAACGGCAAAGCGCGTGATGGGTACCGGCAACCCGGCAGGCTTCATTCCCAGCGGCGCATGATAAAACGTGAAGTTTCTGGGTAAAACCAGGCTCCCTGTGACCGGCCATTGCGCTTCGATCTGGTGCAAGGCGGTATTGACCACTTCATCGATCAATTCTTCTTCGTATTCTTCGGCCGAAATCAGTAATGAAGCGGCCAGCGCGATCAGCGAACAAATGCTCAACAGCGCAAAGCCCAGCGCAATCCGGCGCCGCAAACTTATTTCGCGCATACATCACCGCCTTCGACCAGCATATAACCGCGGCCATGCACGGTCTGGATTGGGCTACTGCCGTCTGGCAAGCTCAGCGCGCGCCGCAATTGCGAGAGATGATAACGCAGTGTATCGCTGCTATCCTGCGCCTCGCCCCAGACCGCCAGCTCAAGCTGCTCGCGGGTAAACAGGCTATTGGGTCGTGCCAGAAACGCCTGCAACAGCAACAGCGTTTTGGGCGCCAGCTTCAAAGCTTGCGATTGCCAGAAAGCCTGCCCGGTTTTCGGATCGAACACGATAGCGCCGCAACGCAAAACCTGCGCGGTAAGTTGGCCGCTCGCGCGCCGGATCAGCGCATTGACCCGCATTTCCAGCTCTTTGAGCGAAAAAGGTTTGAGCAGGTAATCGTCGGCTCCGGCGGCAAACCCGGCTTCCTTGTCATCGAGCGTATCGCGTGCAGTCAGCATCAGGATAGGGATATCCAAAGACAATTGCTCACGCACATGCCGCGCCAGACTCAAGCCGTTCATTCCCGGCAGCCCCAGATCGAGCACGATCAGGTCAAAGTGTTGACTCGCCAGCAAATGCAAAGCTACACCTGCATTGGGCGCGGCATCGGGAATAAATCCGCGCGCGCTGAGGTAGTCATAAATATTGGCGCTGATCTGGCTATCGTCCTCGACGATCAGGATTTTGGCGGTCATTGCGGCTCCAGTGTTGGCTGTAGTGTATATGATCGCTTCAGCCAAAATATACCTAGCCATTGTATTCAAACAGAGAGCAATAGAGAAAAGGCATTGCGGAACATACCCATCAGATACTTAATGCCACTCATTCAAGAACAGCCTTAAAATCAGACGCAACAGCGCAGCAGACGCCAAGAATCTTTTCTTGACTGGTTTTCTCTGCGTCTTTGCACTTCTGCGTCGAACGCTTTTCAAATCCCTAGTACAAAATCGAGGCAAAAAATAACCCCCTCTGAATGGAGGGGGTTGGGTTTGAATTTGTTCGATCAGATTTATTGCCGCATCGATATTCAGTGCAGCTTAAGTTAGTCTCCATCCTCATTTTTTGGCATCACTCGCGCAATGCTTGAACCTATCATCAAACCGTCAGTTAATTGAAACCTTTTGCTTTTAAATCCGGAATGCGCGCTTTTCTGCGTCGTTCAGATTGTATTTACGTCTATTTATCGTCAAAGTGAAAAACTTGTCAATTGCTTATTTAACACGCTGGCGCAGGGAAATTGCAGCAATTTTTCCGAACTACCAAATCAGCGCCAAACACCAATGCTGCACCGCACAATAAAAATCGGCACTCCGGACAGAAAGCGATCTACACGCCAAAAACCGATGGTTGCACCGCAACATTACCAGCTACTGATGTAATAAATTCTACTTTTTTCATGCCAATATCAGGCACGAAACTACATGATTTTTTGTACATTTTATGGGTTTATTACCACAGTCAGGCCATGACCATTTTTAATGGCCGATCAAGCCAATACAATAATTACACAAGTTGAAATTTCTGTTTCATCAGCATCATCAACAACAATCACTCTTGCCGACACATGCTTCTTCTTCCAAAAAAAAATAGCCTTCGCCCATATTAAAGTCCGGCTTTATAAATATTCTGCGCAATAAAAAAGCGCGCCCGAAGGCGCGCTTTTTTATTGACTACGCTTGGCTAATTATTGCAATTTAGCCGCAGGCAATTGTGGGTACTCTTGCTTGATTGCGTATGTTTTGCCACCAATTGTAATCACATAATTGCTTGGTGATGTAATTGGCAAGTGGTAGTTCAGTGTCACATCCATGCTTGCGCCTGGAGCCAGTGATTGCCATGTTGGCAAGCTGAACTCGGCAGTATGGAAGTCACCTTTGAAGCCACCGATATTGTTACCAGTATGCTCGGAAGCAACTACTTTCAGACCCGCGCCAGACTGGTCAGTCATCGCACCAGGTGCAGCGACTGTGTACTGGAACTGAACTTTAGTACCGCCAGCAATCGTAGTAGACGACTTGTTGGTGATTTTCAGTTTTGGATTCAGTGGGTAGTTCTGATCGCCCAGCTTGAATTCAACCAGATCAAAAGTCAGATCAACTGTTTCAGCTGGCATTGCTTTCTTCGCACGTTTGTTGCCCATAGGCGACGCAGTTTTGAAGTTAGATGCAAACAGTTTGGTCAAAGTAGAACCTGGTACATATTCGCCTTTTGCTGCATTCCAGTCGTAGTCACCAGCCAACTCCCAGAACATCGCGCCGCCAACACCGTTGTCGATAATCCACTCAGCTTTCTTCTGAACAGATTGCTCATCTTCGGTAGACAGGAAGACTTTCTTGCTGGCATTCCACAACCATGGTGCAACCAGAGTTGCATCGTAGTAGCGAGTGTAAGTACCAGTCAGATTAGCTGCAGACAGACCGAATTGGCTCAGGTACGAACCTGCGATACCTTTTTCAAGGTTTTTCGCGTGCCACATCGGGTTAGAACCGGCGCCCATTTCGTTGCCGTTCTGGTCTTTATCATGCCAGAGATTGTCGATACCGATTGCACCAACACCACACTCTGTCAGGCCAGGGCCGCAATTAGACGACTTAGGCGAAGTACCCCACAGACCATTCGTGCCACCAGTTACATCTTTGTGACCACGAGTGTAGTAAGGAACACCGGCATTGATACGGCCAGCTGGCAAGGCACCACGGAAGTAGCGGTATGCCCAATCCGTATTCAGGTAGCCGATACCACCGTAGGCTGCAGTTGTGTAAACCGACCATTTAGCCAACTCTGCATCTTTACCGTCGTCGAACAAGGCTGCATTTGGACCAACAAACTCGTTCCATGCACCGTGCAAGTCGTACGTCATCATGTTGACGTAATCCAGGTATTTAACGCCCTGGAATGACTCCATGCCGCGCAGCAGGTAAGCCGATGATGGTGAAGCAATCGTCAGCATGTAGTACTTGCCGTCTTGTACTGCAGCTGCATCGAGTTTGTTACGCAATACGCGCAGCAATTCACGATAAGACGCTTGCAAGCCAGCCAGACGTGGCGATGAAACAGCCCAATCCAGTGGATTACCGGCTTGATTCATTGTCGTTGGGTACTCGTAGTCGAGATCCGCACCGTCAAAGCCGTATTTACGCAAGAACGCGACAGTTGAATCAGCAAATGCATTGATACCTGCAGTGTTGATTGAACCATCCGCATTGGTCGTCATGCTGTAGAAGCCACCAGAAGCGACGCGGCTGCCATCAGGCGCGAAGTAACCACCGGTTTCAGCCCAGCCACCAATCGACACCAGCGTTTTCACGCCTGGGTGCTGTTTCTTGAATTTGTTCAAGAGATTGAAGTGGCCTTTGTACGAGAATGATGGATCCATCTCTGCACCAGCAATTGCCGGTTTGCCGTCCGAGCCATCCCAAACCATTTGCGTAGACTCATTACCAGCAGCAGTTTCGTTGACCGAAACTTTGTGATTGCTATCAATGTGCGCAAAAGCGTAATTGATGTGAGTCAGGCTATCCCAAGGGATGTCTTTAGCGAGGTAAGAAGGCAAGCCGTTCTTACCAGTACGCCAGTTGGTGAAGTAACCGATGATACGGCGGTTCAGGCCGTTCGCCAGCTTCTCACGACCACTGGTGTCGTAAACACTGCAATATGGCACGTTAGCAACTTCAGAAACCAGACCATCTGGGCGGCAAGCTTCTTGGCCATTTGGCGTTGGAGTTGGTCCCACTGGCGTTGCAGTTGGCGTTGGGGTTGGCGCAACTGGTGTAGCCGTTGGTGTTGGTGTTGGACCAACTGGCGTCGCTGTTGGGGTTGCTGTTGGTGTTGGAGTCGGGCCAACTGGTGTCGCGGTTGGCGTTGCAGTTGGCGTTGCAGTTGGTGTTGGAGTTGGGCCAACTGGTGTTGCAGTTGGTGTTGCTGACGGCGTTGGTGTCGGACCGCAAGCACCCATATCCAGCCATGGTTTGCCTGAACCTGTATTCAGGTTAGGTTGCTCGCCCTGAGTCCACCACTGAGCCTTGTAAGTACGGCCATTGTAGCTAACGCTCTGGCCACCCGTGTAGGCAGTTGCGCTATTCCATGCTGCGGCAGTACAGCTACCGGCAGGCGTCGCAGTCGGTGTTGCTGTTGGCGCAGTAGTCGGTGTTGCTGTTGGTGCAACTGTCGGTGTTGCAGCTGTCGTTGCGGTTGGAACTGGTGTCGCAGTTGGTGCAGGTGTTGCAGATGCAGTACCCAGCGCTTCCCAAGGACCCCATTGCTCGGTACCCGGAACATTGCCTTGCGTCCACCATTTGGCTTTGTAATCGACGCCTTGATAGGTCACGACTTCACCGCCGGTGTAAACAGTCGTGCTATTCCATGCGGTAGCCGCGAAAGATGCTGACGATGCCAGAGCAACAACAGCAGAGATTGCAGTTAAACGAAAGTTCATTGGTTTCCTCTCATCCTAAGTGATTAGCTTCTTCGTGCCACTTGTTTAACCACATGAAAGTATCCGTGGCTACTAATGCAAGGCGCTGAGCTATAAAATCAACACGTTTCAAATGGCGTTGCTATCGACAGCAAAGTGGTCTTAGCCGTCACGAGTAGTTCATTACACACATGTAAGCAAATCAAGCTAACTTCATACTTCTCCGGTCTGAGCGAGCTCAAAGCAGAAGCAGTAATGAGTGATTAATCACCAGTCAAAAACGCTTGTCAACGCCCCTTTTTTGCCCTGTGAAATGCACCACTCAAGCAAAAAACCATTAGCTCCGACATACAACACGACTCGACGGAACAAAATTATTGCAATGCAACACAAAATATATATCTCATTGATTTTTATTGATATTTATACATAAATAATTGCTTGCAACACATCATTAGCAATTTATGATGTAGTTTTTTGATACAAAGCCTCGTAGTCAACAACAAATAATCCACTCAAAACCCGACAACTTATGCGTTCTGAAATCACTGTTTCAATCGTAAAAATCGCAGTTGATCAGTAAGCATTCACGCAAAGCTTACTAAAAACCTTTCATTAGGGTTTCTACCTACCAAGGCAAGCCCTTGTCAGCTTAGTGGTATTAGCAAGTCCCACTCCTTATTTGCAATTCACTCAGCAAGCGACAGAAACAGGTTTTGCCCAGCGACAAGATTGCAGGGTAATCTCGGCTTGCCCGAATCGGTTTCATCTGATAAAACCGTTTCTCACGCTTGGAAATAAAACACATGCTGATTCGCAAACTATTTAAATTCGAAAATGCCCATATCGTGCGCAACTGCTCGTCCGAGCGCTGCCGCAGCTCGATTCATGGTCACAGCTATAGAGTGGAAGTCTTGCTGGAAGCGCACGCACTCGACCACGGGCAAATGGTTTACGATTTTGGCTTGATGAAAGGCACGATACGCGATGTGATTGACGCGTTTGACCATGCAATCTGCTTCTGGGACAAGGACGATGCCGAATACATCCGGCTGTGCAAAACCTTTTCGGCACGCTGGATTGCGATGCCCGTCTCGCCATCAGCTGAGCAATTTGCACGATTATTCTTTGTCATCATTGATCGCATTCTGGCGCAAACCATCATGAAAAATGGCGAAGCCGATGTGCGTCTGCATTCGATCATTGCGCACGAAACCGATACCGGTTATGCGCAAGCATTCCGTGAAGACGCTTACAACCCGCGTATGGGCGAAATTCAGCTGGAAAATATCGTTTTTTCAGCGCAATGCCAGCAGGAGTGGAAAGATCCGCAGATGTATCAGAAACTGCTGAAGCAAAGTAGCTTTACCAATCCGGACGTTCCTTTGCAAATTAGCTCAGAGTAAATCCTGGAGTATAGCCTGAAATGGCAGCCCTTATAACTTATAAGGGCTGCGTCAACATACTAGGCAAAGTATTCCGAGCCGTCTTGACTGCCGAACAAATACCAGACCAATAAAGCCATTGCGCCAAACGGCCATATATCACCAACCACTTGCGCCAGACCGCTAAAATGCAGCAAATGGCCATACTGCCATTTGAACAAGGGCAAAGTCGCAGTCAACTGCGGAGCCAATGGCCAGATCAGACTCACACCCACAGCCAGACTCAGGCAAACAATCGCCAGCACCGCCCGATAGCGACGATGCAAAGGCCAAGCCAGCACCAGAATCAGTGCACCGCACAGTCCGCCCAAAATGATATTGAGATTTAACCAGGCAAAAAATTGCTCGGGTTTGAGCAACATGCCGGCAAAAGCCATTTTCAGCACTAGCGCAAAACCCAGAATAGCGCTGACCACGCGTGGAATATCGCGCCCGTAAGCAAGCAAAACCGAAGCAAATAAACCGACGCCTGCCAAATTCAGCATTACTCCGGCCGCTTCAAGTAAACGCAAAAACAGCGCGGCATCAGCAATCGGCGCAATAAATGCCTGTGGCAAGCCGCGCGGCTCGACCACGACGCCCAGATAAGGCTGGGTCGGATCAAGCTGCGTGACAAACCACAGCACGAGCCAGACCAGACTCCATTCCATCACCCGCCCGCCAGCCAGCAATTCATGCCGAAAAATCAGCCATCTTTGTACCCAGGAACGGCTGCGTAGCACCAGCCCCATTGCCGCACCAATCAGGCCACCGCTGGTATTACTTAAAATATCAAGATTCGAAGCGATTCGCCCCGGCAGAAACTGCTGAATGAATTCAACGCTACAGGAAATGGCAGCACAGGCAATGACCGCAATCAAGGCGGCCAGCACGCGTTGACGAAACATCAGCATCAACCCAAGGCCGAGCGGAATATACGCCAGCACATTGACGGCATTGTCAAAAATGGTCGCGTAATACGGTAAAGGGTAAGTGAAAAAGGCAAAAACCGGCTCGCCGGTAAAACGCCAGTTTGTAAAAGGAAACAGGCTCAGAATCAGCACGAGCAGCAAGGAAACCGCAACAAAAAACGGCGAAATGCGGGTAGGCTCGGCCTGGCGCGCCAGATAGCGGATAGGGGGAAGACGAGGCATAAATGCTCAGCACAATCGGGGAGCAAAAGCTCCCCTTGCTGACCCAATTACTTGGCAGTTTTAACCTGAGTCCACATCCGGTTCAGATCACGCAATGGTTTGCCTTCCAGTGCGTTCAATTGCTGCAATTTTTTCATCGCATCGGCAGTCGGGAAAACGGCGCTGATCGATTTGATTTCCGGTTTTACAAACTGGCCTGCTGCAGCATTCGGATTGCCCGAACCAATCAGATTGGTCAGTTGCGCCGAGTTTTTGCCATCAAGCATGAAATCGATGAATTTGGCCGCCAGATCAGGACGTGGCGCCGATTTGAGCACCATCATATTGTCCACCGACAAGGTGTTGCCTTCTTTTTGCAGCGCATAAGCGATGCCGAATGGGCGTTTGGCGGCTTTGGCATCGGTATTGGCCTGGAACATGTCGTTCGAGTAGCCGTGTGCGACCCAGATATTACCCAGCGTTAATTCTTTGATATAGCTCTGGCCATTAAACGCAGCCCAGAATGGTTTGGCTTTGATAATGGTTTCCTGCGCTTTTTTCAGCTCTTCGGGTTTGGTCGAGTTGGCCGAAAAACCGTTGTACATCAAGGCTGCAGCAAATACTTCGCGACTATCATCCAGTACCGTGACTTTGCCTTTGATTTTGGCCAGCACCGCCGGATCAAAAATCATCGCCCAAGATGTCGGATCAATGCCCAGCTCTTTGATTTTTTTGTCGTTGTAACCCAGCAGCGTTGTCGTAAATGCATAAGGCAATGAATATTTATTGCCCTGATCAAACTGGCTATTCATAAAAGCCGGATTGACATTTTTGGCATTGGCCAGCTTGGCTTTATCCAGCGGCTGAACCAGGTTTTGCTTCACCAATGGCGGAATCGCAAAACCAGTTGGCACGACAACATCGTAACCTTTCGCACCGGCCGACAATTTGGCCAGCATTTCTTCCATCGAGCCGTAATAGTCTTGTACTACACGACATTTACAGCTTTTTTCAAAACCTTTTACGCTTTCAGGGGTGATGTAGTTATTCCAGTTATACAGGTGCAATACGTCTTCCGCGCCAGCCGTATGAGCTACGCCAGCAGTCAACATCAATGCCAATAACAATTTTTTCATTTCATCACCATATGATTAATTAAAAACGGAAAACCGGAACAGCCAGAATCGGGCGATTATGACATGAAACCGGATTGCCTCATTTTTCATCGACCCGAAGCGGGTTTTTTTTCAACACTGGATTATTCTGCACGCAAAGCGTGCGGAGCCAGTTTGCTCGCCACAACGATGAGCAATAGCGTCAACAGCATCAGCAGGGTCGAAATCGCGTTCACTTCCGGTGTCACTGCAATACGGATCATCGAGTAGATCTGTAATGGCAGCGTCGACGCGCCTGCGCCAGCGGTAAAGAAAGTAATCACAAAGTCGTCGATCGACAGCGTGAATGCCATCAATGCGCCGGCCACAATCCCCGGCATGATCAGTGGCATCGTCACCAGCCGGAAAGCTTGCAACGGCGTAGCGCCCAGATCGCGCGCAGCCTCAACGAGCGCTTCGTCCATTCCCTGCAAACGGGAACGCACGACGATCGCAACAAAGCCGATACAGAATGCGATATGCGCCAGCGTGACCGACAAAAGGCCAAGCGTCATATTGAGCATCACGAAGAAAATCAGCAGCGACACCCCCATCAGAATTTCGGGAATCGCAATCGGCGTCAGCACCAGCAAGGGCAAGAGCCGCAGCTTGTATTTGTGCATCGCCAAACCGGCCAGCGTCCCCAGTGTTGTCGCACACAAACTGCTCACCAGCGCAATCAACAAGGAATTGCGCGCGGCAATCAGCATTTGATGATCATTGAACAGAACTTCATACCATTTGAAAGTAAACCCGACCCATTCCGCATTCAGCTTGGAGTCGTTAAACGAATACACCACCACAATCACCAGTGGTAGATACAAAAAGGCATAGACCAGCAAGGCGGCAGCCCATAACCATTTGGATTGCTTAAAGTGCATCGCGCTTTCCTCCACGGCCGACCAATGCAGCCAGACCAGCCAGCAATAACACCGCCAGCGTCAGCATGATCGACAGCACCGAACCAAACGGCCAGTCGCGGCTATCAAGAAACTGCTGCTTGATCAGATTACCGATCATGATCCCGTCGGTACCGCCAACCAGATCAGGCACAGCAAACATGCCCAGCGCCGGGATGAAAACCAGCGCAGCACCAGCCCATACCCCGGGGAGGGATAGCGGCCAAGTGATCTTCCAGAAACGCTGCCAGCCCGATGCCCCCAGATCTTGCGCCGCATCGAGCAAAGCCATATCGTGCTTTTCCAGATTGGCATAGAGCGGCAAAACCATAAACGGCAGATGTACATAGACCAGAACAATAATCACCGCGATATGACTGAACATCAGCTGCACCGGACCAACACCAATCAAGCCGAGCACCTGATTGATCACCATACTGAAATAACCCTGAGGCCCCAGAATAATCATCCACGCGTAAACGCGGATCAGGAAGTTACTCCAGAACGGCAAAATCACCAGCAAAATCATCAGGTCGCGGTATTTTTTCGGGCTGCGCGCAATCAGCCACGCCAGCGGATACGCCATCACCAGACAGATCAGCGTCGTCAACCCGGCGTACCAGAACGATTTGATAAACAGCTCGATATAAATCGAGTCGGTAAAAAACAGCGTGAAATTGTCGAAAGTCAGGTAATCACGCCAGTTATCTGCGTTCACCAGCAATTCATTTGCACCCGTCTCGGGATTGCTGCCAATCAGTGGCAACAAACCGCCGTAATCACCGGGAAAACGAAAAGCTGCAAACGCCATAATCAGCGATGGGATCGCAAAAAAGATGATCAGATACAGCAGTGGCGGGCCCGAAATCAGCCACTTATTAATACGATTTGATTTAGCCATCACAAACCTCAGGCCAGGATGAAATGACCAGCGTCAAACCGCCACGCCAATTCAACCGAATCATTGTCATCAAAAAACTTGGCGCGTCCCGGTGCCGAATTGGGTAGCATCGTTTCGACCAGCATGCCGTTATCAAGCTCGACGATATAGATCGTTACATCGCCCAAATACAGGCAATCGTGCACAGTCCCTTTGAAATGGACTTCATCACTGTCATCGCTTGGCAGTGTGGCGCCGAGTTTAATTTTTTCCGGGCGCAAAGCCAGGCAGCCTTTCTGCCCCGCTTGCACGCCGTCCAGCGGCAAAGTATGGCAAACGCCAACACCGGCAATTTCGATCGTCATCCGCTCGCTATCACAATCGACGACAGTGGCATCAAGCAAATTGCACTGACCGATAAAGTCAGCGACAAAGCGGCTTTTCGGATAGCTGTAAATCGTTTCAGGCGCATCAAGCTGCGCCACTTCGCCCTTGTTCATCACCGCAATCCGGTGCGACAGCGCCAGCGCCTCACCCTGATCGTGCGTGACATAAACGAAAGTAATGCCGACTTCTTTTTGCAGATTGATCAGTTCGATCTGCATTTCCTCGCGCAATTTGGCATCCAGCGCCGAGAGCGGCTCATCCAGCAACAGCAAACGCGGACGATTAACCAGCGCGCGGGCAATCGCGACACGCTGACGCTGGCCGCCGGACAATTCATGCGGGAAACGCGTGGCAAACTGTGTCAAACGAACGTCATCGAGCACTTCGGCAACGCGCGCCTTGATTTCATCCGCAGCGACATTGGCCATTTTCAGCGGAAACGCAATATTCTGCGCCACCGTCATATGCGGAAACAGCGCGTAATTCTGGAACACCGTATGCACCGGACGCTTTTCGGGCGGTACGCTGGCGACGTTCACACCGTCGAGCATAATTTCGCCCGAATCAGGCTGCTCGAATCCGGCCAGCATCCGCAGCAAAGTCGTTTTGCCACAACCGGAAGGCCCCAGCAGAGTAAAAAACTCACCCGCCTCAACCGAGAGGCTAACGTGGTTAACTGCCGTAAAATCGCCAAACCGTTTTACGACATCCCGAATTTCAAGCAGCGCCATGACCTGTCCTATGTTGAAAAGCTCACCCTCACGAAAAGCCGCGCCATTTTAGCAAACTCCACCCCGCGAGGGGGGAAAATTCCCCTAAAATGAGCACCATAAGTAACCGTGCAAAAGTTTTCCAGCAAGGCACCGAAGCCGTACGAGCAGTACACACGTACGACAAGGCGAGGTAACGATGCTGAAACACTTTTGCTTGTCTACTTACCTCACTCCCGCCCCTTTCACAGCGAGCCCTCCGATGACCATGCAGTGGAACCGACTGCTCAGCGCACAGCGACTGGGTATTAACGAGATAGAATCAAACGACACCGAAGCCGGTCGCAGCAATTTCCACAAAGATCATGACCGCATCGTTTTCTGTTCGCCGTTTCGCCGCATGGGACGTAAAACGCAAGTTCACCCGATGACCGAAAACGACCATGTGCACACCCGGCTGACGCACAGCATCGAAGTTGCCTGCGTTGGCCGCAGCCTGGGTGTACTGATCGCAGAGCGTTTGCAGGGGCAATTGCCTGCGCATATTACGCCGTACGATCTGGGCGGCATCGTCCAGGCGGCGTGCCTGGCGCACGATATTGGCAATCCGCCGTTTGGTCACGCTGGTGAATATGCAATCCGCGACTGGTTTCGCCGCCCCGAACACGCTTATCTGATGCAAAACCTGAGTCCTGAGGAGCGACGCGACTTGGTCACTTACGAAGGCAATGCACAGGGTTTTCGCATCATCACCCAGCTGGAAAACCATCGTTTCGAGGGCGGGCTGCGCTTAACCTATGCCACGCTGGGCACCACACTCAAATACCCATGGACCAGCGAACACGCTGGCGGTAAAGGCAAATTCAGCTGTTATGAATCCGAACAGCACATTCTGCTTCAGGTCGCACAAACGCTGGGGCTACCCGAAATCGCGCCGGGCAAAT
This sequence comes from Chitinibacter sp. S2-10, assembly GCF_046530675.1. Taxonomy (GTDB): domain Bacteria; phylum Pseudomonadota; class Gammaproteobacteria; order Burkholderiales; family Chitinibacteraceae; genus Chitinibacter. The sequence goes on along the minus strand of NZ_CP172558.1, from coordinate 1,465,284 downwards.
GGGCGCGCCACCCGCTGTCTTATCTGATGGAAGCCGCCGACGATATTTGCTATGCGATTCTTGATCTGGAGGACGGTATCGAAATCGGCATGCTGCCGTATGAAACGGTCGAACCTTTACTGATGAAAATTTGCGGCGGAGAAAAGAGCCTGCTCGAACTCGAAGTCGCCGCAGCGCCATCGACGCGGCGCAAAATTTCGCTGTTGCGCGGCAAAGCCATCGACCGTTGCGTGCGTGAAGTCGCCAACACCTTTATGGCCAATTACCCGCGCCTGATGGAGGGCTCATATCAGGGCGACCTGCTCAACGATTGCCCATACACGATGCGGCAAGGCATCAATGAAGCCAAGCAACTCGCGCGCGACCGGATTTTCAATGAGCGCCGCAAAATCGAAATCGAAGTCGGCTCGTTCACCTGCCTCGATATTCTGCTCGACGCTTTCTGCAAGGCGTCGTACGAGCTCAAAGTCAGCGCGCATATGCCGTTCCGGATGAAACGCGTACTCGATTTAATGGAATACAATGCACCGCGCAAAGACTGGCCTTTATACGACAGCTACCGGCGCGTACTCGATTTCATCGGAGGCATGACCGACAACTACGCAACGTATCTGGCGCAGCAAGTCGGCGGAATGGGTAGGTAGTATTGCCATGCAGACCAATATATACCTAGCCAACGTTAAAATACCTACCCACCCTATCCAGCTTCAACTCGACTGAACGACCCATTTCGGCGAAAATGGCAGGCTGTTTTTAGTGAAAGAAAGACCATGATCAAAGTACTTTTCAGTCTGCTTGCCGCCAGCAGCCTCAGCGCCTGTGCTGTCGTCGCAACCACCGCAGCGATTGGTTCCGCCGCAGTGAGTGTCACGAGTACAGCGGTCAGCATTGGCTATGATGTTGGCAAGGCAGCAACCAGTGGCGCCATTGCTGTGGGTGGATACGTCTATGATGCTGCAAACAGTGAATCGGCCAGCAAACCCGATTCCAGCGCCAATCCAGCTCGGCCTTCCAGCACCGAAACCGCAACTGTCACACCACTGAACGAATAGATACTGCGCACCTTGATGCAGCAGCTGAAATCTTCTTCCTGCTCAAGTTATTTTTCAGAACCATGTAAATGCAAAAAGCCCACCGAAGTGGGCTTTTCATATTTATAACAACTTACTGGCAAGCGCCAAGGTCTTTCCAGACACCCCAGACATCATTGATGTTTGGGACATTATTCTGAGTCCACCATTTATTCTGGAAGTTGCGGCCCTGATAGCTGACCACATTACCCGGATTGGCGTAGACCTTGCTCTTATCCCATGCTGCAACACAGGCATTCGCTGCTGGCGTCGCTGTTGGAGCCGCAGAAGGCGTTGCAGTTGGTTTAACCGTGGCTACCGGTGTCGCGGTTGCGGCAGGCGTCGCCGTAGGCTGCGGCGTTGCCGTTGGTGCTACTGTTGGTTTTGGCGTTGCTGTCGGCGCTGGTGTTGCGGTCGGAGCCGGTGTTGGTGCCGGGGTGCTACCACTTGGCGCGGTAATATCCACGCGGTAGACATAATCAGTACCCGAACGGCTGTAAACACGATTATCCTGAGCGCTCTTCACTGGCGCAATTGCACCATTCGATTGCAACACACCAATACTGACGTAACGCGATGCCGCATTCACTTTTTGCGCCAAGGCATATGGCCACACCGCCATTTGTGTCGTGTCTTCGCCGGTCACGGAATCATAACCAGCCGTCAGCGTCACGCTTTCCAGATCTCCACCATCCTTGTCAAACAGGCGGAAATTAACCTGGCTGTTGAGTGCCAGATTTTGCTGGGCGCGGATCTGCCCCAGCTCTTTGTAAGTCGATACGACAGCCGAGAAATTCACGTCCGAACATGAGTAAAACGCTTCGGCACTATCACTGCGCTGCCAGGTCACATAAATAATCTGCTTGCCGGTTTTCTTTGGCAATTGGCAAGATAGTTTGTAACGCTTATCCGCAGTCGGCGCGACGTTACCCAATTGGCAGAACTGCTCCAGATCACTCCACTTCAGCGGCGCAGTTGGATTCCAGTTGCTATTGGTCACATAGAAAGTCCAGTCGCGCGTCTGGTGCGGCGCTGGCGCGTTGAACACAAATTCAAAATTGCCATTGCCATCCGGTGCAATGCTGGTCGCAGGCCAATCAGTACGCGCCAGATCCAGCCCTGCATAGTTTGATTTGCTGGCAGAACACAGTTGGCCGTCTTTAACAAAAGCCTTGTGGTCGCCATTGGGCAACTGATTCACACCAGACCAGTCATACAGAAATTGAGGGCCACCGGAAGCCGCAACCGCCGCCTGACATGCTGCCGATTTGGGGCTTTCCGGGTTCTCTTTATAACAGCCCAGCACACGGCTAACCGGCACTTCCATTGTGCCATGCGCTGCGGCCAGCGGTGCGCAGCCCAGCAAAGTCATAGCAAGCGCGATTCGCGCAGGCATCCAAGCGGTACCTTGTACTTGCATTTTTTTCTCCAGTAATAAGTAGGCCTGCTTACTTTGGCGCAAACTAGGCTCACTGAACTTTGCGCGGATTAAGCATCTGATTTTTTGTTTTATTTCCCAGCCCGACATGAGCCACGGATTTGGAGCGCTGAATCTATCAGTGCAAAATCGAAATAACAAGTGACCTAAGCAGAAGACGAACGGTTAGATTTACCGGATGTGAGGCAAGACACAAAAATCATTGAATACTGATAAATGGTTTGCCGAATGCTTGACGCTGCTTTACCAGGCCAACAGGCGGGCACCATGCGATTTGAGCCAGTCGCGTTCGTTTTTCCAGTGCGGACATACGGCAGCGACCAGCGCCCAGAAACGCGCCGAATGGTTCATTTCAGCCAGATGCGCCAGCTCGTGAATCACCACATAGTCGATTACGTTGGCCGGCGCCTGCATTAGCCGCCAATTGAGCCTGACCACGCCTTGTGAAGTACAGCTACCCCAGCGCGTACGCGCCGACGACAATGCCAGTTGCTTGGGATGCAAACCCATTCGCGCGGACCAGATTGCGATGCGTTCGGCGAAATAAGGACGGGCAGCTCGCTGGTAAAAGCGCGCCAAGGCTTCGGCAATCTTGCTGTCATTGGCTGCGCACAGAAACAGCGTGTCGTCGCACAGCTTGCCGCGCAAAGCCGGTTGCAGCGTTCGCTGAGCGCCCATCCACCACACCGGAGCACCCCAGGCTAAAGGCGGCGGTGATAATGCAATAGGTCGGGCATCACGCTCACGCAGTTTGGTCTGAATCCAGTTGAGTTTCAGGCGAATGACGCGCTCGGCCTCGGCCAGCGGCGCGCGCTGCGGCAGGATAATCGTCAGCCCGGACGCATCGATTTTCAAACCGATGCTGCGCCGCCGGGCACTACGTTGAATTTTATAGGGTATATGGCCAGAGGCCAATTCAAATCTAGCCTGCAAAGCAATACTCACTCAGGCTTTTGATAACAAGGCCCACGACCACTGATTTGTTCCATTTCGCCTTCGATCCAGCCCTCAACTTCATTAATCAAAGCATGCGAGTTTTTACCTTCGGGCAAGATCGGTTTGCCAATCCGCACAGTAATTTCGCCCGGCCATTTGCAGAACGAATTTTTCGGCCAGAATTCGCCCGAATTCATCGCGACCGGCACAATCGGCACATCGAGGTCTTTCGCCAGCCGCGCGCCGCCCTGCTTGTACTGACCACGCTCGCCCGGCTTGATCCGCGTGCCTTCCGGGAAAATCACGATCCACAGCCCTTTATTAAGGCGATCACGACCTTGCTCCATTAATTGCCGTTGCGCTTGCGCGCGCTGGCCGCGATCAATCGCAATTGGCGACGTTGCCGCCAGACCCCAGCCGAAAAATGGAATTTTCAGCAATTCGCGTTTGAGCACCCAGACTTGCGGCGGGAAAATCAGCTGCAAAGCCATCGTTTCCCACGCCGACTGGTGTTTGCACATAATCATTGCGGGCCCGTGCGGGATGTTTTCCGCACCTTCGACTTTAAAGCTCAGCCCGCAAGTGATCTTGAGCCAGACAAACATCAGCCGCGACCACCATGCGATCACGCGGTTGCGTGTCACTGCGGGCAGCGGAAAGATCAGCAGACCGATCAGGGCAAACAAGGGCGTGAGCAACACCAGACCAAGACTATAGAGAGCAGAGCGTAAATAAATCATGGGCACTTGAATGATGGAAAAAGGGAAAATCAACCGGCTAGCAATGCATCGCAAAACGCAGCCAGATCATCAAAAATCAGTGTGTTTTCTGGCAAATTTCCTGCCTGTTCCGTTTTACGGCCTTTGCCGGTACGCACCAGCACCGGCTTGCCGCCTGCGCTGACAATGGCCTGCAAATCGCGTAATGCGTCGCCGACCATAATGCAATCGGAAACATCAACGCGAAACCGCCGTGCAATATCGAGCACCATACCTGGCTCCGGTTTTCTGCATTCGCAAGCGGCATCCGGCGCATGCGGGCAAAAGAATATCGCGTCGATATGTCCACCAGCGTTGACCACCGCCCGGTGCATTTTGGCGTGAATCTGGTTGAGCATATCGATATTGATAATGCCACGGCCAATACAACTCTGATTGGTCGCAACCACGATCGTCCAACCCGCCCGCGTCAGCTCGCCAATGGCTTCGAGCGCACCGGGGATGGCAATCCATTCATCGGGTGACTTAATAAAATCAGGCCGATCTTCGTTGATCACGCCATCGCGATCGAGAATCAGCAGCTTGTCGACATCGGTGTTCACAGAAGGCATCGGATTTCCAGCAATCTAGGAGCGGGCAAGCCCGCTCCTACGGGGTTTTAATCAGCCAGCAGCGACAACTCGGCGACGCGGTTCATCAATTCGGCCAGCGCGCCCAGCAGCGCCAGACGATTGCCACGCACAGCCAGATCGTCGGCCATCACCATCACACCGTCAAAGAAGGTATCAACCGGCGTTTTCAAAGCCGCCAGCTGCTTCAGTGCATTGGTAAAGTCATTCGCCGCCAGCGCGGTATTCACCGGGCCTTGTACGGCTTGCAGTGCGGCGAACAGCTCTTTCTCGGCAGCTTCCTGCAACAGCGCTTCGTTCAGCGCTGGCACTTCGCCTTCGACTTTTTTCAGGATATTGCGAATGCGCTTGTTCGCCGCCGCCAGCGCAGCCGATTCTGGCAAGGCCTTGAACTCGGCAACGGCTGCCAGACGTACTGTCACGTCGTTTATCAACGTGGGCTTGAGCGCCAGCACGGCGTCGATGTCAGCGGCCGGATAGTCGGCAGCGAGCAGGTTTTTCAGGCGGTCGAGCATAAAGCCGTACAGGCCTTCGACCGTACCCTCGGCGATCAGGCCAGCCGGGAAGCTGGCGGCGGTGAGGCTGAGCAGGACTTTCAAATCGAGGGGTTGAACTAGCGCCATCCGCAACACGCCCAATGCAGCGCGACGCAGCGCGAACGGATCTTTGTCGCCGGTCGGGATCAGGCCGATGCCGTAAATGCCAACCAGTGTTTCGAGTTTGTCGGCCAGTGAAACAGCTTGCGCAATCGCGCCTTCAGGCAGGGTATCGCCAGCAAACTTAGGCTTGTAGTGCGCTTCAACCGCATACGCCACCTCGGTATCTTCACCGTCGTGCTTGGCATAATACTGACCCATAATGCCTTGCAGCTCGGGAAATTCGCCGACCATATCGGTCGACAAATCGGCTTTGGCCAAGTAGGCCGCGCGCGTGGCTTTGCTCACATCGGCGCCGAGCAGCTTGGCGATTTCACCCGCGATGGTTTCCAGACGCGTTACGCGCTCCAGCTGCGAGCCAATCTTGTTGTGGTAAACCACGTTGGCCAGCTTGGCGACGCGGCTGTCGAGCGGCGCTTTTTTGTCCTGCTCGAAGAAGAATTTGGCATCCGACAAACGCGCGCGCAATACACGCTCGTTGCCGTTGATGATGTGGCTAGGATCGTCGGTCTGCAGATTCGATACCAGCAGGAACTGGTTCATCAGCTTGCCATTGCTATCGAGCAGCGGGAAGTATTTCTGGTTTTGCTGCATCGTCAGAATCAGGCATTCCTGCGGTACTTGCAGGAATTCGGCTTCAAACTCGCCTTTGAGCACCACCGGCCATTCAACCAGCGCGGTGACTTCGTCAAACAGCGCGTCGTCGGCTGCAATCGTTGCGTTCAGCGCCGCAGCGGCTTCGTTCAGCTTTTCACCGATCAGCGCACGGCGCGCGGCGAAGCTGGCGATCACTTTGCCTTCTTCGTGCATCTGGCGTGCATAGCCTTCGGCGGTGTTGAGGCTGATTTCACCTTTGGACAGGAAACGATGGCCACGCGTCGTGCGGCCAGATTCGAGGTGCAGCACTTGACCAGCGATCACATCACTGCCGTGCAACATCGTCAGGCCGTGTACCGGACGGATGAACTGGCCTTCGCGGTCAGCCCAGCGCATCATTTTTGGCGCAGGCAATTTTTTCAGCGTTGCGGCAACGATATCGCCCAGCACCGCAGAGAGCGCTTCACCGGCTTTGACCGAACGGAACACGTACACGTCCTGTTTGCCATCGTGAACGGTTTCCAGGTTTTCAACCGCTTCCGGCGCCAGACCGCAAGAGCGCGCAAACCCCAGCAAGGCCGGGCTGGGCTTGCCGTCTTTCATGCCGGCCGCTACCGCCGGGCCACGTTTTTCAATCGACTGCTCGGGCTGCACAGCCGCCACATCGGCAATCGTCACGGCCAGACGGCGCGGGCTAGCAAACGTCACCGCTTCGGCGCTGGCAGGTGCAAAACCCAGCTTCACCAGCTCGGCAAAGATATGATCTGCAAACGCCGCGCCCAGCTTGGGCAGCGCTTTGGGTGGCAATTCTTCGGTAAAGAGTTCAATTAACAGACTTGGATTCATCGTATTCATTGCTGCGCTGGCAGCTTCCTCGTTCATTCTTCGGATTGTGCATCTTTGTCGGCCGCATCTTTTCCGGCCATGATTTTGCAGATTTGCTTCACATAGTCGTCACCAAACGTGCCGGGCTGCGGCTTGCCGAACTCCCACTGAAAGCCAGGCACTTCATAGCGAGCCACTTCGATATCGTCACTGTCATTCATCGACACCGAAATACCAGCCATTCGCCCCGAAGGGCAATCAATGGCATGTCGCAGATATTTATTGCGATACTTGGCTTTCGACGTTCCATCAATCTGATCATCCTTGAAACGCTGCACCATCCAGACAAAGGTGTAATTCTGCTCGGCATAGCCTGCGTCATGTTTGATCGAATTGATATCAACCAGCGTTTCAAAATCGGGCATTTTGCCGTAGCTGCGCCAAAGGGCATCTTCCTGCGGCACCGGCTCCGGCCCCTTTGCTTCGTCTTCAAACTTGTCGCAGCCAGTTAACATCAACAGGCTGATTGCTAAAACAGGCAGAAGACGACGCATGGCTGACTCCTATTTATTTCGCGGGGGTTGACTCTGCGGATGAGCACATCGGGAAACCCAGTGCCTCGCGTGAATCATAGTAAGCCTGCGCCACCAGCCGCGCCAGATTACGCACACGGCCAATATAAGCTGCACGCTCGGTCACCGAAATCGCGCCGCGCGCATCGAGCAGATTGAACATATGCGAGCATTTCATCACCATCTCGAAACCCGGCAAGGCCAGGCCGCCTTCGATCAGACGACGCGCTTCGGATTCGAAATGATTGAACTGGTCAAATAGGAAAGGCACATTCGATTGCTCGAAGTTGTAGATCGACTGCTCGACTTCGTTCTGGTGATAAATATCGCCGTAAGTCACTTTTTGGCCGTTAGGATATTCGGTCCAAACGATGTCGTAGATATTGTCTACCCCCTGCAGGTACATCGCCAGACGCTCGACACCATAAGTGATCTCGCCCAATACCGGCTTGCAATCGAGGCCGCCGACTTGCTGGAAGTAGGTAAATTGCGTCACTTCCATGCCGTTGAGCCAGACTTCCCAGCCCAAGCCCCACGCGCCCAGTGTCGGGCTTTCCCAGTCGTCTTCGACAAAGCGCACATCGTGGACTTTGGTGTCGATACCGAGGTATTCAAGCGAGCCCAGATACAGCTCTTGGATATTATCCGGCGATGGTTTCAGCGCGACTTGATACTGGTAGTAATGCTGGCAGCGGTTCGGGTTCTCACCGTAGCGGCCGTCTTTGGGACGGCGACAAGGCTGGACGTAGGCGGCGTTCCAAGGCTCAGGGCCGAGTGAGCGCAAGAAAGTCGCGGTATGGAAAGTACCGGCACCGACTTCAATGTCATAAGGCTGCAACAAGGCACAACCGTGGTCGCTCCAGTAATTCTGGAGTTTTAAAAGAATTTCCTGAAAAGTCAGCATGATTCCCGGGCGCGTTTGCGCTTTGACGTTCTGAACAAACGCAATTGTAATTGCATTTGCTTGCGAAAAGCCATGCGCGATATGGATAACACATCACGAGCAACAGCACCAACCTGCTGCACCGCAACAAAAATAATGGCAATTACTGGGCAAAACCGCATAAAACAAGGCAAACGGTCGAGACATTAAGCGCTCGCTCGTTTATGCTTAAAGCCTGAATCCCAGTCCGATATTAGATGTCTTGTAGCCATGTTTAAAAAAATGATGATTGCTGCCTTCGGCAGTTTGCTTGCCGTGAGTGCTTACGCACGAATCAATCTGGACAGCGTGCGCGAAGCGGCTCGCGAACGCGACATGCCGACGCTGGCCGAATACAGCGAACGAAGTGCAGGTGAAGTGCTGGAAATGTATCCGCGCTACTACTATCTGACGGCACAAATCAATCAGACCAGCGAAAGCGATGCTGCACAATTTATTAATCGCTACAGCCCCAGCCCGCTCGCAGAGCGCTTTCTGAGCGAATGGCTCAAGGAGCTGGCTCAGCGCCAAAGCTGGGCGCAATATGAAGTGCTGTATAACAAACTCGATAATCCGGGCACCGAGCATCTTTGCTTCAAACAATACGCAGCGCTACTGCGTGGCGATGCATCGGGTTTGAGCAGCCATAAACACCTCTGGTACAGCGGGAAATCACAGCCAACGGCCTGCAACCCCTTGTTTGACACATTGTTTGCCAACGGCATCCTGAACGACGAAGATGTTTGGCGGCGCATCCGGCAGGCTTTTGCCAATAACCAGCCCGATCTGGCCCGGCAATTATCAGCCCGCGTTGGCAATCCCTCCGAACTCAGCGCCAAAACAATCAATGCGGTCAATGCCGCACCGGAAAAACACCTGGGCAAAATCAATCTGGCACGCCGTGCCGGAAGGGAGTTATGGCTATTTGCCGTTGAAAAAGTGGGGCGCAACAATCCGCAACTGGCCGCGCAATGGATTAGTGCGCAAACCGATCCATCCAAATCCGACTTGTCCAAATCCGACCTGCAATTTGCCTGGCAACAAGTGGGGCTCAGCGGGGCACGCCGCCTGTTACCGGAAGCGTCGGCGTGGCTGGACAAAGGCCATTTGAATGATTTGAGCAGCGACGATAGAGCCTGGGCAATCCGTGCGGCATTAAGGATTGGCGACTGGCGCGCAGTTGAACAGCGCATCAATGCGCTCCCGGCCGATGAACAGAATGAGAATGCCTGGCGTTACTGGAAAGCCCGCGCCTTGCTGACGCAAAACAAGGCAAGCGCTGCCAATGCGATCTGGCTCGATCTCTCCAATGAAATCGACTTTTACGGTCTGTTGGCGCGCGAAGAACTCGGCGCCATCTTGAGCGCACCGACGCCCGTTTACAAAGCCAGTGCCGATGATGTCCGTACGATTGCGGGCATTCCCGCAGTCCAGCGCGCATTGGAGTTAAACGAGCAAGGCTGGCGTCTTGAGGCCGTGCGCGAATGGAATTGGGCAATGAAAAGCCTCAATGATCAGCAGTTACTCGCGGCTGCCAAACTGGCTGAACGCTATCAGATGTACGACCGCAGCATTTACTCGGCGATGCGCCCGAAAAATTTGCAAGATTTCAGCCTGCGCTTTCCTTTGCCTTATCGCGAGCATATCGAACCTGCCGCCAAAAGCAGCGGGCTTGATCCGGCCTGGGTCTTTGGCTTGATCCGGCAGGAAAGCCGTTTTATCGCCGACATCCGCTCCAGCGCAGGCGCAACCGGTCTGATGCAACTGATGCCCGCCACCGCCAAATGGGTGGCCAAGCGGATGGGAATGAATGACTTTACGATGTCGGACATGAGCGATCCGCAAATCAATCCGCAACTAGGCAGTTATTATCTGGCCTATTGGGCAGATCGTTTTGACGGCAACCCGGTGCTCGCCACGGCGGGCTACAACGCTGGCCCCGGCAATGCCGCCAAATGGCGTGGCGATAGAGAAATGGAAGCCGCGATCTATATTGAAACGATTCCGTTTAGCGAAACGCGCGATTACGTCAAAGCGGTGCTGACCAACGCGACACATTACGCACATTACTACAACGGCAGCCCGACTCAGCTGATGAAACGGCTACCGCCGGTTCCAGCCAAACCCATTCGTCTTGAGGTGAGTGATTAAATGCCCAAATCCGTTTTGCTCATTGGCGGCTCCGGCTTTATTGGTCGACAGATTGCCGCCAAACTGGCGCAACGCGGTCATCGGCTTACCGTTCCAACCCGCCATCGCGAAGCGGTCAAAGCCGATTTGCTGGTGCTCCCCAATTGCAACCTGATCGAAACCGACATCCACAGCCCGGCCGTACTCAATCAACTTTGTGCCGGGCAAGACATCGTCATCAATCTGGTGGGTATATTGCACGGAAGCGCAACAGCATTCGAGTTCAACCATATACTCCTGACAGAAAAAATCATTGCTGCATGTCAGGCCAATGGCGTCAAACGCTATTTGCACATGAGCGCACTCGGTGCCGACATCAATGGCCCGTCGATGTATCAACGCAGCAAAGGCCAGGCCGAGCTCAAGGTTCGCGCCAGTCAACTGGACTGGACGATTTTCCGCCCCTCGGTGGTTTTTGGTGCGCAAGACCGCTTTTTGAACCTGTTTGCCGGTCTGCTCAAAATTGCACCATTGCTGCCGATTGGTGGCGCAAACACCCGATTCCAACCGGTCTGGGTTGGCGACGTTGCGCGCGCCTTTGCCGCAGCTATCGAACGTCGCGAACTGATCGGTCAGACACTGCATCTGGTCGGGCCGCACGTTTATACGCTGGCCGAGCTGGTGCGTTACACCGGTCAAATCAGCGGCCATTCTCGAGCTGTCATCGCCCTACCCGACTGGGCTGCACGGCTGCAAGCGAGCCTGATGAGCATTCTGCCCAATCCGCCGGTCAGCCACGACAATCTTGATTCACTGAAAGTCGACAATATCGACCCGGCAGGATTTGCATCTGTGCTGGGCTGGCAGCCTGCGGCACTCGAAACCATCGCTCCGTCTTATCTGGCACAATCCAATCCCTCGGCGCGACTCGATCTATTGCGCAGTCAGGCATCACGTTCACCTCACAAGGAGTCGTAATATGCAAATTCTGATCAGTAACCTTCCGGTAGATACCAGCATTGATGATGTACTGGTTTTACTCACCAAACAGCTCGGCGCACCCGAACCTACCGATGTCCGTGTCGATGCTGGCGATGGTGGTCGCAATGCAGTGGCTTTTGTCCGCTACCCGGACGACAGCCCTGCCGCGCTGGGCAAAGTGCTCGACGAAAAAATTTCCGGCCTGCATTACAAAGGGCACGATCTGGACGCGGCAGTAACGCATAAATTCAAGGAATAAATCCATGCGCGTGGCCGTTTTTGATAGCAAACGCTTTGATCGCAGCACGCTTGAAGCGGCAAATCAGCAGTTCGGCCACGAACTGGTATTTTTTGAAGAGCGCCTCGGCGCGCACACAGCGCCGCTGGCCGAAGACTTCGACATCGTTTGCCCTTTCGTCAACGACCAGCTCGACCATAAAACCATTTGCCGGCTGGCCAAACTGGGCGTCAAGCATATTGCGCTGCGTTGTGCCGGATTTAACGGCGTCGATCTGGCCGCCGCCACCGAGTTCGGCATCAGCGTCACCCGGGTTCCGGCCTATTCGCCCGAAGCGGTCGCCGAACATGTGTTTGCCCTGTTGCTGACACTGAGCCGCAAAACGCACCGCGCTTACAATCGCGTCCGCGAAGGCAATTTTCTGCTCGAAGGGCTCGAAGGCTTCAATATCCACGGCAAAACCTTCGGCATTCTGGGCGCGGGAAAAATCGGTCTCGCGACAGCACGGATCGCGCGCGGCTTTGGCTGCAAAGTGCTCGCTTACGACCCGTTTCCACCCAAGGCATGCGACGTCGATTGTACTTTCCTGTCGCAAGCCGAAGTCATGCAACAATCCGATATCCTTTCGCTGCACACGCCCTTGCTCGAAAGCACGCATCATATGATCAATGCCGAAACGCTCTCAGCCATGAAGCAGGGCGTCATCATTCTCAACACCAGTCGCGGCGGGCTGATCGATACGCGCGCGGCGATTGCGGCACTCAAAAGCGGGCAAATCGGCGGGCTGGGGCTCGACGTTTACGAGCATGAAGAAGGTGTTTTTTTTGAAGACCTGTCCGATAGCGTCCTCAAGGACGATATCCTGGCCCGACTGACGACTTTTCCGAACGTCCTGATCACTTCGCATCAGGGCTATCTGACCGACGAAGCCTTGCGCAATATTGCCCAGACAACACTGCAGAATATTAGTGATTTTGCCGCAGGAAAACCGCTGGACAACGAGGTCAAAGCGCGTGCCTAAATTTGCAATTTCCGCACAAAAACCGCATCAATCACGCTGGCTACTGACTCTTCCTTCACTGGCCGCGGCACTCTTCAGTCTGGTACTGGCCGCCTTTCTGGTTTTCACCACCTATAGCGAACAATCGGCTCGCAGCAATAGCCTGACGCAAGATCTGCTCTGGCAAAAACAAGCGCTCGACACGCGGGTCGATAATTTCACGCATCAGCTACGCACCGTTGCCGCCAGCATGGCGACCGACGGACTGGCTTCAGCCGAATTCACCGCGCGTACCCTCTCGCTGTTGCAGGAGTCTCCCGAGCTAATTTCGCTTGAATATGTCGACGAAACCGGCCGTAGCCGCTGGCGACAACCCGAAGTACAGCCGGTCAATTTTCCCGACTATCACCATCCGGCCATTGCCAGCATCTGGCGCACGGTACTCGATGGCGAAAGCCGCAGTTACAGCAAAATCATCATGGACGTGCCTGACAGCCCGATTCTGGCCATCGCGGTTCCGATCCGGCTCAGCTTCAATGGTCGCCATGTCCTGATTGCCCAGCTTAATTTGCGCACGATGCTGCAACAGCAAGTGCCCTGGTGGATTTCACAACGTTACCAAATCAGCCTGTGGGATCAGGAACAACTGATTGCTGGCACTTTTGATCGAACGCAGGACGCTGGCGAACTCAATAGCAGCATCAATATCGACTGGTCTCCCAATCAACTCAAACTCAGCGCCCACGCTTATACGGAACGCCGCAGCAACTGGCAAACCGCGCTCACTGCGCTGGTCGCCATTCTGTCTATCCTGATGCTCGCCTCGACCTGGGTCTTGCGGCTGCATATCCGTGAACGGCAAAAAACCGAAGCACAATTACGACAGGAACAGGCACTGCGCGAGTCGATGGAAAATTCGCTCGTCACCGGCATTCGCGCGATGGATCTGCAAGGCCGGCTGTTTTACGTCAATCGCGCCTTCTGCGAGATGGTTGGTTACAGCCAGGAACAATTGATGGGCATTGCACACCCGATGCCGTACTGGCCGCCGGAAGACATCGAAAAATGTATGTCGATTTACCGCGCCATCGTCAATAACCGTGCCGATAGCAACGGCTACCAGATGCGGATGATGCGCAGCAATGGCGAACGCTTTGACGTGCGTTTATACGCGACCAAACTCATCGACGGCGAAGGTCAGCACATCGGCTGGATCAGCGCCATTTACGATATCACCGAGCTGCAACGCGAGCGCGATGCACTGCAAGCATCGCACGAACGCTTTGTTGCCGTACTCAATGGACTGGACGCTGCGGTTTCGGTGACTGATGCCCATTCCGGCGAATTACTGCTCTCGAACCGGCACTTTGACAAAGCGTTCAATATTCCGGAACGGCACGGGCGTTATTGCAATATCCCGTTTATACGTCGCAATAAAGGTGTGCCGGTCGATAGCGAATGGTTTGATGATTACCACCAGCACTGGTACCAGATCAAAAGCCGCAGCAGCATCTGGGTCGACGGCTCGGAAGTCTGGCTCGAAATCGCCACCGACATCACGGCGATCAAAACCGCACAGGAAAACGAGCGTCAGCAAAAAGAGCAATTGCAGCAAACTGCGCGCCTGATCAGCATGGGCGAAATGGCGTCCAGCCTCGCGCACGAGCTGAACCAGCCGCTAGCGGCCATCGCCAGTTATGCGACCGGTTGCCGCAATGTGCTGGCACAAGCCGATCCCAATATTGCCCAGCTTGATCAGGCGATTGAAAAAATGGCTGCTCAGGCCAAGCGAGCCGGACAAATCATTCGCGGGATTCGCGAATTCGTTCAACGCCGCGCGCCGCATCGCAGTCGGTGTGAAATCAATGAATTGCTCGAAACCGTGCTGACGCTGCTCAATGCTGAAATCAAAAAATCACAGGTCAAACTGACGATCAAGCAAGATGCCGAACTGCCGCCGATTTATGCCGATGCGGTGATGCTCGAACAGGTGATTTTCAATCTGATCCGCAACGCCATCGAAGCAATGCACGACACGCCCGTCAAGCAACGCAGCCTGACGATCAAAGTGCAGCGTCAGGACGAAATGCTCGCCGTCAGCATCGCCGACCGGGGCTGCGGCATCAGCGCCGAACAAATGGAGCAGCTCTTCAAACCGTTTTTCAGCACCAAAGGCAGTGGCATGGGTATGGGTCTGAACATTTGCCGCTCGATTATCGAACATCATCATGGCCGGCTATGGGTCGAGCCCAATCCAGCGGGCGGAACTTGCTTTCATTTCACACTCCCGCTCTCGCAAGATGCCGATGCTTACGAGCCCTGATAGGGCATGCCGGTATATGCAGGAACCCTAATTTGCAGCTAGACTTCATGCAGATACCCATCCAATACAGGAGAAACACGAATGTCAACTCTGAGCCCCCAGCGCGACATTGCCATCGTTGACGACGACGACGCAATTCGCGATGCGCTGTCCTGGCTATTTTCCACCCGCAACCACAAGGCTCAGCTGTTTGCCAGCGCCGAAGAATTATTGGCCAGCTACAAGCCGGAAACCTTTGGCTGCCTGATTCTGGACGTGCGCATGCCCGGCATGGGCGGTATTGAATTATTCGGCAAGCTGCAGGAATACGCTTATACCCCGCCGGTGATTTTCCTGACCGGCCATGGCGATGTCCCGATGGCCGTCGCGGCGTTGAAACAGGGTGCGGCCGACTTTATCCAGAAACCGTTTTCGGACAACGACATCGTCGATCTGGTCGAAAGCTGCCTGTCGCTCGATCAACTCCATCGCAGCGAATGGCAAGCACGTACCGCTGTAGATCAGTGCATGGCGACGCTGACACCGCGCGAGCGCGAAGTGATGAAGCTGATTCTGGTCGGCCGCCTTAATAAGCAAATCGCCGACGATCTGTCGATTTCGATGAAAACGGTCGAAGTTCACCGCGCGCGGATTCTGGAAAAAATGCGCGTTAAAACGGCCATGGAGCTAGCCGCACGCCTGCGTGATTCCGGCGTCGATGCACCTTGACTTAAACCGACAATTTGCTGGCAACTCAAGAACGTCAACAAGCCCCAATACCCAAAAGGGTATTTATTTGCAAGCCATATCAATATTAGCCTGCGAGTAAATACCCCATTATCACTACATTCCCACCATGTTAATGCTGATTTCGCCAGCCAAAACGCTGGATTACACGACGCCCCCCACGACGAGCTCGTTCACGCAAGCTGACTTTCTTTCTCAATCACAAATCCTGATCGACGAGTTGCGCCGCCAGACTCCTGCCGAGATTGCCAGACTGATGAAAATCTCCGACGAGCTGGCGGTGTTGAACGTGGGTCGCTATCAAAGCTGGCAACGCCCTTTTACGCCGCACAATGCCAAGCAGGCCGTGCTGGCCTTTATGGGTGATGTGTACGAAGGGCTCGCGGCGGGCAGCATGGACGCTGCGCAACTCGACTATCTGAGCCAGCATTTACGGATTTTATCCGGACTCTACGGCCTGTTGCGCCCACTCGATCTGATGCAACCTTACCGGCTCGAAATGGGAACCCGGCTGGCCAATCCACACGGCAAAAATCTGTACGACTTTTGGGGCAGCCAGATCACCAGCGCGATCAACGCACTGGACAGCGACACCGTCGTCAATCTGGCCAGCGATGAATATTTCAAATCGGTCAAAGTCAAACAACTGAAGGCGCGGCTGATTACCCCGGTCTTTGAGGACTTTAAACACGGGCAGTACAAAATCATCAGTTTTTACGCCAAACGCGCGCGTGGCCTGATGGTGCGTTATGCCGCACTCAAGCAGATCCAGAATGCCGAAGCGCTCAAACATTTCGATCTGGAAGGCTACCGATTCGCCCCGATGCACAGCGACGAGCTGCGCTGGGTATTTCGCCGCCAGCAGCAAGAATAACAAGCAGCTCAATCACCTGCCCTCGCTCTTGCATCCCCGGTGTTGATCAAGCCGACCAAACGGGCTATACCCAAATCTGAACCGTCGGAAAAGCCATGAGAACACCATGTTTTTATTGAAATATTTCCCAATGCTCTTGCTCGTCGCCTCGCTACAGGCTGCGGAGCCTGTCCGGCTGGTGACCGTCATGGACGCCAAGGCGGCAGGCATGCCGACGTATAACAAGCTGCTGGCCGAGATTTTCAAGCGCGCCCACATTCCTTACACGCTCGAATATCGCCCCTACAAGCGGGCACAGATCGAATTTCAACTCGGGGGATTCGATGGCGACATAGGACGAACCGCGCAGTTTAACAAAAACTACCCCGAAGCCGTCCGGGTCGATCCGACCTATATGATGCTGAGCTATTACGCATTCAGCCCGAATCTTGAAGTCAAAGGCTGGAACGATCTGCATCAGCTCAGCATCTCCTATCTGCGCGGCGCGGCCATTGTCGAAAACCAGCTCAGCAATAAAGCTGTTCTATACCCCGTCAATGAAACCGACGCCTGCATCAAAATGGTTCAAGCCCAGCGAGCTGATAGCTGCGTACTCAATATGCTGTGGCTGAACCAAACGCAGATAAACCAGTTGAAAACCCGGTTCAAAGTCAGTCCGTTTAACGCGACCCCCATCCATATCTGGCTGGCGCCCAATCAGCAGGCGCTCGCCAGCAAACTGGGCAAAGCCATTGAGCAGATGCAGCACGACGGCAGTTTACGAATCTATCAGGATGCCCTGCTGATTCCACGCCAGCCAGAACTCGCGCATTAACCGGCTCGTCCGGCATGCTGGACGGTTCGATAGAGATAAGGAGATCACTCAATGAAAACCTCCTACCTGCTAACTGTTTGCATGCTGTGGGGTTCGGCGCAGGCTGTCGAACCCGTACGGCTGGTTACTTCGGTCAACCCGGCTCTGCCTGCCTCACCAGCACATCGGCTGCTGTTCAAAGACTGGTTTGGCCGGATCAATACGCCATTCACGCTGGAATATCGCCCCAATCGCCGCGCCGAAATCGAATTCAAAAACGGGAAGTTTGACGGTGATGTCGCTCGAATCAGCCTGTTTACACAAAATTACCCGACTGCAATCCGGGTTGACCCCTCTTATCTGGCGCTCGAGTATTACGCCATCAGCAATGCACTGGAGATCCGGCAATGGTCTGATCTATACCAGCACAGTATTGCCTATATGCTTGGCACCAGAGCCGTCGAAAATCAGCTGAGCCAATCTTCACAACTCAACCCGGTCAATACTGCACGGGCCTGCCTGGCCATGGTGCAAACCCGACGAGTTGATGTGTGCGTTATACAGAATGGTACGATCACTGAAGCACAACTCGAATCCGCCAAAACCCAGTTCAAAGTACAGCTGTTTGCCACGCTCAACGTGCATCTCTGGCTGGCCCCCACCCAACAAAAATTAGCACAGCAACTTAGTGCAGCTTTAATCCAGATGCAAAAAGACGGCACACTCGAGCGCCATCAAAAAGCAATGCTCAATCCGGAAGCGACTCCCGGGCACTAATTTTCCACGCACACGCAGATGCAACTCAGTTACAATAACATTCCATCTCATGCGAAGGAATCATCATGTGGCTGCGTTTTGTATTTGGCATGGCAAGTGTTTTGCTGGCGCTCAACGTCTGGGCAAGTGAAGTTAAACAGGTGAAATGGCCTGACCTGCAACCCGACTCGGTCACATTGCGCAGCGCCGTCGGCAAAATGAATCAGGAAGAGAAAGTCCGCCTGATGCGCGCCGTGCAGCAGCGCGAACTCAAAGCCATGCTCGACAATGGCAAGCTCAAGGCCACCGATCTCACGCAGAATGACATCAAGCTGATCAAGGAAAACTACAGCGACCTCAAGGCGCTGATCGTCGAAATCGAAGCCTTCGAGAAAAAACGCACCACTGAAATGAGCCAAGCGCTGAATAACCAGCTAGTGCAAATTGATGGCTACTTACTGCCACTCAAACAAAACGGCAAAAAAGTCACCGAATTTCTGCTGGTGCCAGTGATTGGCGCGTGTATTCACGTCCCTGCGCCGCCACCGAACCAGATGATCGTGGTGCAATACCCGAAAGGCTATGAACAGGGCGAACTGTTTGCGCCGGTGACCATCGTTGGCAAATTGACCATTAAATCAAGCAAAGCCAATCTGGCGCTGGCCGATGGCGCCAGCGATGTGGCGGTCGGCTATATGATGGCTGCCAGCGATGTGCTCGAATACAAAAAATCTGCTGCTAAGTAATTACCACATACCGCAATGTTCAGATTTGGCGTTGAGATGATTGAAAATGAGCTGAAGTAGCCCCTTCCCCCTTAACGGGGGAAGGTTGGGATGGGGGTGGTCATGCTTGATTTGACGATCAATTCAACATTTCACCTTCACCCTAGCCCTCTCCCGTCAATACCACAGGGGTACAGACGGGGAGAGGGAATAAAAGCGATTCCGCGGTTCGAAAAACCATCAACACGTAATCCGAACATTGCCATACATACCAAGGTATCTCCATGAAGAAGTTAATTGCAATAGCCTGCATCGCAATACCCCTCACTTCCTTTGCCAAAGAGCATAGCCACTCGCATGGCGCGCATGTTCATGGCGTGGCGCAAATAGATGTGGCGATTGAGGGCAAAACACTGCTGATCACACTGGAAAGCCCGGCCGACAATCTGCTCGGTTTTGAGCACGCGCCCAAGTCCGACGCTGAAAAGGCCAAGCTCAAAGCAGTCACCGAACAGCTCAAGCAAGCCACAGCTCTGTTCGCGCCCGACGCCGCCGCACAATGCAAAGCAGCCGCGCCCGTGGTGAATATGCCTAGCTTTAAAAAAGGCGAGCATAGCGATATCGACGCCGAATATAGCTTTGACTGCACCAGCGTACCGAGCAGCATTGCGCTGCCATTGTGGAAAAACTTCCCCAACTTTAAAAAGCTAACGGCCAATATCGCCAGCGATAAAGGCCAAAAGCAAGTTATGCTCAAACTGGGTCAAAGCCTGAACTTGAAATAGCGTTTGCAGACAAAAACCCCATTTGCCTACCACCACCGCGCCCAAGCGGGCGCGCAAGGATTTTGCTGTGTTAATCGAGCTGGCCGATGTGCAATTTACTTGGCGCGGCGCCAAGCATGCCACTTTGGATATGCCGCAGTTTTCGCTCGCGGCGGGCGAGCGGCTGTTTTTGCATGGACCCAGCGGCAGCGGCAAAAGCACGCTGTTGTCTTTGCTGACCGGCATTCAGCTGCCGCAACAGGGCGAAATCCGCATTCTGGGGCAAAACCTCGCGGCGCTATCGAATGCCACGCGTGATCATTTCCGCGCCGACCACATTGGCTATGTGTTTCAGCAATTCAATCTGCTGAGCTATTTGTCGGTGCTCGATAATGTGCTGCTGTCTTGCCAGTTTTCCAAAATCCGCCGCGAGCGTGCGCAGGCTTTTTCCGGCAGCACCAAGGCGCAGGCGCTGCATTTGCTCGACCGGCTCGATTTATCGCCCTATCTCGAACGGCCAGTCAGCGCACTCTCGGTTGGTCAGCAGCAGCGCGTCGCGCTGGCGCGCGCGCTGATTGGTGCACCGGAAATCCTGATCGCTGACGAGCCCACCTCGGCGCTCGATGCCGAGCGGCGCAGCGCGTTTATCGAGCTGCTGTTTGAATGTGCGCACGAGCACAACACCGCCGTGCTGATGGTTAGCCACGACCCGCAGCTCGCCGCCGCGTTTGATCGCAGCGTTAGCTTGAGCAGCCTCAATCGCTGTAACGTGGAGATGGAGAATGTTTAAAATCGCACTGCGCAGCCTACTCAATCGACGCCTCACCGTCGCGCTGGCGGTGCTAACCGTCGCGCTGTCGGTACTGTTGCTTGTCGGTGTTGAACGCCTACGTAGCGAGGCACGCAACAGTTTTGCCAACACCGTCAGCGGAACCGATCTGATCGTCGGCGCGCGCACCGGCTCGGTGCAATTGCTGCTCTACAGCGTGTTTCGCGTCGGCAACGCGACCAATAATATCGGCTGGGATAGTTACCAAAAATTATCGCAAGATCGCCGCGTGGCTTGGACAATCCCGGTCTCGCTCGGCGACAGCCATCATGGTTTTGCTGTACTCGGCACGAGCGGCGATTATTTTAAATATCTGCGCTATAGCGAAAACTCCCAGCTGCAGTTTAGCCAAGGCAGGCCTTTCGAGAAAACGCACGATACGGTACTCGGCGCCAATGTCGCGGCCAAAATGGGTTATCGCTTGGGGCAAAATATTGTCCTCACCCACGGTAGTGGTGAAGGCGCAATGAGTGAGCACGACGATCAGCCCTTCACCATCGTCGGCATCCTCGCGCCAACCGGCACACCAGTCGACGACACCGTCCACGTTTCGCTCGACGGACTGACCGCGATTCACGAAGGCTGGGAATCGGGCAGCGCGTCCTTGCTTTCGAGCACCGGCGTGCTGGCGGCCGATCAAGATCGCGCACTACCGCCACCGAGCAGCATCACGGCGTTTTATGTCGGGCTGAAATCGCGCACGAGCCTGTTTAGCTACCAGCGCACCGTCAATCAATACCAAGATGAAACGCTGATGGCGATTATGCCTGGCGTTGCGCTATCCGAGCTGTGGCAGTTAATGAAGATTGCTGAGCAAGCACTCACCGTCGTATCGGGCTTTGTGCTGGTCATCGGCCTGATGGGCATGCTGACCGCGCTGCTCACTGGCTTGAACGAGCGGCGGCGCGAAATGGCGATTTTGCGCTCGGTCGGCGCGCGCGCCTGGCAGATTTTTGCCTTGGTGATGGGCGAAACACTGCTCTTGGTCAGCGCCGGCATTGCAGCAGGTATTGCCTTGCTCTACGCTATGCTATTGGCCTGCAAGCCAATACTGCGTGAGGTATATAGCCTGAACATTGCGATTGCCGCGCCCAGCGCCACGGAGTGGCTCTTAATGGGGCTGACCTTATTGGCCGGACTCCTGATCGCCGCCCTCCCCGCCTGGCGTGCGTACCGGATGTCGCTGAATGATGGATTAAGCCCGCATTAGCGGCTAAACTGCGCTACGCGACAAGCAAGCAGTTTCGACAAACAGCAGTTTTGTTTACTGTTTACTCAGTCGGCTTACCCGCCTCGCCCCATCTGCCATGCCTGGCTCAGTTAAGCTCTCAATGAAACTCTTCCCGAGTCTGTTTATGCCGATACGGCTTTTTGCGATCTGCCTGCTGTTGATGACTCAAGCGCTTTATGCTGCGCCGTGGCAGTTGCGCACCGCTGCGCGAGATACGCCGCCGTATTATGAGATCGACGCGGATGGCAAGCCACGTGGTGCCTGCCCAGATCTGTTTGTTGCACTGGAAAAGCAATTGCCTGAGCTGCTGATTGTCGACCAGAAAAAAGCGCTGTCGGTGTCGCTGCATGATGCCTATCTGGAGCGGGGCAAACTCGACCTGTTATGCGGATTTGGAAATAGCGGCAAGCGCAAGGAATATGCCGAACTGCTCGCGCCTTTATGGGGAAGCCTGCATCAGATCGCCGTGCGGCGTGATGATCCGATCCGGATCAATTCAATCGATGAGCTGCGCGAAGCTTCCAGACAGCGCGCAGTGCTGGTACGCCGCAATTCGTCATTTGCCAACTATTTGCAAAGCAAAGACATCCATATTGACGAGAGCACCAATGAATTTCCTTTAATGCTGCGGATGCTGCAGGCCAAACGCGGACGCATTCTGTATTACGACAAGGCGCTGTTGGCCAGTATTATCGAGCGCGCCGGAATGAATCAGCAGCTGCGTATTGCTCCGACGGTATTTGCCCGCACCGAGTTATATTTCATGGTCGCCAAATCGGTCGACCCGCAACTACGGGCGGCGTTACGCCTCGCGCTGCAACAACTCGAAGCCAATGGCACTTTGTCAAAAATACGTCGTAAATACCATATCGAAGCGCCGGAACAATAAGACTTCATCGCCGCCGGACTTTTACTTCATCCCGAAACGCCGCTGCGTTTTGCGGTAAATCTCGGCCATTTGCAGCGCTTTGCCGTTGGCGGGGTCAATACTGCGAACGCGTTCGAGCAAATCATGCGCGCGCAGCATATAGCTGGCGTGCCAGCCGTTCTGGTTGACATAGGCAAGCAAGGCGTTGGTCGCGTTAAGCAGCACTTGCAGATTGGACGGCATATCGGCAATGGCGAGCAGAAAACGTTCGGCAGCGGCTTGCAAATCGCCGTTTTTGGCCAGTTGTACCGCTTCATTATTGATTTCAACAATATCGGCGGCCGTGGCGGCGATCAGTTGCAAGGCTTCGTCCTCCCGCCCCTGCTCCTTGTACATTCGCGACACGCGCGCTGAAAGCTGCGGATCATCATGACGGTTTTTCAGCACTTGCCGGGTCAGCTCTTTGGCTGTCTCGTGACGATTTTGCGCGAGGCAAGATTTGGCCAGCGCCAAACCGACGACGGCCGACGGTGGGCCATCCAGCGCCTTGACCGCCTCCAGGCTCTGATTCAGCAAGGCGCTGGCTTTGGCTTTATCGCCCATTTTCAACGCAATATCGACTTCCAGCACATCGGCCATCAGTTTGTCGTGATCGGCGCGAAAATCATGGCGCAAATTGCCCGCAGTTTTACGTGCACCAGTGACATCGCCCTGTGCCAGCTGGACCTCAGCCAGCTGACTGTAATCGCTGACCTGTGGCCAGAACGAATAGCGCGCCAGTTGCACTGCGTCAGTCAGTGATTGCTCGGCCAAAGCCAGATCGCCGGCCATCATGGCCACTTCACCCAGCTCGCGCTTGCGCGCGACGACATACGGCGATTTGGTCGCAGCCAGACTGAGCGTTGTCTTGGCTTCTTCAATTTTATGCTGTGCCTGCTGCGTGCGTGCCAGACAATCATAAGCCTCAAGTACCAGATCGTGCTCGGCGATGACTTGCTGGAAAATCAGTTGTGCTTCTTCATATTCGCGCAACTGAAACAGCGCTTTGCCCAGCGCCATTTTCGCCCATGGCACGTCGATGCTAGTGAGCAAGGTGCGGCATAAATCGCGTACGCCGGTCCAGTCGGCGATGCGCAGCATCAGATGCACTTTCATCCGGACAAAATCGAGTGCATCGTCGGCATTTTGCGAAATTTCGAGGTCGCACAGTGAAATGGCACGCAAAAAATCGTG
Source organism: Chitinibacter sp. S2-10 (assembly GCF_046530675.1). Taxonomy (GTDB): domain Bacteria; phylum Pseudomonadota; class Gammaproteobacteria; order Burkholderiales; family Chitinibacteraceae; genus Chitinibacter. The sequence continues at coordinate 1,441,449 of NZ_CP172558.1, read as the reverse complement.
CGCAATGCTCGCATCGTCAATCGGTTTGAAACGCTGCTTTTTGCTCAAGGCGCGGGCAATGCGCGCATACAGCACTTCGCCGGTAAACGGCTTGAGCACAATCGCGTCGGGTGCCAGCTCGGCAGCACCGATGACTTTGGCGATTTTGCGCTCGCCAGTCAGCATGATGAAAACACAGCTCGCTTTAAGCAGCGCATGGCGACGCGCTTCTTCAAACAGATACAATCCGTCAAAACCGGTTCCCAGATCGTAGGCGCACAGAATGATGTCGTAGGCAGTGCGGCGCAGCATCGCAATCGCTTCGCTCGAACGGCTGGCATATTCGACCGAATGCGCACCAAATTGCCTCAGGCTCATATTCATCGTCGAGCGCATTTCAGGAATATGGTCGACGACCAGCAGTTTGAACTTGGACAAATCAGTCGGTGAAGCCGCAGCGGGCTCATTGCTCGTCAGCGGGATTCGGTCAGCAAAGGAATAACTGCGGATCGCCATTTAATACTCCAGCAGGGTAATTGCACGCAGACAAGCAATATCAAAACCCATCACAATATACCCCGTCATTCATCTACTTTGACCAGCTTGGCGTAGGCCACCGCCAGCCATTTACTGCCATGCTGGGCGAAATTGACCTGCACATTACCCGTCGCACCGCCTTCGTGATCGGTAACAACACCACGGCCGAATTTGTGATGTTCGACCTTGGTGCCGATGCTCAAACCGTGTTCCGGCGTCGATTTATTGATTTTCGGCGCGGGTGCGGTGTAAGCCGTACCTGCACTATAGCCGCTCGGTGCGTAGCCGCGATTGAGATATTTGAGCAAAGTTTGCGGGATTTCTTCCAGAAAACGGCTGGCGACGCCATAACGCGTCTGGCCGTGCAGCATGCGGCTTTGCGCCAGCGTCAGATACAGCCGTTCGCGCGCGCGCGTGATTGCAACGTACATCAAGCGACGCTCTTCCTCGATGCCTTGCGGGTCGTTCGCACTATTGTCGTGCGGGAACAGGCCTTCTTCGAGCCCGGTCAGAAACACCGCTTTAAATTCCAAGCCCTTGGCCGCGTGCACCGTCATCAATTGCAAGGCTTCTTCGTGCGCGCCCGCCTGATGATCACCCGCTTCGAGGCTGGCGTGTGACAGAAAGGCAATCAGCGGATTCTGGTCTTCTTCGACACTGAAAGTAGCTGCCGCGTTGATTAACTCTTCCAGATTGGCAACGCGCTCTTCGCCGTCTTTTTCATTGCGATAATGCTCAAGCAGACCGGAGAGGTCGAGCATCATATCGACGATTTCCGTCATCGGCAGGCCATCGGCCTGATTGCGCATCGCTTCAACCAGATGCACAAATTTGCCAATCGACGCAGCACTACGCCCGCCCACACCGCAAGCAGCTTGCCACAGCGTTGAGCCTTCAAGCCGCGCTTTTTCCTGAATACTTTCGATTGAGCGCGCACCAATGCCGCGAGTCGGAAAATTAATCACGCGCAACAGCGCATTATCGTCCGACGGATTGGCGATCAAGCGCAAATACGCCAGCGCGTGCTTGATTTCCTGCCGCTCGAAAAAGCGCAGACCGCCATAAACGCGATATGGCACAGCAGCGCTAAACAGCGCGTGCTCGATAATGCGCGACTGCGCATTGCTGCGATACAGAATTGCAACATCGGACGGTGGCATGCCTTCGCGAATCAACGTTTGCGCTTCTTCAACGATAAAGTTGGCTTCTTCAAAATCGGACGCACCTTCAAAGACGCGAATCGGCTCGCCACTGCTCGCGTCAGTCCACAACTGCTTGCCTAAGCGCTGCGTATTATTGGCAATCACCGCATTGGCGGCGTCGAGAATATTGCCGTGGCTGCGGTAGTTTTGCTCCAGGCGAATAACGTGCTTGACGGCGTAATCGCGCTGGAAATCCTGCATATTGCCGACATTGGCGCCACGGAAGGCATAAATCGACTGGTCGTCGTCGCCGACGGCGAAAATCGCCCCCGAATCGCCAGCGAGTAATTTCAGCCAGGCGTATTGCAAGCGATTGGTATCCTGAAACTCATCGACCAGAATATGCGCGAAACGCTGCTGATAATGTGATCGGATTGACGCGTTATGGCTGAGCAATTCGTAACAACGCAGCAATAATTCGGAGAAATCGGCGACGCCTTCGCGATTGCATTGTTTTTCATATTCTTCGTAGGCAATGCGCAAATGGCGCGAATAATCGTCCCATGCATCGACGTCGCTTGCGCGGCGGCCATTTTCTTTATGGCCATTGATATATTGCTGTACCGTGCGTGGCGGGTATTTATCGTCGTCGAGATTAAGTAATTTTAATACCCGCTTAATTGCGGCCAATTGTTCCTGCGTATCCAGAATGGCAAAAGCCTCGGGCAATCCCGCATCGCGATGATGCAAGCGCAACATCCGGTTACATAAACCGTGAAAAGTACCAACCCATAATCCGCGCGGATTTAATGGCAGCATACTGGTAATACGGGATAGCATTTCTTTGGCGGATTTGTTAGTAAACGTTACTGCCATTAATCCGGAAGGGCTAATTTGTCCGGTCGACAATAACCAGGCAATTCTTGTGGTTAACACCCGGGTTTTACCACTGCCAGCTCCGGCTAAAATCAAGGCGTGTTCGGCAGGTAATTGCACTGCGGCGGCTTGTTCTGGATTGAGTTTGGCAGTAAGCGGGTGTGACATGGCTATTTTTCAATAAAAGCGGCAACGGGATATCTTACCCGTTAAAACAAAACAGGGCAGCCAAAGCTGCCCTGTTTACGACATTGCTGATCAATCCGGCGCAAATCAAATGCGGATATTATCCAGTGATTTGCCACTGGCCAATACATCGTGCACCCATTGCGGTTTGCGACCACGGCCGGTCCAGGTTTGGCTTGGATCCGCTGGATTGGCGTATTGTGCTTTTACGGTTTTTTTGCTGCCTTTTTTGCTGGAAACTTCACCCAGCAATTCAGCAACAGTAAAGCCACTGGCCGCTGCTGCGCTTTGCAACTGGCTCAAAATGCGGGCTTTTTCCTGTTCTTTGCGACGAACCAGTTCAACATCAACTTGAGCACGCAGTTCAACCAATTGCTGATAATCAAGATTAGACAAATCCATTGCTTCACTCCTCGAAGGCAGACTAATTGTTTTTACCTCAGTGATTATGGGGTGGTGTTTTAAATAATTCAAGGTTTAATATTTATTAAATTTTATTTTTTAAGTAACCAATCATTCACTTCGATTAAGTTTTTCTCGCTTAATTCACCCACCGATGCAGCCAGTTGTAATCGGGCATAAAGGTAAGTGTAACGCGCCACGACCAGATCATATCGGGTGGCATAATATTTTTGTTCGGCATTTAACACGTCAATTGTGGTGCGCACACCGACTTCACGCCCCAATTTACTCGACGCCAATAAACTTTCACCCGATTTTAATACCTGCTGCAAGGCACGGATTTGCGCAGCTCCGGCATTCACGCCAAGAAACGCCTGTTTGGTCGCCTGTTCAACATCACGCCGCGTCACTTCGAGCGTATCACGCTGCTGATCTTTTTTTGCAGCGGCCTCACGCAAGCGCGATGAACGATCTCCACCGGTATACAGCGGGATTGATAATTGCAATTTAATCGCGCCGCCCGAAACCTGATCTGTACCTCCGGATTTCGACAGGCCACTACTCGTCCAGTCATTGCCATAATTAGCCAGTAAATCTATGGTCGGAGAACTTAATGCGCGGTATTTATCAATTTCACGGCTTGCAATATCCAGCACCAATTGCTCGCTGGTATTGTTCAGGCTACTGCCATCGGCTTTTTTGAGCCATGCTTGCAAATCATTGGGCTCGGGCGCAGCGGGCTGTTTATGATCCCCAATTGCTGACAACGTTTCATTTGATAGACCAGTCAACAATGTAAAAGCACTGCTTTTCACTTGCAAATCATTTTGAATCACAATTTCGGCGGCCAAAATACTGTCATAACTGGCCTGCGCTTCATCGGTATCGGTAATGGTGGCCACACCCACTTCGAATGATTTTCTGGCAAACGCGAGCTGTTCGGCAACCGCCTGTTTCTGCGCTTCGATCAGCTTTACTTTTTCCTGAGCGGCGAGCAATTCAAAATAAGCTCTGGACACGCGCAAAATCAGCTCCTGTTCGGCCTGACGATATTGCACCTGAGATAAATCGGTCTGTTTTTTCAGCTGATCCGCCGAGGCGGCCAATTCTGCACGATAAATCGGCTGGGTCGCGCTAATTGAATAGCCATAGGTTTCGCCATGTGAATCACTCTCAGGCAAACTGCCACGTCCTGGCGAATAGGCAGATTGCGAATAGGCGGTGACGCCGCCCATAGTTAATTTCGGGAGCAATAGTGCCTGCCCCTGAACCGCTTTCTCCTGCCCGGCAATTTGCGCATTGCGCGCAGCCGAAATCTGCGCGTCATATTGCGCGGCGGCCTGCCACGCCTGCATTAAGTCCACAGCACTTGCTTCGCTTGAAAAATACAAGGCACTGAGCATCATCAGACTGAGCTTTTTCACGGTTCGCTTCATCGTTTATTTTCCATTGTCTGGTATCTTAAACCAGATTCCGCGGCAACAAATGCAAGACAGCAAATCACCAAACAAATTCCCTACCCTATTCCATAATCATTCCGGACTGAATTCAAACCACGTCAATACAAGCAAATACAGGGTATTGCCATAAACGGCATATTGAAACTTTCATTCATGGATATACCTAGCCGGAGTATTTAAAAACACCGAAATGAAGGCCGCTCACATTCAAACCGAGGATTCCAGCACGGCATTCAGGCATTTTTTTTACCCCAGATGCGGTACAATCGCGCGACATTTAATTTGCCAGCCGGAGCCTGATCATGAGCGAAATCACCGCCCAAACCAAAGCCGAAATCCTGTCTGAAGCACTGCCCTATATCCAGCGTTTTTTTGACAAAACCATCGTGATCAAATACGGCGGCAACGCGATGATCGACGAAGAGTTGAAAGATGGCTTCGCCTCGGACGTGGTCTTGCTCAAGCTGGTGGGTATGAATCCGGTCGTGGTACACGGCGGCGGCCCGCAAATCAATGACCTGCTCGACCGGATCGGCAAAAAAGGCGAATTTATCCAAGGTATGCGCGTCACCGACGCCGAAACGATGGATGTCGTCGAGATGGTTTTGGGTGGCCATGTTAATAAAGAAATCGTTTCGCTGATCAATAAGCACGGCGGCAAGGCGGTCGGTTTGACCGGACAGGACAGTCATTTTATTCGCGCGCGCAAAATGATGCTCAAGGACGATGCAGGCGATGAAACTGTCGACATCGGCCAGGTGGGCGAGATCGAAAAAATCGACCCGGCAATTGTGATGCACCTGGACGCAGCTGACTTTATCCCGGTGATCGCGCCGATTGGCGTTGATGCCAGCGGTGAAAGCCTCAATATCAACGCCGACCTCGTTGCAGGCAAACTGGCCGAAGTATTGAAAGCCGAAAAACTGATTCTGATGACCAACACGCCCGGCGTGCTGGACAAGGAAGGCACGCTGCTCACTAAACTGACCGCACGCCGTATTGATGAATTGTTTGCTGATGGCACGATTTCAGGCGGCATGCTACCCAAAATTGGCTCGGCGCTCGACGCGGCCAAAAGCGGTGTCAACTCGGTTCACATTATCGATGGTCGCGTAAAGCATGCCTTATTACTTGAGGTGCTGACCGAGCAAGGCGTCGGCACGATGATTCGCGCCAAATAAGAGCCTAAGCCATGGCTTAAGTAAAAAGGGGTCGCCAGCGCGACCCTTTTTCTTGCCTATTTGATCTGGACAACTACATTGGTATTACCCTTACCCAACGGGAGTCCACCCATGAAAACTGCACGCCAACTACTGGGCGAAAAAGCCGAACGAAGCACTATTTCAGTTTCTCCAAATGCCACGGTCTATCAGGCATTGCAAATCATGGCAGACAATAATATCGGCGCGATTCTGGTAATGGATGGAGACCGACTGGTTGGTATTTTTTCCGAACGCGATTACGCCCGCAAAGTAGTTCTGATGGGCAAGACTTCAGCGGGTACGCCGATTTCTGAAATCATGACGCACAAACTAGTCTGTGTCCCGCCCACGGCGCTGGTCGATGATTGTCTGGGTCTGATTACCGAAAAACGGATTCGTCACTTGCCGGTAATCGAAGGCGATAAAGTGATTGGGATCTTGTCGATTGGCGACTTGGTGCGCGAGAAAATTGCCGATCAGGAATTCACCATCGACCAGATGAAACATTATATTTACGATCAGCGCATTACCCATTGAAACAGCGCTGAACTACAATAGGCCGGAAAACACTTCCGGCCTTTTTCATGCCTGTAAACTGGATTTTCGACCTCGACAACACCTTGCATGACGCCAGCCGTCATGCTTTTCCCGTCATTGATACGGCGATGACGCAATGGTTGCAGACAGAGCTATCGCTCTCGCATCAGCACGCCAACCAGCTCAGGCAGGATTATTGGCGGCGCTATGGCGCAACCTTGCTCGGACTACGCCGACACCACCCCGAAGTCAATCCGCACCACTTTCTCGCTGCCAGTCATCCTTTAGCGCAGTTGCGGCAGTCATTGCACCCAATGCCGCGGCTCAAGACGACACTGGCACGCCTACCCGGAAAAAAGTATCTGTTCACCAACGGCCCTCTGGCCTACGCCGAAATGATGCTGATCGAGCTGGGCATCATGCGGCATTTTTCCGGCATTGCCGCAGTCGATACGCTCAAACTGCAACCCAAACCGCATACCGGTGCTTTTCGCGCAATGCTGGCGCAATTTAGGCTACAGGCGCGTGATTGCATCATGGTCGAGGACAGCCTCGACAATCTGCTCACCGCCAAAAAACTGGGCATGCAGACCATCTGGCTCAGACCGGGGCAGCGTAATCATCCAGCAGCAGATCGGGCAATGACACAACTGCATCAGCTGATCGCTTTTAGGCAATAACAGACCCTAGCTTACAACTCGACCTGCATACCCATCTCGACAACCCTGTTCGGCGGAATCTTGAAGAAGTTGGTCACGCGGGTGGCATTGCGGCTCATCAAACTGAACAGGCGGCGACGCCACCAGCTCATCGACGGATATTTGGCCTCGACAATGGTTTCGCGCGACAGGAAGAACGAAGTATTCATTTCATCAAGCACCAGCTCAGGCTGCAGCAGCGCTACTTGCTGCAAGACCAGCGGTACACTCGGCTCTTCTTTGAAACCAAAGGTTGCAATTACCTGATAGAAAGTTTCGCCCATTTTCCGGACAACCACCCGCTCTCGACTCGGTACAAACGGAATGTCATCAGTTTGAATAGTCAGAAACACAACCTGCTCATGCAATACTTTGTTGTGCTTCAAATTATGCAATAAGGCATGCGGCACTGAATCAGCGCTAGCCGTCATGAAAATCGACAAACCTTCAACGCGCTGAGGCGGGCTCGACTCTAGGCTTTCGACAAAGCCAACCAGTGGCATTTCGCCTTCACGCAGTTTGGCCGACAGTAGCTCGCGTCCCCGTTTCCAAGTCATCATCAGCGTAAATGCAATCAGACCAATCAATAACGGAAACCAGCCACCCTCATGCAGTTTGAGGATATTGGCCGAGAAAAACGCCAAATCGATCACCAGCAAGAACGCGAGTAATGACCAGTAAGCCATTTTCTTGCGCCCTTTAAAGTAATGACCAGCAACGACAAAAGCCAGCAGCGTCGTCATCACCATCGTACAAGTCACAGCAAAACCATAAGCGGCGGCCAGATTGCTTGATGAACGAAATGCCAGAATCAGGGCAATGACTGATAACAGCAAGAACCAGTTAATCCCGGGAATATAAATCTGGCCCATTTCACGCTCGGAAGTGTGGTGTATATCCATGCGCGGACAAAACCCGAGCTGAATCGCCTGGTTGGCGACCGAAAATGCGCCGGAAATCACCGCTTGCGATGCGATCACCGTTGCCATCGTCGAGAGCACGACCAAGGGAATCAGCGCCCAGCTTGGCGCCAAATAATAGAATGGATTGCCTATCGCATCCGGATTTGTCATCAGCAAAGCGCCCTGCCCGTAATAATTCAGCAGCAGCGCAGGCAGCACCAGAATAAACCAGGCATAACGGATTGCGGGTCGGCCAAAATGTCCCATGTCGGCATACAGTGCTTCGACACCGGTCAGGCATAACACCACAGCACCGAGCAGAACAAAACTCACCCAGGGATGGGCAAGAAAAAACTGGATAGCATAGAGCGGATTCACCGATGCCAGCACTTGCGGCGCTTTAATGATATTGATGATGCCCAATATCGCCAGCACGACAAACCACGTCACCATGATCGGACCAAACAGCTTGCCGACCAAGGCTGTGCCTCGCGATTGCACCGCAAACAGCACAATCATGATGGCAATCGCCAGCGGCAAAATATAAGGCTCCAGCGTATGCGAAACGATACTGATTCCTTCCAGCGCCGACAGCACAGAAATCGCCGGAGTAATGATACTTTCACCTGAAAACAGTGCTGCACCAAAAATGCCCAGTACCGCCAATTTCAAAGCCTTGCTTTTATTGTCGATTGCACTGCGCAAAGCCAGCGCCATCAGCGCCAGAATCCCGCCCTCACCCCGGTTATCGGCCTGCAAAATCACCGCGATATACTTGAGCGAAACGACCAGCATCAGCCCCCAGAAAATCAGCGACAAAATCCCCATCACATTGAAGGCATTCAGATCGAGCTGGACATGGCCATTAAAACATTCTTTCAGCGTATACAGCGGACTCGTTCCGATGTCGCCATAAACCACACCAATCGCGCCAACGACCAGGCCGGTGAGTTTTTTCGGGTCGTGCATTTGTTGAGCAGACATGAGTTTCTTTCGTCCGAAACGGGAAGCGGATTATAAGCCCGCAGACACTTAAATACATGATTTCACAGCCCGCGTTGCGGCGATGCAGCAAAATCAACCTTGTTTTCACTCTACGGCAGTCTGGCGTAATTGCCCGAATTGATTAGCCAGTTTTGCCCAGTCAAAAAAAGGCCCCGGATCGCTTTTACGTTCCGGCGCAATCTCCTGATGCCCGACCAGATGCTGTACCGGATAGCGCTCGGTCAATGCTGACAAGAGTTTTTCCAATACCGCATACTGTATTGCTTCGAATGGCACGAAATCCGAGCCTTCCAGCTCTATACCCACCGAAAAATCATTACAGCGTTCGCGCCCTTGCCAGCACGATACCCCTGCATGCCAGGCTCGCTGATTGCAGGAAACAAACTGGATCAACTCGCCGTCACGCCGGATCAGAAAATGCGCCGAAACGCGCAGCTTGGCCAACTCGGCATAACTTTCATGGTCGGCAGGATTCAGGCGATTGGTAAACAGGCGCTCGATGTCTTCGCCACCAAATTCAGTCGCTCCCGCGGCTTGGGGTGGCAAATGAATATTGTGGATCACGACCATATCCACCGCAGTGGTGCGCTCATCGCAATTGGGGCTGGCCACTTGCCGAGCTTTGAGACACCAGCCCGCAGAATCAATCCGGTAATCATGCATTACTCAACACCTTACTCAAGGGTATATCGCCAAAAGCCATATAAAAAAATACATACAGAGCAATACCCATAAGATCAATCATCACTGCCCTGCGTAATTCCCAGCCTGTCGAGCCGGTAACGCATACTGCGAAAAGTAATCCCCAGCAGTTTGGCCGCCTGGGTACGGTTGAAATGGGTTTTATCCAACGCGGCCATAATTGCGGTTTTTTCGACCCGATCCAGATAGTCCTGCAAGGGGTAGGTATCGCCCAGATTGGCCGCCTGGGCTTCAGCGCGTTCAGCGACTGTTTGCACAATATGCAAATCGTCAGCATAAATGTGTAAACCATCGGACAAAGTCAGTGCCCGCTCCAGCAGGTTTTCCAGTTCGCGAACATTGCCTGGGTAGTCATAGTTGCGCAGCGCCGCCTGGGCATCGGGCTGCAATTCGGGCAGACTCATGCGATGACGCAGCGCGAGCTTTTTCAGCACGGCTTGCGCGATCAGCAAAATATCGTCGCCCATTTCGCGCAGCGGCGGCATGGTCAGCTCGATCACATTCAGACGGTAATACAAATCCTGCCTGAATTTGCCGGCTTCGACACAACGGCTCAGATTCTGATGCGTCGCCGAAATAATCCGCACATCAACGTCGAGCTCGCTGGTGCCGCCAATCTGGCGCACTTTTCGCTCCTGAATCGCGCGCAATAATTTCACCTGCATCGCCAGCGGTAAATCGGCCACTTCATCGAGAAACAGCGTGCCGCCGTTGGCGGCCTGAAAGAAACCTTCCCGGTCTTCATTCGCGCCGGTAAAAGCCCCTTTGCGATAACCAAAAAACTCGCTCTCCATCAGATTTTCGGGAATGGCGCCGCAATTGACGGCAATGAACGGTTTGTCAGCGCGCGCCGATTTGGCATGAATCAGCCGTGCCGCCCGCTCTTTACCCGAACCGGATTCGCCAGTGATATAAACTGGTGCCAGATTGCGTGCGAGTTTGTCGACCAGACCCAGTACATGCAATAAAGCCGGCGAATTGCCCAGCAAGGGACTGTCGTTAACCACCTCGGTGACTTCGGGCGAATCGAGCTTCAAGGCCGACTTCACCAGTGTACGCAGCTGCTCGAGCGCCACCGGCTTGGCCAGATAATCGAAGGCCCCCGCCTTGAGTGCGGCAATCGCATTTTCGGTACTGCCATAGGCGGTCAGAATCGCAATCGGCACATCGAGTTTGCGCGCCTGAATATGCCGAACCAGTTCCAGACCTTCGCCATCAGGCATCCGCATATCGGATAGGCATAAGTCAAAATGCGCTTTATCAAGCTGCGCTTTGGCCATCACGACGCCGCTGGCCTTGACGACGTCCAGCCCCATTTTCAAGAGGGTCAATTCCAGCAGATCAGCCAGATCGGCTTCGTCGTCGACGACAAGCACTCTGGGTAAGGCTTTAGATTTTTTGGCCATCGCTATACTCAAAAACAATTCGGAAACATGCCCCGCCTCTTGGCGGTGCGAGGTATTCAAGCAAAGCGCCATTGGCGGCGCATATTTCTCGGGCAATATACAAACCGAGCCCGGTTCCCTTGCTGTCGGTCGTAAAGAATGGCTCAAACAATTGCGATAAGGCATCCGTCGGCACTGAGGGGCCGTCGTTGAGTACATCGAGCACCCAGAAATCATGTTGCCGGGTCACAATGATCTGCAGGCTGCCAGCCCGTTGGGAGCAATAACGCCAGCCATTGCGAGCCAGATTCCATAATACTTGTTGCAAATGTCCGGAATCAAAATGCACCAGTACTTTGCGATCACATTCAATCTGAATCGGCTGCTGGATTTTTTCCTGCAGGGTAAATTGCTCGTTAAATGTCATCAGCCAGTCAGCCAGACGGATTTCTTGCCGCGTCACGCGGTCGCGCCGGTTCAGCTCAAGCACTTCTTTGACCATACGCTCAAGCCGCAAACTATTGTCATTAATAATACGCGTTAATTTTTGCAGCACCGCGTTTTCCGGCACCTCTTCGCGCAGCAGCTCGGCCGCCTGACTGATCGCCCCCAAGGGATTGCGGATTTCATGCGCCAAATTGGCCGTCAAGCGACCTAGCGCAGCCAACTTCAGTTGCTGCGCTTCGCGGCGCAGCCGCGCCATGTCTTCCAGATAAATCAGCACATTGCCGTTTCCATCCGAGCTCAGCGGAACAAAGCGCGCTCGCAGAGTATTGCGCCCACCCGCGGTTTGCACCAGCTCGGTGGCAACACCCGGTTGCGAGCGCCAGCGTATCAGCGGCGTTGCCAATTCAGGCACATCGGCGTAAAGCGAAGAACCGATAGCCGGTTTCAAGCCGGTTAAACGGGCTGCCTGCTCGTTATACTGTCGAATGATATTTTGCTCGTCGACGACAAAAACACCGTCGGAAACGTCCTGCAAAATCCGTGCATTGACTTGCGCCAGATTCGCCAGATCGACGCTACGCTGTTCGGCCAACACCCGGTTTTCTTCGGCATAACGCGACAGACGAAACGCCAGCCAGGCCACAGCAAAGCTGGCAACCGACAGCAGAGCACTTGAAGTCGAGTTAACATCGGCTGCATCCCCGGACAAGTATTGCCAGACCAGCTCCAGCAGCAGCGCAATCGTTGCCATCGACGCATGAAACAGCGTCATCCGCCCGCGGGCAATCAAACCGGCAGCGGCCAGATAGGGTAAGAGCAAGATCCCCAAGCCACTTTTGATTCCGCCCCCCAGATGCATCAGCAGCACGATCATCATGACATCGACCATCACCTGAAACGACAGCTGCAAATCAAAGCTAGGCTTGCGCTGGCGAATCGCCCAAGTAAAAAACAGGGCAAATAGCGTATACACACCCAACGTCGGCGGAACCAGCTGCAAATTGGCCGAATCAAGCAATGGATTGCGCGATAAGGTCAGCATCCCGACCATCAGGCCAATGATGATCAGCAAGCGAAAGACATTGAACAAGGCGAGCGAACGCCAGTGGTTATCACTGATACTGCGGTGTTTGAGGTTCATATTCTGCAGATAAAAAAACGGGCAGCGTTGGCCACCCGTTATTCAGTTCAGCTTCAATTTCCGCCCACGACTGGCGGAGCCTGTTTCTGGCCGATCAATCTGGCCAATTCACTCAATGCAGCTTCATAAACACCCCGCTTGAATTCGATCACTGCGTCCAGCGGTGACCAGTATTCATTCCAGCGCCAAGCATCAAACTCGGGGTGCGTCGTTTTGCGCAAACACACATCGGAGTCTTTTCCGACCAGCCGCAACAAAAACCAGATCTGCTTTTGACCCTTATAGGTGCCGCGCCATTCGCGGCGCACCCAGTTGGCCGGCACATCATATTTCACCCAATCGCGCGTTCGGCCGACAATTTCGACATGTTCGGGCGACAGGCCGACTTCTTCGGCCAACTCACGAAACATGGCTTGCTCAGGGGTTTCCCCCTGCTTGATTCCGCCTTGCGGAAACTGCCAAGAGTGCTCGCGCACCCGTTTACCCCAAAACACCTGATTGTGACGATTGATAATGATGATGCCGACGTTTGGCCGATAGCCGTCACGGTCGAGCATAAAACTACCTATTTTGTTCGTTGATTACCTTAATTTTTTCACATCCGGGCGCACTTGAAAACCATTATCTGTGAGGAGTAAGGGGGAGGAGCAAAGACAAAGCAGCTCACCCCCACGCCTTACTGATTCACTAGATAAACAAACGTCGATCATTATGCGGATTCATTTTGGCCAAATCGCTGACAAATTCGCCAAATTCCAAACCATATTTTTCTTCCAGCTTTTTGGCTTTATCGGCCAAGCGCTCCCACTGCGGGCTGTTTTGGCCGCGCATAAACGCAAACGCAATCACATTGCCTTTTTGCCTTGCCGGCAGGCAGATCAGGCGACCATCAAAAACTTCGGCAATCTGCGCGCAATATTGGTCGAATTTTCGATCAATACTCCACAAATTCACCGCCAAGACGCCGTTGTCGGTCAGCTTGTTTTTGCAGGCCTGAAAAAAATCGGTGTTCGCCAACGGTGCCGCGATGCCGGTCGATGAGTAGGCATCCATCATGATCATATCGACCGACTCATCAGCCATGCCATACACATACGCAGCACCATCAGCGGTCAATACTGACAAACGTTCGTCATCTTCCGGCAAATAAAACATGCTGCGCGCAACATTGACCACCTGCTGATGCAGCTCGACGCAAGTGAGTTTGGTTTCAGACAGGTATTCATATACCCACTTGGCAATCGAACCGCCACCCAGACCGATTAACAGCATGTCTTTGGGTGGATCAAGGAACAACAGACTGCCAAATACACAGCGCGAATACGCCAGCACCAGCTCATTCGGCGCGTTCAGTTTCATCGCGCTTTGCGTATCGTCCTGACCAAAGTGCAACTTGCGAATGCCGCCTTCTTCCGACACATCGATCACGATGTCGTCATCGTGCGATTTGGAAAACCGTTTGGAGCGAAACAGCATCAGCTCTCGCTCCCGCAGCCGCTATCCAGGGATTTAGTCGCGAAAATCGAAATCCGCGCCGGGTCTTTGAATTCTTCTTTATCAAATGCCTTATCGCCGTCTTCACGCGGCGTACCATCGGCTTTGGCACCGACAAAATTGTAGATTTTCGGGTCATTCAAATGCGATGGAACGACATTGCACGTCGCCGAGAACATATTTTCCAGCCGCCCCGGAAAGCGTTTATCCCAGTCGCGCAGCATATCGCCAACGACTTGGCGCTGTAGATTCGGCTGAGAGCCGCACAGATTGCACGGAATAATCGGGAATTCTTTCGCGATGGCGTATTTCTCGATGTCTTTTTCTTTGCAGTAAGCCAGCGGGCGAATCACCATATGCTTGCCATCATCCGACACCAGCTTCGGCGGCATGCCTTTGAGTTTGCCGCCGTAAAACATATTCAAAAACAGCGTCGCCAGAATATCGTCACGATGATGGCCCAACGCGATTTTGGTCGCGCCCAGCTCGTCGGCCACACGGTACAAAATACCGCGCCGCAAGCGTGAGCACAGGCTACACGTCGTTTTGCCCGGCTCGATTACGCGCGTCACGATCGAATAGGTGTCTTCTTCGACGATTTTGTATTCAACGCCGAGCTTGGCCAGATAGGTTGGCAGCACGTGCTCGGGAAAACCCGGCTGCTTCTGGTCGAGATTGACCGCAACAATCGAAAAATTGATCGGCGCCGATTTTTGCAGGCTGAGCAAAATATCGAGCATGGTGTAGCTGTCTTTGCCGCCAGACAGACAGACCATAATCCGGTCGCCTTCCTCGATCATATTGAAATGATTGATCGCGTCGCCGACATGGTGGCGCAGCCGTTTGGCGAGTTTGTTGAAATTGTATTGCTGCTTTTTGGCAGCATCGACGTCCTGCTGCTCGTGGCTGATTACGGTATCGGTCATGGAAATGCACACGGGGTCGCGCTGCGACCCCGTTTAGGTGATTGAATTGGCTACGATTTTACCTGATTTTGCCCTTGTCGTCGCGCCGAACTGACGGCAAAAATTTCACAGAACGACGCTGCGTCCACCATCAACCGGCAAAACGACACCGGTCAGATAAGACGCTTCGAGCAGGAAATGGATCGCCTGAGCCAGATCATCGGGCTGACCAATACGCCCCATTGGTATTGACCCCAAGATCTCTTGCTGCTTTTCCTGTGTGAATATACCCCCATCATCTGGCCAGATATTCGTCCCCGGCGCGACGGCATTGACGCGCACGGCAGGCGCCAGTTCGCGCGCCAGCGACTTGGTCATTGCGACCAGACCCGCTTTCGCGACGGTATACAGCGTATGTTCGGGAAAAGGCCGATCAACATGAATGTCGGCAATACTGACGATCACGCCTTGCGTTTTTTGCAATTCGGAAACTGCGGCCTGCGCCAGAAACAGCGGTGCTTTCAGATTCGAGCCCAGTAAATCGAGCCAGGCGCTTTCGGTAAACTCCCCCACCGGCGTAGCAAAAAACGACGAAGCATTGTTAATCACCGCATCAAGTCGGCCAAATTGCTGCACAGCCGCAGCGACCAGCTCGGGCAAACGTTCGGTTTGCAGTAAATCAAGCGGGTACACCGCGACCGAATTGGCGCGAATGGCATTGAGCTCGTCAGCCAGTGCTTGCGCTTGCGTCACAGAAGCACGGCAATGCAACAGGATACGCCAGCCCTGAGCGTGCAGAAAACGGGCAATTCCAGCACCGACGCGTCTGGCTCCGCCAGTAATCAAGACGACTTTGTTGTCCACTTCCCTAACTCCACCCATTAAGTGCTAAGTCAAAAATTCTCCAGCATCGTTACTTCGCCTTGCCGTACTACTTGTACTGTCTTCGGCTTCGATGCCTTGCTGGAAAACTTTTGCACGGTTACTTACAATAGCGTTTTGTCCGATTTTACAGCCAGCCTGATGAGCCAAGCGCAAATCCCCGCCCCAAGCCCCGATGCACTCGCCGCCAGCGAGCAGCTTTGCCAATTGATCCGCACACAGATTGCCGCCAGCGACGGCTGGATTTCATTTGCCGATTATATGCGGATGGCACTGTACACGCCGGGTCTGGGTTATTACAGTGGCGGCGCGGCCAAATTTGGGACGGCGGGTGACTTTATCACGGCGCCGGGTTTGTCACCGCTATTTGGCGGCAGCGTCGCAACGACGATTGCCCATGTGTTGCAGGAAAGCGCTGGCAATGTGATCGAAGTCGGTGCCGGCACCGGCGCACTGGCGGCGCAGATCTTGGCCGAACTCGAACGACTCGGACAACTGCCAGAGCAATACGGCATTCTGGAGTTATCGGGCGAATTGCGCGAACGCCAGCAGAGCGCCTTGCAAACACTGGTGCCGCATCTGGCCGACCGCGCGGTCTGGCTGGACACTTTGCCAAGTGATTTCGTCGGAGTAATTGTCGGCAATGAAGTGCTTGATGCGATGCCATGTGAAGTCGTCCAACTTGCGGATGGCGCTTGGCAGCGGCGCGGCATCATAAGCACTGATACCGGTTTTGCCTGGGAAAATCGCCCACTCGATCCCGCTCAAGACGCAGCAATCCTAGCCACTTGCGCCAACTGGCCGCAAATCCCCGGCTACACCAGCGAGATTCAGCTTGAGGCGCAAGGTTTTATCAAGGCGCTGGCCGGCAGCTTGCAGCGCGGCATGATTCTGATGCTCGATTATGGCTTTCCGGCTAGCGAGTTTTACCACCCGGAACGCAGCATGGGAACGCTGATCGGCCATTATCGCCACCATACGGTGCACGACCCATTCCATCTGCCCGGACTGACCGACCTGACGTGCCATGTGGATTTTTCTGCGATGTATCTGGCTGCAGAACAATCAGAGCTTGCGCTTGACGGCTATACCTCACAGGCCAGCTACCTGATTGATTGTGGAATTCTGGAAAGAGCGGCGCAATTGGATAGCAAATCGGTCGAATATCTGCGTACCGCAGCGGCATTGCAGAAATTGCTCGGTCAAGCCGAAATGGGCGAATTATTCAAAGCTATCGCCTTCTCGCGCGGCCTGCAAGGCAGTACCGCGCCAGGCTTTCGCGGGCAGGATAGATCAGGCGAGCTGTAAACGACTCGCCCGAGCTATCACGCTTCCCACTCGACCATCAAATCATCAGCGATGGTTTCGAGCGCTTGGCGCACGACACCCAGATCAATTTGCTGCGAAGCCGATAATTCGGCGCGGGCGTGGAACATCATTTCGCCCGACATCGGCGCACTGTCGAGCCAGGTCGTCAGTTTTTCAACGTTGACCTCGTTGCGCGCCAGAATCGATGACACCTCTTTGACAATCCCGATCCGGTCATGACCGACCAGTTGTAGCACAAACAACTGGCGCTCGCCCGGTTCGCCCTCGCTATCCATCACCCCGCGCACATCCAGATCAGGGATGTGCTGCAGCGCTGCAAGCAAAGCAGCGCCATCCTGTTTGACCGCCACTTTGACAATACCGGCAAACTGCCCGGCCAACCGCGAAAATGAAGATTCCAGCCAGTTGCCGCCTTGGGCAGAAATCAGCGCAGCCAATTGCTCGACCAAGCCAGGCTTATCCTTTCCTAACACGGAAATTACCAAGACGTTCGTCATCATTTTCACCCATTCAAGAAATTTGGTTTATCTTTCAAAGGAACAGCCAATTGCACCTCGGAACACGGCCTTCGCCTGCCGAGGTCATCAGTCATTTGAGCATAGATCGGTTGTACGCCCATTGACTGTATTGTCCAGTGTTTGTTTTTCGCACTCACCGATTCAATTTAGCCACATCAGGAGTCAACAATGCACTTTCACTCAAATCGTATAGTGGCCGCTTTTTGCCTAATGGGTATAAGCGCCCTCAGCACCGCGGCTCACGCAGAAGAAACGGCCACGACCCCGGCACAAGTCACGGCGGATTACCGTCCAGTCAATGCCTTGAAACGCATGGGCGAGGTTTTGCGTGGCTTGCAAAGCTTCACCATACAAACCCAGACCGTGACCGAAAAAGTGATGGTTAACGGCCAGAAAATTCAGGTCGGCGGCACCATGCTACTTGAATACCAGAAACCGGATCACTTGCGCGCGATTCTCCAGCGCTCGGGCAAGGAACTCAATTTTTACTACGACGGGCAGCAAGCCTCGCTATTTACACCCAAAAAAGGCTATTACGCCTCGGTGCCGGTCACCGGCACCGTGGGTGAAGTTCTGACCAGCATAGAGAAAAAACATGGTGTTTCACTGCCATTAACAGATTTGTTTATCTGGGGCACGCCAAAAGGGGATGAAGTCAAATTCGAATCTGCGGTGTATGTCGGTCGCGATTATGTCGATGGTGTACTGTGCGACCAATACGCCTACCGGCAGGGTTATGTAGACTGGCAAATCTGGCTGGAAGCAAGTACCCAAATGCTGCCACGCAAATTGTCGCTAACCAACACTGCCGACCCAGCCATGCCTCAGCACACCGAGATTCTGAACTGGGATCTGAAGCCCGACTTTAGCAAAGGCCACTTTAGTTTTAAGGCGCCCGCCAATGCCATGGCCATTCCATTGCGTGAACGCACTGCACAGTAAGGAAAACATCATGTCCACTTTATTTCACCATACCGTTCTTCCAATCTGTGCAGCCATCAGCCTGGCGCTCAGCATTCCGATGGCCGATGCAGCGCCGCCCCGTAAAGCTGATCGTTCAGCCAAAACCAGCAGCACCCGCGCCGCGCCGAGTGCCAGCAACCGCACGGCAACCACAGGTGCACGAGCAAACACCAGCACCCGTTCAACGACAGGAACGCGTTCAACACGAGCAAGCGGCGGCGATACGCGTGCAGTTTCAGGCAGCAATAACAACATCAATATCGACAACAGCCGTACCGTCAATGTCAACGCCAACGGCGATGGCTGCCATAATTGCGGCGGCTGGGACGATGACGACTGGGATGTAGGCCGTGCCATGGTCACCACCGCAGCCGTGGTCGGCACAGCAGCCGTCATTGGCTCCATGGTCAATTCGGTTCCGGCCAGCTGCGTCCCGGTCAACTACAACGGGATTGTTTACCAGCAATGCGGTGCAACCTGGTATCAGCCGCAGTATGTGGGTTCCAACGTCAATTATGTCGTGATCAACGCGCCGTATTGATCACAGAGCTTGGGCCCAAAACAAAACCCGCATAAAGCGGGTTTTGTTTTTTCTTTAATGCAGTACTTACTTTATTTCAGCAAATCGCGAATGTCCTTCGCACCCCAGTGCGGGAAATGCTTGCGCACCAAGGCATTCAGATCGGCTTCAAATGCGCGCAAGCGGCTCAGTTCGTCCAAATCAGCGCTACCCGCACTTGCCTCAGCGGGCGCGACGATCATGCCAGCGGCAATCGTTGCGTTGCTCAGGCGGTCGATCACGATCAGATTACCCGTACCACGGCATTCGCTGTATTTGTCGTAGGCGATTGGCGCAGTCAGCTCGAAACGCACCAAGGCGATTTCGTTCAGTTTCAATTCTGAAACGCTGATCTGCTCCAAGCTATTCACGTCGATACGATACTGGATGGAGGTAATGCGCCCGAAGCACTGTTTGCCGCCGAGTTTGACGATATACTCCTTGCCAATCACTAGCGGTGCTTCGTTCATCCACACCACGTGCGCGTCAAAAGCACTGCCGACATGCGGCTGAGCATCTTGCGCGCGAACAATCATATCGCCGCGAGAAATGTCAATTTCGTCTTCCAGCGTCAGCGTAATCGCCTGGCCTGAAAACGCGACGGTTTGCTCGCCTTCGTACGTTACGATGGCTTTGACTTTCGATTTTTTGCCTGATGGCAAAGCGACAATCTCATCGCCCGGCAAAACATGACCCGCCGCAATCGTGCCGCAGAAACCACGGAAATCCAGATTCGGGCGGTTCACATACTGCACTGGCAGGCGAAAAGCGTCGAGCTTGGCGTCTTTGTTGATTTGCACGCTTTCCAGCAAGCCCATCAGCGTTTCGCCTTCGTACCATGGTGTTTTGTCTGATTCATTCACCACGTTATCGCCGCGCAGCGCCGACAATGGCACAAAGCGGATGTCGGCAATATTCAGGTCTTTGGCAAAATCCAGATACTGCGCCTGAATTTCCTTGTAACGCGTTTCAGAGAAATCAACCAAGTCCATTTTGTTGACAGCAACAATCACATGCTTGATACCGAGCAGCGACACGATAAAGCTGTGGCGACGCGTTTGCGTTTGTACGCCGTAACGCGCGTCGATCAGGATAATTGCCAGATCGGACGTTGAAGCGCCAGTCGCCATATTGCGCGTGTATTGCTCGTGACCCGGGCAATCGGCGATGATGAATTTGCGTTTTTCAGTACTGAAATAGCGATACGCCACGTCAATCGTAATGCCCTGCTCGCGCTCGGCTTGCAAACCATCGACCAGCAACGCCAGATCGATTTCTTGGTCGGTGGTGTTAAATTTTTTGCTGTCTTTCTGAATCGCCGCGAGGTGATCGTCGAAAATCAGTTTCGAGTCATGCAACAAACGACCGATCAAAGTCGACTTGCCATCATCCACATTGCCGCAAGTAATAAAGCGCAGCATGTCTTTGTTTTCGTGCTGTTTCAAATACGCCAAGATGTCACTGGCGATCAGTTCTGATTGATTTGACATTGTTTCTTTCCAATCTCAATAAATATTCGGCCAATCTCAAGGCCGTAGCGAGCAAGTCCAAGACAAGGAGTCAGCACTGTAAGCAAGCGGAATGGACACATAGTCCATGAGCATTGCGAAGCGCGCACGACGCAGTATTGGGCTTGCGCAGCAAGGCTACCGCTTAGAAGTAGCCTTCCATTTTTTTCTTTTCCATCGAGCCACTCGAATCATGGTCAATGGCACGGCCTTGGCGCTCGGATGTCGTCGCCAGCAGCATTTCCTGAATCACTTCCGGCAGCGTCGTCGCTTTTGATTCCACCGCGCCAGTCAATGGGTAACAGCCCAGTGTGCGGAAACGCACCCATTTTTTCTCGATGGTCGCTTTTTGCTCTGGCGTCAGGTATTGCAGGATGCGATCGTCGTCGATCATCACCGTCGTGCCGTTGTAATTCACGACTTCGCGCTCGGCCGAGAAATACAGCGGCACGATTTCGATGTTTTCGAGGTAGATGTATTGCCAGATATCGAGCTCGGTCCAGTTCGAAATCGGGAATACGCGAATCGATTCGCCTTTATCGACTTTCGAGTTGTAGATGTTCCACAGCTCTGGACGCTGGTTTTTTGGGTCCCAGCGGTGGTTTTTATCGCGGAATGAATACACACGCTCTTTGGCGCGTGATTTTTCTTCGTCGCGGCGCGCGCCACCAAAAGCGGCGTCAAAACCGTATTTATTCAAAGCTTGTTTCAAGCCTTCGGTTTTCATCACGTCGGTGTGTTTGGCCGAACCAGCAGTGAATGGATTAATACCAGCGTCAACGCCATCCTGATTCACATGCGTAATCAGATTCCAGCCATCGGCGATCTGTTTATCACGCAGCTTGTACATGTCCTGGAATTTCCAGGTGGTGTCGACGTGCATCAGCGGGAACGGTGGCTTGCCCGGTGCAAAGGCTTTTTTGGCCAGATGCAGCATCACGGCTGAATCTTTACCAATCGAGTACAACATCACAGGGTTTTCAAATTCGGCAGCCACTTCACGGATGATGTGGATGGATTCGGCTTCAAGCTGTTTCAGATGCGTCAGCCGTGCTTCGGACAAGGTATTCATGGCGTGGACTTTCACTGCTAAAAATCAATAGAGACGGAATCTAAACTTAAATTCCGCGTGGAAAAAGAACGTGTGGCTATATACATAGATCAATTGCATCTAGGCAGTCGTAAACCGGTTTGGACAAAACAATGGCGGCGAGGATTGATCCAACCCATGGCCGCCATTCAAGACCAACAACGACTAATTATTCGTCAACTGTATTGGCTGCCGACCAGGCACGACCCATAGGGTTAAATGTTGGCTTCTGGCCGCCCCACAGCTGTTCCAGATCATAGTAATCGCGTACGGCTGGCAACATCACGTGAACAACGAGGCTACCGGCATCAACCAGCACCCACTCGCCGGTTTCTTCGCCTTCGGTGCTCATGATTTCATAGCCTTTGGCTTTCAAATCTACGGCCACATTGTTGGCCAGCGCGCGCACTTGACGGTTTGAGTCGCCTGTCGCGACAATCATGCACTCAAACAGATCAGTCAGTTTGGACGTATCGAGTACCTGGATTTCTTTCGCTTTGATGTCTTCCAAAGCATTTACGGCAATATCGCGCATCGCGATCAAAGTTTCATTCATTGTATTTCCTTCAAAAACGGTAAAGCCCACAACCTGAAAGCACAAAAGCGTTCCAGCAAGGCACAAAGTCGCAGACAGTACGTGAAGTACGGCAAGACGAAGTAACGCAGCTGGGGCGCTTTTGTTTTAATACTTGCCGGCTAATTGTCGCCAGACAGGGGTCAGTGCTGAAACATCTTCCCCACGTGCGAGCATTTCCCGCACTAAAGTGGACGAAACAGGCATAAGTGGGCTTGATAATAGGCTGATTTTACCCCGAGACAGGGTGTCGGTGTTGGCTATTACGTGCCGCCTGGCAAATTCTTCTGATAAATCAGCGCTTAAGCCATCAAAAGCATAGTCTGGCCGTGCGGCAATCAGCAAGTGGCCAAGGTCGAGCAGCTCGCGCCAGCGATGCCAGCGAGTCAGATTCAGCCACGAATCGGCGCCAATCAACCAGACCAGCAAAGCATCAGGGGTATCTTGCTGCAGCTCAGTCAACGTGTCGACTGTATAGCAATACCCCTCACGAAGAACTTCCCTATCATCAGCAATCAAGCCCGCTTCGCCAGTAATTGCCGCCTGCACCCAGTCAAAACGCTGCTGCGGAGAAACGCGTGATGGCGGACGATGCGGCGGCAAACCGGTCGGAATCAGTCGCACTTCATTGAGCTGCAATTGATCACGCATACAGCGCGCCAATTCAATGTGACCGTAATGAATCGGGTCAAACGTGCCGCCAAAGATGCCGATTTTTTGCATGCATTAATCAATCTATTGAAAAATCAAAGTACATGAAAGCTCAAATATGGTTCCAATTTTTTTTCGAGCAGGTCGATTTTTACACGCATTTTTACATTCCACTCTGAATCATGTCTGTTAGCCATTAACTCCCGTTCATTACTATTTACAGGCGTTTGATATATCGCAGTGACCTTAAACGACTGTTCATCCAACTCATCCAGCAATTCAAAAATACCCGAGTCGTTTTTAAATAAAAATCGAGACTCCAGCTTTGACTGAATAAAAGCACGATGAATTTCTTGATACCTTCCAGATTGGTAGCAAGGCTCACCATCATACAGAGCTTGGAAAAGCTTGAGCGTATTCTCATATACAACAAAACGACGGTTGTATAAATCAAGGCGAAACTTCGACTGAGCTGTCTGCCATTGCTGCCAAGCAATATAAGCGACTAAAGCAGCAATAATTACTGGTGTAATTTTAGTAAGAACCTCAAAAACACATCCAAACCAAACTGGCATTTCAGGGCAATTAGTCATATTCAGCACCGCTTATGCTGCGCCACGACCTCGTCCAGAATCAATCGTTGCAAGCGCTGGGCAAAGTCGGGGTCTAGCCCGGTTTGCGCGGCTAGCGTGGCGGTTTTTTCCAATTGCTGCGCTTCACGGGCTGCGTCTTGTGCAGGCAATTGCTGCTGTTTTTTCAGTTGCCCCACTTGCGCGGTAACTTTAAAACGCTCGGCCAGCACGCTAAACAGCTGCTGATCGAGTGCATCAATTTGCTCGCGCAAGGCGAGAAGTTCGGCAGGAACGCTCATTACACGCGCACCTCGCCATCACCCAGCACAATCCATTTTTCGCTGGTTAATCCTTCCAGCCCCACAGGGCCACGCGCGTGGATCTTGTCGGTCGAGATGCCGATCTCGGCGCCCAGACCATATTCAAAACCATCGGCAAAGCGCGTTGAGGCATTCACCATCACGGAAGCCGAATCGACTTCGCGCAGGAACTGGCGCGCCTTGGTGTAGTTTTCGGTGACAATCGCGTCGGTGTGATGACTGCCATAAGTATTGATGTGATCCATCGCCTGATCGATGTCGGCGACAACGCGAATCGAAATAATCGGCGCGAGGTATTCAGTGCGCCAGTCTTCTTCGGTCGCAGCAATCGCGTCTTTCAGAATTGCTTGTGTTGCAGCACAGCCGCGCATTTCAACGCCTTTTTCGCGATAAATCGCAGCAATTTCCGGCAAAATCAGCTCAGCAACGTTTTCGTTCACCAGCAGCGTTTCCATCGTATTGCATGGTGCGTAGCGATGCGTTTTGGCATTATCCGCAATGCGAATCGCTTTGGCTGGATCGGCTTCGTCGTCGATATAGACATGGCAAATACCGTCCAGATGCTTGATCACCGGCACGCGCGCGTCGCGGCTGATACGCTCAATCAGGCCCTTGCCGCCGCGTGGCACGATCACGTCGACAAACTCGCTCATCGTAATCAGCTCGCCCACTGCTGCGCGGTCTGGCGTTTCGATAATTTGCACCGCAGTCTCCGGCAAACCCGCCGTTGCCAAACCTTCTTTCACGCACGCCGCAATCGCCTGATTGCAATGGAATGCTTCGCGGCCACCGCGCAAGATCGTGGCGTTGCCCGATTTAATGCACAGGCCTGCGGCATCAGCGGTCACATTCGGGCGCGCTTCATAAATAATGCCGATCACGCCCAGTGGGACGCGCATTTTGCCGACCTGAATCCCGCTGGGGCGGTATTTGAAATCGCCCATATTGCCGATTGGATCGGGCAGCGCGACCATTTCGCGCAGGCCTTGCGCCATCGTCGCGATGGTTTTGTCAGTGAGTTGCAGACGGTCGAGCAGCGCAGGCTCCAGACCATCGGCACGCGCCTGCTCCATATCGCGGCTATTGGCGGCGAGCAGCTTGGCGGCATCGCGCACAATTGCATCGGCAATCGCGTTCAGTGCGGCGTTCTTAGCGCCGGTGCTGGCCTTGGCCATCGCACGGCTGGCAGCACGCGCCTGGCGGCCCACATTTTGCATATATTTTTGAATATTGGCAGGGGCTTGGATATCCATGGTCTTGCTTCCCGTGAGTTTTATTCTCGAATTCCCGTATTGTAACTTCTACTTTACGGGTTTAGTGGGGAGATTGAGCACAGTGACACCGACATTATCGGCCTGCTGGCGGTTAAACCAATCCGGCGCCGAGCTTTGCACGGCGATCAGCGTCGGGCCGCTCATCGAAGCTGTCCGTAAATCAATCCAGATCGGTGAACCCGAATCTCCGGATAAAGTGTCACAACGATGGAAAATTGTGCCATTGCTGCGCAATTGCGTCAGTTGGCAACCTAGATGAGCCGATAAAATCGTATCGTGATCTTCGGCAAAGCCCGCCTGATTGATTTGCTGCTTTTGACGCAAAATGGTTTGCATCAATTGCTGGCGATTTCCCTTAAACACAGACATCGGCTGCGGTGCAACACCGTCTTTGAGCTTCAACTTGAGCAGCGCAATATCGTAGGGCGCAACCGCCGGGTCGATATACACATCGTCGCCCTTATAACTCAAACCTTTACGAAACTTCGGGTGAAATGTCTGCGAAATCACCTGATAGCGAGCCTGATATTTTCCATCGTGAAATCCCGCCATAAACCAGCGTCCGGCGTCGATCTTGCGCGGAATCATCAAAAAGCAATGCGCGGCGGTCACCGCCAGATCGGGCGCAATCAAGGTTGCGGTACACGTACCGCCCGATTTGACTTCCAAACGTCCAATCGCGTTATAGGGCGCGGCATACGGCGCGGGGATATTGACGCGATCATCATGAGCAAAAAATAAGGCCAGGCGCTCTTTTTCTATGTGCTCCGTATCAAGAGCCCACGCAGACATCGAGACCAAGATCAGCAAAACCCACAAAGGCCGCAGTTGTTTCATTTTTTCATTCCACAATAAAAAAAGGACGGCAAGCCGTCCTTTTTCTTAACGCCAGTGCTGTAACGCTAAATTACTTAGCCGCTACTTTAGAAGCAGCAGAAGCTTTAGATGCTACCGAAGCAGCAGATGCTTTTTTAGCTTGAGCTTTTTGAGCTGCAGAAGCTTTAGACGCTACAGAAGCTGCAGATGCTTTTTTAGCTTGAGCTTTTTGAGCTGCAGAAGCTTTAGATGCTACAGAAGCAGCAGATGCTTTTTTAGCTTGTGCTTTTTGAGCAGCAGAAGCTTTAGATGCTACAGAAGCTGCAGATGCTTTTTTGGCTTGAGCTTTTTGAGCTGCAGAAGCTTTAGACGCTACAGAAGCAGCAGAGGCTTTTTTGGCTTGTGCTTTTTGAGCTGCAGAAGCTTTAGATGCTACAGAAGCAGCAGATGCTTTTTTGGCTTGTGCTTTTTGAGCTGCAGAAGCTTTAGACGCTACAGAAGCAGCAGATGCTTTTTTAGCTTGTGCTTTTTGAGCTGCAGAAGCTTTAGATGCTACAGAAGCAGCAGAAGCTTTTTTAGCAGGAGCGGCAACAGCGAAAACTGAAGCAGCAGCAAATACAGTAGCGATAACGCCAGCAGCAATCTTGTTCATCTTGAAACTCCAAATATCAAATTCTTTTCACGGCATTCAACACGAATGCTCTAACGGGGCGAATTATGCGACTTGGTTTCAATTGGTGCGATGCAGCCTTAGTGATGATGTGTAACCGAAAGTACGTAGTTTTATTACTTCTTACTACATAAACTTACAAGCTATCCGCCGAACGCATTGGCGTTGGCCAGGTCAGGCTGATCCGGGCGCCGCCGCCAGGCGCATCATGAATGCCGACTGCACCGCTGTGTCCGCGCATAATCATCGCAACAATCGCCAGCCCCAGGCCAAAACCGCCAGTGGCTTTATTGCGGCTACCTTCAAGCCGGGTGAACGGCTGCAGTAATCGTGCACGATCTTCGATGGGAATACCTTCACCGTTATCATCGATATGCAGCGTCGCCGTACCATCCTGCCAGAGCAGCGTCAGGTGAATCTGCTTGCCGCCATAGCGCCGTGCATTGGATAAAACATTACTCACGGCCCGGCCGAAATAATAACTATCAACATCAAGCACCGGGCTCGTCTCGCCAGAGAAATTGTCAAAACCGGGCATTGCATCTTCCTGCGCATATTCTTTGAGCATCCGATCAATCCACGGCACGATTTCGAGCGGCTGAACTTCCATCCGCAATTGCGGGCTATCGAGGCTAGACATCGTTAACCATTCATCGATTAACTGGTCGATTTGCCCCAGATCGCGCTCTATGCCTTCGACTTGCGAAGCGCTATTCGCTCCGGCTTTGATCGCTTCGAGTCGATAGCGCAAACGCGCCAAAGGCGTTCGCAGGTCATGCGAAACCGCGTCTATCATTGCACGGCGCGAAGCAGTCAGCTCCTCGACATCGTGCGCCATGCGGTTAAAATTCGACCCCAGCGCGGCCAGCGGCGAGCTATCGTCAACGTCAACACGAACAGTAAAATCGCCCGAGCCCAAGCGACGACTCTGGCGGATAATCTGGATCAGATCGCGCCAGAAAGGCCGTAGCCACAACCAGGTCGGAATCCCCAGCGCCAGACACATCAGCACCAGCGCAACAATATCCATCCATGAAATACCGTCGAGCGACTCCAGAAACGGAATCGGCCCCAGCACGACAACCTGCTGTGTTTTGTGAATCCGGTGCAAATACAGGCCACGATCTTTGAGCAAAATAATGTCGCCGCGCTGTAGTGAGGCCTGATTTTCATCAGACAACACATAAGCATCGAGCGCTTCAATCGCCACCGGAACCGGCAACTTGCCGCGCAGCCGCGACGCTTCGTCATGCCACATCGATTGCGGTAAATCACCCAGCTCTTTTTCGATCAGCGACACGGTCGACAGAAACATATCGCTCAGATAGCGCTGATTGGTGCGCTCGATCATCTGCTTGTAAAAACCGCCAATCAGCAAAGATGAAGCGAGAAAACACAGCACGACAGTGAGATAAAAACGGATGAAAACTTGGCGCATCATGGACTCATTTCAATCATTGCACTGCGATCCATTCAAACCACATCAACTCGCGAAACGAGGCTCCCTCTCAAGGAGAGGGCGGGGGGAGTGGGAATAGAACATGAGGCGGCAATCAACAGCATTAGCTCTAGGGCTCGGTTTTGCCGAGAACTGCAATGGCAAAAAATCAATATACCCCGCCGCGTATATCACTCTTCCTGCCACCAAATATCGGCTGCGAACAGATACCCCTTGTTGCGGATGGTTTTGATTTTCAGCGGATCGAGCGGGTCGTCGTCGAGCTTTTTACGCAGACGCGAGATGGCGACGTCCATGCTGCGATCAAGGCCATCGTATTCGATGCCGCGCAGTTTTTTGAGCAAATGATCACGACTCAGGATTTCGCCCGCGTGGCTGGCCAGCTCCCATAGCAAATCAAAATCGCTGGTCGACAAACCCATAGGCTGGCCGCGATATTTCGAGCTGCGATTGCGCGCGTCGATTTGCAGTTTGCCAAAATTGAGTACCGACTGATCTTTGGCTGGTGCGCTCGCCAACAGATCCGCACCTTTTTGTCCGACATGGCGCAAATGCGCGCGAATCCGCGCCAAAAGCACCGACGGTGGCGTCGTTTTCACCACATAGTCGGTCGCGCCAATTTCAAAGCCCAGAATCTGGTTCATATCACTATTGAGCGAGGTCAGCAGAATGATCGGGCCGGTATAAAACTCGCGCAGCTCGCGGCATAGCGTCAGCCCGTCTTTGCCCGGCAGCATAATGTCGAGCAGAATCAGCTCGGGCGGATTGGTTTTCACACTCTCGATGACGTTCAGACCATCACTCAAGACATCAACCGAAAACTCGAACGAGCGCAAAAAGCCACCAATCAACTCGGCCAGATCGGCATCATCTTCGACAAACAAAACCCGGGTGCTCATGCGATTAAAATCCCCTGAGATAAACTGTTTCAACTATTTTGCAAACCTTGCAGCGCCTGCGTAACTTCAGCCACATTGTGACAGATCCGGGGAAAATCATGTCGGATCAACCTGTCGGCGACACGAAGATCGTAACCCGCTAAATCTATGCCAACCATTTCACCATCAGGCCGCCCGCCAGTCATTGGCTCGGAAAATTGCGCCAGTAACTCGGCCTCTTCGGCCAGCGTCAGGCTCGGCGCCGAATCCCACATCTCGCCCTCGACCCACCCCATGCGCCCAAATCCCGCGATATACCTCGCCCGCAGAGGCCACAAGCGCCAGACGGCAAAATCACCCATCGCCAGATAACTGGCCAACTCGGGATTGTAACGCGCCAAACGGCTTTCAAGCAGCGCATCCACAGTGGCTGGCTGCAAATCACCCAAAATCGTCAGCCTTGCCTTGCTCAGCCCCATTTCATCGTCGTGCAACAGTACGCTGACCTTGCTGTCATTCAGCACATTTTGCGTGTGCTCGGCCAAACGGCTCATGATCAGCAAAGGCCGCCCCGCTTCGTCGGCGATCATAGGCAACCACGACACATGCGGATAGCCCGCCATCTGCGCCGAATTACTCGCCAGCGCCAGCGATCGGCAGCGCCGGATCAACGAGATGGCTTCAGGCCAGAGCATATTTGTTTTCCTTGTATTAACTGCTTGAGATTGCAATCCAAAGTCTTTGCCAGAATGCTTCGTACGATCATACGGCCATTCCGAAAAAACAGAAAATCCGATAGTGATAAACCATACTGAATTTCGCTGCACATTGCTTTGAATACACCAAGCGATGTGTCATCAAAATGTAAATCATGACCCGCACATCGCCGGAGACAAAACAATGAGTATTTTTGATTTTTTGTTTGGTCAGCACAGCAAATCAGCCTTACTGGATAAAACGACAGCGGCAAAATCCCAAGAACAAGCGCTGATACAGGATTTACGCGGGCAGGTTGAGGCAATTGGTAAAGCGATGGGGGTCATCGAATTTAATCTGGACGGCACGATCCTGAATGCCAATGCCAATTTTCTGGCCGTAGTCGGCTATTCGCTTGACGAGATACAAGGCCGTCATCATCGGCTGTTTGTTGATCCGGACTATGCCAATAGCATCGAATACGCCCAGTTCTGGGATCGGCTGGCACGAGGTCAATACGATGCGGGTCAGTACAAACGGATAGCCAAAGACGGACGTGAAGTCTGGATTCAGGCCTCTTACAATCCGATCATGGACATCAATGGCAAGCCGTTCAAAGTCGTGAAATACGCCACCGATATCAGCCAGCAAGTCATGCGCAATGCCGATTTTGCAGGGCAACTCGGCGCCATTGGCAAAGTCATGGGCGTCATCGAATTTAATCTGGACGGCACGGTCATCACCGCTAACGCCAATTTTTTGCAGGTCATCGGCTATACGCTCGACGAAATCCGCGGGCAACATCACCGGATGTTCATGCCGCAGGCAGAATGCAATACCCCCGAATACCGTCAATTTTGGGAGCGATTGGGGCACGGCGAATATGATGCCGGGCAATACAAACGCATCGGCAAAGGCGGCAAAGAAATCTGGATTCAGGCTTCGTACAACCCGATTCTCGATGCCAGCGGACGCCCATGCAAAGTCGTGAAATACGCAACCGAAATTACCGAACAAAAACTACGCTCGGCCGATTTTGAAGGGCAACTGGCCGCCATTAGCCAATCCATGGGCGTGATCGAATTTAATCTGGATGGGACGGTCATCCAGGCCAATCCGAATTTCCTGCAAGTGATTGGGTATTCACTCGAAGAAATCCGTGGTCAACACCACCGGATGTTTGTCGATCCAGCTGAGAGCAACAGCCAGGCATATCACCAGTTCTGGGAGAAACTGGGGCGCGGCGAATACGATGCCGGACAATACAAGCGAATCGCCAAAGGAAATCGTGAAATCTGGATTCAAGCCTCCTACAACCCGATTCTGGATCTGAATGGCAAACCGTACAAAGTCGTTAAATATGCCAGCGACATTACCGCGCAAATCGAGGCCAACCAGGCCGTCGTGCTGGCGGTGAAAGAAACGCAGGAGCTGGTATCCGCCGCCACGGAAGGCGATTTGACGCGACGGATTCCGCTCCAGAATAAATCAGGCTCGACAGAAGAACTATGCCGGGGGGTGAATGAACTGGTGCACAACATGGCCAGCATCATCAGCTTGCTAAAAAACAGCAGCGCTGCGGTAACGACCGCCTCAGCAGAAATCGCCTCGGGCAATCAGGATTTGAGCAAGCGCACTGAATCACAAGCCGCCAGCCTGGAGGAAACCGCCAGCAGCATGGAAGAGCTAACCTCGACCGTGAAGCAAAACGCAGATAATGCGCGTCAGGCCAATCAGCTGGCCGTGGTGGCCTCCGAGATCGCCAGCAAAGGCGGCGACGTGGTCAAGGCCTCAGTGGATACAATGGCGCAAATCAGCTCGTCGTCAAAAATGATTTACGACATTATCAGCGTGATTGACGGCATTGCTTTTCAAACCAACATCTTGGCGCTCAATGCGGCAGTTGAAGCCGCCAGAGCGGGCGAGCAAGGACGCGGATTTGCGGTGGTCGCCGCCGAAGTGCGCAATCTGGCACAGCGTAGCGCCAATGCGGCAAAAGAAATCAAAGGGCTGATTACCGAAAGCGTTTCCAAAATCGAAAAAGGCACCGAGCAAGTGAACCATGCAGGGCAATCGATGGAAGACATCGTTAAAAGCATCACCAATGTGACGTCGATTATTGCCGAAATCAGCGCTGCAAGTGCCGAACAAAGCGCAGGCATTTTGCAGGTCAGCCAGGCCATCACACAGATGGATGATGTCACCCAGCAAAATTCTGCGCTGGTTGAACAAGCCGCAGCCTCTTCGACCGCCTTAGCCGAACAGGCCGCCAGTATGGCACAAATTGTCAGTCGCTTTAAAGTTGATACCGTCGACTAGGCTGGAATTTATAGTTGGTATATCTACGTAGACCAATACAGGCAATGCATAAAACAACATACCACCATACCGTATTAAGCATAGACCGCGAAGCGGCTGGCACCGCCCGATGCCCGCTTAGCCAGATACATGGCTTGATCGGCTTCGCTCAGCCATGTTTCGGCATTTTAAGCCCGGCATGATATTCATTAATCCCGACTGTAGGATCCCATTTTGATTTAGATCCGAGCCTACCCAAATCAAGGTCAATCTAGACGAAAATGGGATTCGTCTGGTTGCTCAGTTCCATTCTCGTAAATAATCCTCTCTCCCATACTTTTTCTCGCCTTGTTGTAATCAATAATTTCGGGCATCAACTAAGGTGATTTGAACCGCCTTGGCCGGATTGAGGATCAACCCCAACTGGGATCATCGCAAATCCTACGGCAATTTTCTTTGTACAAATAGCGACAAAATCCAATAAAAAAGCCCCTTCCGGGGCTTTTTTAGCTTCAAACTGAAATCCCAAAAATCTAGAAAAGTGGGAAATATCCAGAAGTTAATGGGATCCTACAAAAAGCTTAAACGTCGAGGTTACGCGCAACCAGCGCGTTTTGTTCGATGAAATGGCGACGAGGTTCAACTTGATCGCCCATCAGTGTCGTGAAGACTTCGTCAGCGGCGATGGCATCACCGATGTTCACTTTAAGCAGGCGGCGCACGGTGACGTCCATCGTCGTTTCCCATAGCTGCTCCGGGTTCATCTCGCCCAGACCTTTATAGCGTTGGATGCTCATATTGCGGCGGACTTCGGCCAGTAGCCAGTCAAGGGCTTCTTTGAAGTTGCGCACCGGCTGAGTATGGTCGCCACGGCGGATGATGGCTTTGTCGCCGATCAGGCCCAGCAGCATTTCGGCCATGCGTTTGATTTGCGCGTAGTCGCCCGACAGGATGAAATCGTTGTCTATGTATTGCATCGTGGTCACGCCGTGCAGGTGGCGGGCAATGCGAATCTGGTAGCCCGCTTCTACCGGCTCGACCACAAAGGTAAAGGCCGGGTGCTTCACGGCATCGGCCAGGCGGTTGGCCGAATCTTGCGCGGCGGCTTCGCTTTCCAGGCTGAGCGGCTGCATGGTGAGCATGGCGTTCAGGATCATCGGGTCGATAAAGCGGCTTTCGCGCTCGATCACTGCTTCGGTGACGAAATACTGCTTCGCCAGCGTTTCCAGCGCTTCGCCAGAGATGCCGTCTTGATCAGCACCATTTGGTAGCAGCTCGGAGCCATCCATCGCGGCGCGCAGCAGGTATTGTTTCAGCTCCTGCTCGTCTTTCAGATAGGTTTCACGCTTGCCTTGCTTCACTTTAAATAGTGGCGGCTGGGCGATATAGATATAGCCGCGCTCTACCAGCTCGGGCAATTGGCGGTAGAAGAAGGTCAGCAGCAGCGTACGAATGTGCGAGCCGTCCACGTCCGCGTCGGTCATGATAATGATGCGGTGGTAGCGCAGTTTTTCGATATTGAAATCGTCTTTACCAATGCCGCAGCCCAGCGCGGTAATCAGCGTACCGACTTCCTGGCTGGCCAGCATACGGTCAAAGCGCGCGCGCTCGACGTTCAAAATCTTACCTTTCAATGGCAAGATGGCCTGGAATTTGCGATCACGGCCTTGCTTGGCCGAACCGCCGGCGGAATCACCCTCGACCAGATACAGCTCGGATAATTCGGGATTTTTTTCCTGGCAATCGGCCAATTTGCCGGGCAGACCGAGGCCGTCGAGCACGCCTTTGCGACGGGTGATTTCACGCGCTTTGCGCGCCGCTTCACGCGCACGCGCTGCGTCGACAATCTTGCCGCAAATGATTTTGGCGTCAGTCGGATTTTCCAGCAGGAAGTCGGCCAGCGCCTGGCTCACCACTTCATTCACCACGGGAGCAATTTCACCCGACACCAATTTATCTTTGGTTTGACTGCTGAATTTCGGATCAGGCAATTTCACCGACAATACGCAAGTCAGGCCTTCGCGCATATCGTCGCCGCCGGTTTCTACTTTGGCTTTCTTGGCAAAGTCGTGGCTGTCGATATATTGATTGAGCGTACGCGTCATTACCTGGCGCAGCGCCGTCATGTGGGTGCCGCCGTCGCGCTGCGGAATATTATTGGTAAAGCACTGCACCGATTCTTGGTACGAGTCATTCCACTGCATCGACACTTCAACGGTCATGCCGTCTTTTTCGCCGATGGCGTAGAAAATATGCGGGTGCAGTACGGTTTTGTTGCGGTTCACGTACTCAACGAAACCACGCACACCGCCGGTGTAATTGAAGTTTTCTTCCTTGCCGTGGCGGCGGTCGATTAATTGAATATTCACGCCATTATTCAGGAATGACAATTCGCGAATCCGCTTGGCGAGGATTTCGAAATGGAATTCGATCAGGCCAAAAGTCTCGACCGAAGCGAAGAAATGCACCTCGGTACCACGGCGGTCGGTTTCGCCGATCACTTTCAATGGCGATACCGCTTCACCCTGACGGAATTCCATCGAGTGAACTTTACCGTCCCTACGTATAGTCAGGCGAAGCCAGTCTGATAGCGCGTTGACAACCGATACCCCCACCCCATGCAAACCGCCGGATACTTTGTAGCTGTTCTGGTCAAACTTGCCGCCGGCGTGCAGCTCGGTCATCACGATCTCAGCGGCAGAGCGCTTGAATTCGTCGTCTTCCTTGATCGCCGTAGGGATACCACGGCCATTGTCTTCGACCGAAATCGAGTTATCGGCATGAATAATGACTTTGATCGTGTCGCAATGCCCGGCCAGCGCTTCGTCAATCGCGTTATCGAGCACCTCGAACACCATATGGTGCAAACCAGTGCCATCCCCCGTGTCGCCGATATACATACCAGGGCGTTTGCGTACGGCTTCCAGACCTTTCAGGATACGGATACTGTCGGCGCCATATTCAGGCTGATTCACTTCGGGAAGATTATTTTCGCTCATAGGACTCTTGTATGTCAGGTGTGAGGAGTGAGGGGTTAGGTGCAGAGAGGGGTGAGCGCTTATTCCTCACGCCTCTCTTCCAACACCTCACACCTAGATACGCATTGGCATTACGATGTATTTGAAATGTTCGTTATCGGGGATCGTTACCAGCACACTGGAATTGACATCGCCAAAATAGCAATGCAGCGTTTCAACCGAGATATTGGTCAATACATCCAGCAGGTATTGGATGTTAAACCCCACATCCAGTGGCTCGTGGGCATATACCACCTCAAGCTCTTCCTGTGCTTCTTCCTGCTCATTGTTATTACACAGAATTTTGAGGGTATTGTCAGTCAGCACCAGACGCACGCCACGGAATTTTTCGTTCGACAAAATTGCCGCGCGTTGCATCGACGACAACAGCGCCTGACGGTCTACGCTGAGCAAACGGGTATTGTTTTGCGGAATCACGCGGTTGTAATCAGGGAATTTGCCATCAACGACTTTGCTGTGAATCACGATATTGCCAAAGCTGAATTTGACCTGATTGGTCGCGATGTCGATGGTCACTTCGTCGTCAACATCGCCCAGCAATTTGTACAATTCAAGAATGGTTTTGCGCGGCAAGATCACTTCGTTTTTCTCAAACGAGCTCGCCAGCTCGGTCGAGGCAAAACCCAAACGGTGGCCGTCGGTCGCAACGAGTTTGAGCAAATTGCCCTCAGTGACCATGAACATGCCGTTCAGATAGTAACGGATATCCTGATGCGCCATCGCAAATTGCACACGGCTCAAGAGCGCTTTCAACTGGCCTTGTGGAATCCGTACCGTTGCGCGCAAATTGGTATCGACGGCCAGTTGCGGGAAATCATTGGCGGGCAAGGTTTGCAGCGCAAAGCGGCTTTTACCGGCCTTGATCGTCAAACGGCCATCGGCCTCTTCGAACGACACGACAGTTTTATCAGGAATCGCACGCAAAATATCGGATAGTTTTTTCGCCGCAACGGTAATCGCAAAATCACCGCCGGAAAAACCTTCCGCCTGCTGGCTGCTGATCTGGATTTCGAGGTCGGTACCGGTAAAGACCAGTTGCTCGCCCTCTTTCTTGATCAGTACATTAGAGAGAATCGGCAAAGTATGTCTGCGCTCAACGATACCGGTTACGGTAGCCAGCGGTTTTAAGAGCGAATCGCGTTCAGCTTGCAGCAGTTGCATTTTCCCTCACCCAGTCAAAATCATGAAATAAAAAGAAGCCCAATTCTACCTGAAATCACCCGATTATTCAGATTCGGGCAAGCCCAAGCGGAGCAATCAATCAGGAACGCAACATCTGCAGCAATACACTGTATTGATGCGCCATTTCCTGATCGCTCTGACGGAAATCCTGAATCGTCCGGCAGGCATGCAGCACCGTCGTATGATCTCGCCCGCCAAACGCGTCGCCAATCGCAGGCAGGCTCATTTGCGTCAATTCTTTGGTCAGCGCCATCGCCATTTGCCGTGGCCGCGCAATATCGCGCGTTCGCTTTTTGCTGTGCATATCGGCGACTTTGATTTTGTAGAAGTCTGCGACAGTTTTTTGAATATTTTCGACCGATACCTGGCGATTACCCGAAGCCAGAATATCGCGCAGCGCTTCTTTGGCCGAATCGACCGTAATCGCTTGATTGGTAAAGCGCGAATACGCCATCACGCGCTTCAAAGCGCCTTCGAGTTCGCGCACATTCGAGCGGATATTTTTGGCCATAAAAAAGGCGACATTGGCGTCGAGCTTGAAATGCTCGGCTTCGGCTTTTTTCAGCAAAATCGCGACGCGCATTTCGGTTTCCGGTGGTTCAATCGGCACGATCAAACCCCAGGAAAAACGGCTGGTCAGACGTTCCTGCAAACCTTCGATTTCGCGCGGGATTTTGTCGCTAGTCAGAATGATCTGCTTGCCGCTCTCAAGCAGCGCATTAAACAGATAAAAAAATTCTTCCTGCGTGCGATCTTTCCCGACAAAGAACTGAATATCATCGACCAGCAGCACGTCGAGCGAGTGATAGTATTTTTTAAAGTCGTCAAATGACTTGTGCTGATACGCCTTGACGACGTCCTGAACATACTTTTCGGCATGGATATAGCGGATTTTGGCTTGCGGATTGTGCTGATGCACAAAATTGCCAATCGCCTGTGTCAAATGCGTTTTACCCAAGCCCACGCCGCCATAAACAAATAGCGGGTTGTAGCTGACCCCCGGATTTTCGGCGACCTGCATCGCGGCAGCACGCGCGACCTGATTGGCTTTACCCGTGACCAGCGTATCAAAGGTGTGCCCCGGGTTCAGTCGCGACAACTCATGATTTGATCCCGCCACATCAAAGCGTTTGGCCGGCTTGGGAGCCGGTGCAGGCGCAGCTGCCGGCTGAGCCAAATCGCTATTATCCACAGCGACCGCCTTGGTCACCGGAGCTGCCTGCGCAGCAACGCCGACCTTGAGTTCAATATGCGGCGGAACACCGCCACACACCTTGGCTGCCGCCATTTCAATCATGCCCAAATAACGGTCACGAATGAATTGCAGGAAAATCTGATTCGGCACCGCAATCACCAGCGCACCGTCGATCACCTGAACACTGTTGGCCAGCGGCTTGATCCAGATATTGAACTGGCTGGCCGCCAGATTTTGCTGGAGCTCATTAAGGCAGTGCGGCCAAAGCGCTTCGGTCGAAACTTGTGTTTGCATGAGGGACAGTCCATCACCACGGCATCGATCATATTTTGCAATGACCAGCTTGCGCGGCAGGCGACAGATTCACGGTTGGTAATGGGAAGCGCTTGATTGTACCGATTTGCTCTCAACTTATCCACAGCCAAACCCCCGCATGTACAAAACATTTTGGCTTGACAAGGCACTCGGTTCACTGATTAAATCGCGTGTTTACTGCACCTTTTACAAATCTAGGATTCATCATGAAGCGTACTTTCCAACCTTCTGTAATCAAACGCAAGCGTACTCACGGCTTTCGCGTTCGCATGAGCACTGTCGGTGGCCGTCGCGTTCTGAACGCACGCCGCGCCAAAGGCCGTAAAGTACTGTCTGCCTAAGCCTTGCTTAAGCCAGCAGACCACGGCATGTGTAGCGACACCCGCTACCGCTTTACGCGTTATGGCTTTAAACGGTCTGCGCGTTTACTAAAAACGGATGATTTTTCATCCGTTTTTAGTTTGCGCGCTTCCGTCGGTAATGATTATTTCCAGATTTTGGGAAAACCCAATCAAACCGCCGAAGCACGCCTCGGATTGGTCGTTGGCAAAAAAACCGACAAGCGCGCCGTTGGCCGCAATTATATCAAGCGTACGATCCGTGAAACTTTCCGCCTGAATGCCACTCAACTGGCAGGGCTGGATATTGTGGTACGTTCGCGCAAGGCGTTTACCCGCCAGGAAGGCGCAGCAGCCCGAGCCGCTTTATTAACTTTGTTTAAGAAAATCCGCTCGTGTCGCGCCTTATCATCGCATTTGTGAAACTATATCAGCTTATGATCAGCCCGCTTTTGGGGCCGCGCTGCCGTTTTACGCCGACTTGCTCGCAGTACAGCATTGAAGCAGTTCAAAAATACGGCGCCGCCAAAGGCAGCTATCTGACTGTTCGCCGATTGTGCCGCTGTCACCCCTGGGGTGACTGCGGGTATGATCCGGTACCTTAACCTTACTAAATCTGAGTTGGGAGCTCATCCGTATAAAATGGATACCAAGAGACTCATTGTATTTATTGCGCTGTCGTTCGGCATTTTGTATTTCTGGCAGCAGTATATGGAGCAGCGCTACCCGCAGATCAAGCAGCCTGCGACCGCATCCAGCGTCGTTGCCAACGCGTCTGAAGCTAGCGCCGTAGCAAGCACAGCCAGCGCACCCGAAGCAGGCCGCCTGGCCAAGGGTCAGCGCATCAGCGTGACGACCGACTTGCTGCAAGCCGTGATCGACACCAATGGTGCCGACCTGCGTGAAGTGAAATTGCTCAAGCACGGCGATACGAAAGATCCGAAAAAACCATTCACCCTGCTGCAAGATGAAGGCGAGCACATTTATGTGGCGCAAACCGGCTTGCTCGGTGATGGCCTGCCAACGCACAAAGACATTTTCACCAGCGCGCAAAGCAGCTACAGCCTGGCTGATGGCCAAAATGAAGTGGCCGTACGCCTGGAAAGCGTCACTGCCAGCGGCGTTAAAATTGCCAAAATCTACACCTTCAAACGCGATCAGTATGTCGTCGATGTGAAGTATGAAATCGTCAACGCCAGTACTGCGCCAGTGACGGCCAGCGCCTACTACCGCCTGATCCGTGACGGCAAAGTAGAAAATCCGGGCATGTTTGGCACGCACACTTTCACGGGCCCAGCGGTTTACACCGACGAAGGCAAGTTCCAGAAAGTGGACTTTGAAAAAATCACCAAAGGAGAAGCCAAATACGTCCCAAGCGCGAAAGACGGCTGGATTGCAATGGTGCAGCACTACTTTGCTTCGGGCTGGATTTTCTCACCAAAAGACGGTGCCGCAGTTTGCTCGCCAAACGCTTGCCGTTATGAGATGAAAACACTGCCGGACAATATGTTTGCAGTCAGCGCCACCGTAGACATTCCGACGATTGCTGCGGGACAAAAAGCGGAAAAATCAGTCGGTCTGTACGTTGGTCCGCAGGAAACTAAGCGCCTAAAAGACACAGCCAAAGACTTTGATCTGGTTAAAGACTACGGCATGTTCACCATTTTCAGTAAACCGCTGTTTGCCGTACTGCAGTTTATCCACGGTTTCGTCGGCAACTGGGGCTGGTCGATCATTCTGGTGACTTTGCTGATCAAAGCCGCGTTCTTCCCGTTGGCCAGTGCAAGCTACCGCTCAATGGCAAAAATGCGCCAGCTTGCGCCACGCATGGAAGCGCTGAAGCAGCGTCATGGCGACGACCGCATGAAATTCCAGCAAGCAGTGATGGAAATGTACAAGACCGAAAAGGTCAACCCGCTTGGCGGCTGTCTGCCGATGCTGGTGCAGATTCCGGTCTTTATCGCTTTCTACTGGATGCTCTTGGCCGCCGTAGAGCTGCGTCAGGCACCGTGGGAATTCTGGATTCACGACCTGGCGATTCCAGACCCGTTCTACATCCTGCCGCTGATCATGGCCGTATCAATGTACGTGCAATCGTCACTGTCACCACCGCCACCTGATCCGATGCAGGCCAAAATGATGAAGTGGATGCCGATTGCCTTCTCGGTGTTCTTCTTCTTCTTCCCCGCAGGTTTAGTGCTGTACTGGGTCGTGAACAACATCCTGTCGATCGCCCAGCAGTACGTGATTACCAAGCAGGTTGAAAAACAAGCTGTAGCCGCCAAGAACAGCTAATCGCTAGGCGCAATCTACAAAGCCACCTCATCTCGAGGTGGCTTTTTTATTACCCCTGCAGGTATATAAAGCTAGCCTTTATCCAGCCTGCCCCAATGGGCAATACCCCTTCACCGCCTATCAAGCAATCCCACCACACTGCAAAGCCTGATCTGGCGCAATATCTTGTGCGCGTTTTGCTTTCACAATCAAATCCATCTCATCGACAACGATGGCATCATGTTCAAACTCGGCTGGCGTTCTATCCGCATCTTGCTGCTCGCACTGCTGGTGCTCTTTGGCAGCAGCCTGAGCTTTGCGGCCGTCAGCCAGCACGCGACGCCGACCATCGCCAGTCATTGTGTCGATCAAAACCATCCCGACAGCACCAGCCCGCAGCAAGCGCTTGATTGTCTTGGTCATTGCGCGCTACCAGCGCCGATAGTCTGCGCACCCACTACGCTGCAATATCGCCAGCATCGTACTGGCCTGCCCCAGCCTGACTTTATCAGCATCGAACAAACGCCACCCTCGCCCCCGCCCAAGCTCTCCGCCGTCTAAACCCTGTACACATCCCGTTTAAACGCACTGGGCGCATACGCGCCTGCGGAGAAAAATCATGAATATGACGCATTACATGGGCCTATTGGCCGACAATCAACCGTGGAATCTGCTGCTGTTTATGGCGATTCCGGTGATCCTCGCCGAAACCGTCGCGATTACCGAATTATTTATTCTGTTTTCGCGCAAACTCGACGGCACGCTGCGTCAAATCAATCGCTTCGCCAGCATCGTCGGCGGCGTTTACTTCACTGGCGTGTTTATCTACCTGATGAAAACCGCCGTGATCCCGCTGACCGCCAGCGGCGGCTGGCTGGGTGCGGCCGATGTGATTGCGGTGGGTTTTTATCTCAGCGGCATTATTCCGCTCGGCGGCATGGCATTGCTCGATCTGGGGCTGATCTGCAAAGCATGGGACGATGAGCGCAAGCTGAAACTGCACGCAATCTTTGTCGCGATCTTCCTCGTCGTAGCGCATATTGCGATGATTTTCGGCATGCTTGATCCAACATTGCTGATGTCGAATGCACCGATGGCGGGCATGGAAGGCATGTCGCACTAAGCGGCAAAACGGTAGACGCGGTATCATGGCGGTTTGCTGATACCGCGTTTTCATCATGACCTTATACGTAACCGACACCATCGCCGCCATTGCCACCGCCCCCGGTCGAGGCGGCGTCGGCGTGATTCGCGTGTCAGGCAAATATATTGCGCCGGTGATTGCTGGCCTGCTCGGGCGCGACCAGGCCGCAATGAAGCCGCGCTTTGCGCATTTCGCGCACTTTAAAGCTGCAGATGGCAGCACGCTCGATGAAGGCATTGCGCTGTTTTTCCCGAATCCCGCCTCATTCACCGGCGAAGACGTGCTTGAGTTGCAAGGTCACGGCGGGCCGGTGGTGATGAATATG
Source organism: Chitinibacter sp. S2-10 (assembly GCF_046530675.1). Taxonomy (GTDB): domain Bacteria; phylum Pseudomonadota; class Gammaproteobacteria; order Burkholderiales; family Chitinibacteraceae; genus Chitinibacter. The sequence goes on along the minus strand of NZ_CP172558.1, from coordinate 1,399,581 downwards.
CTGCTCAAGCGCTGCATTGAGCTGGGCGCACGTCACGCGCAACCGGGCGAATTTACCAAACGCGCGTTTTTAAACGGCAAACTCGATCTGGCGCAGGCCGAAGCCGTCGCCGACATTATCGACGCACAATCAGAAGCCGCCGCCAAATCGGCGCTCAAATCACTCGACGGCGCTTTTTCGCGCGAAGTACACACGCTGGTCGACGAGCTCATTACCCTGCGCATGCTGGTTGAAGCCACACTCGACTTCCCCGAAGAAGACATCGACTTTCTCGAAGCCGCCGACGCGCGCGGCAAACTTGCTGGCATTGCCGCGCAACTGGAAACCACGCTCGCCACCGCCACGCAAGGCAAATTGCTGCGCGAAGGCATGCACGTCGTACTGATCGGCCAACCCAACGTCGGTAAATCCAGCCTGATGAATGCACTCGCCGGTGAAGACGTCGCGATTGTCACCGACATCGCGGGTACAACGCGCGACACGGTGCGCGAGCTGATCCAGCTCGACGGCGTGCCGCTGCATGTGATCGATACCGCCGGGCTGCGTGATACCGACGATACCGTCGAAAAAATCGGCATCGAGCGCACATGGGCGGCGGTCGACAAAGCCGATCTGGCGCTACTACTGCTCGACAGCCGTGAAGGCATTACCGAACACGACCAGAATATTCTCGCCAAATTGCCCACCACACTGAAAGTACTGCGCGTATTTAACAAGATCGATTTAACCGGCGAGGCACCCGGCGAAGTCGCTGAGGATGAAATCCATGTCTCGGCCAAGCAGGGTATAGGCCTGAAAGAATTGCGTAGCAAGCTCCTCAAGCAAATAGGATGGGGAGGTATGAACGATGGTGTTTTCATCGCCCGCGAGCGCCACCTCACCGCCATCCGCGCCGCACGCGAACATTTACACACCGCCGATGCGGCGTATTTGCAAATTGAGATCTTGGCAGAAGAATTGCGTCTGGCGCAAAATTGCTTAAACGAGATTACCGGCGAGTTTACTAGCGACGACTTGCTGGGGGTTATCTTCAGCCGCTTTTGCATCGGCAAATAAGCCCCAAAAAAAACGCCGCGAATTAATCGCGGCGCTCAATAGATATAGGATGGAGACATACATAAACAACCGCAAGCTTGCGCCTGCGATATGCTCTGATCATGCGACCACCACAAACATTAGTCAATACTAATATTTATAACAATATCGGCTAGCACACACCTTTTATCCAAAAACCTATCGGACTGGCTTGTTTTTTCGGTAAAATTGTCGGTTTTTGCATTTGGAGTTGACGGCGATGATTCAGGTCGGCGTAGTAATGGGTAGCAACAGCGATTGGGATGTCATGCAACATGCGGCCAAACAGCTCAAAGCCTTTGGCGTCGAGTTCGAATGCAAAGTGGTTTCCGCACACCGCACGCCCGATCTTTTGTTTCAATATGCCGAAGAAGCCGCAGCGCGCGGTCTGAGCTGCATTATTGCTGGCGCAGGCGGTGCAGCGCATTTGCCGGGCATGCTGGCAGCCAAAACCACGGTGCCGGTGCTGGGCGTTCCGGTTCCTTCCAAATATCTGCGCGGCGAAGATTCGCTGCTGTCGATTGTGCAAATGCCCAAAGGCATTCCGGTCGCGACTTTCGCGATTGGTGAAGCGGGCGCGGCCAATGCCGGTCTGTTTGCCGTCGCGATGCTAGCGGGCAGCAACCCGGCGTTGGCTAAACAACTGAACGACTTCCGCGAAACACAGAAGCAAACCGTGCTGGCGATGGAATTACCGGCAGTAGAATGACCCCCTCCGCGCACAACCAGGACATTCGCCCTTGCTGGTACTTTGTACTGGTCAAGGGCTGTTTGTTTTGGGGAATGACCTGCTCGCTGCTGCTGGCGCTGCTTTGGAATTACAGCGGTGACTACACCATTATTGACGGGGTATTGGCTGCAAACCCAATGGCAATCATTGCTGGCGGGCTATACGGCTTTGGCCAATGGGGCTTTGCACGGCATCAGGCATTTAAAGCAAGACAGGAATTTAAGGAACTGAATGATGAACCATAATGCGACCAAAGTAATTTTGCCTCCCGCCATGCTGGGAATTCTGGGCGGCGGCCAGCTTGGCCGGATGTTTGCTGCTGCAGCCAAGAATATGGGTTACCGCGTCACGGTGCTCGACCCTGACCAGCATGCGCCAGCCGCCGATTTTGCCGATGAGCATTTGTGTCAGTCATTTACCGACCCTGAAGCGCTGCAATACATGGCCGAGCATTGCGCCGCGATCACGACCGAATTTGAAAACGTCAACGCCGACTCGATGCGCTGGCTCGCCGCGCAAGGCGTTCCGGTCTCGCCAAGTGGTGATTGCGTCGCAATTGCACAGGATCGCATCGCCGAAAAAACCTTTATCCGCAATGCCGGCCTCGACACCGCGCCGTTTCTGCCGGTTAAAACCGCAGCGTGTCTCGACGGCGATTTGTCGCCCTACCTGCCCGGCATTCTGAAAACGGCCCGCCTCGGTTACGACGGCAAGGGTCAGGTTCGCGTCAAAACCGCCGAAGAGGCGCGTTTTGCCCACGCCGAAATGAAACACCAGCCCTGCGTGCTGGAAAAAATGATGCCGCTCGTCGCCGAAGTATCGGTTGTCGTCACCCGTACACGCGCCAATGAAGTCGTCAGTTTTCCGGTTGCCGAAAACGAACACGTCAACGGCATTCTCGACGTATCGATTGTTCCGGCGCGGGTTTCTGCTGCCATCACCGAGCGCGCCCGCAGCATGGCGATGCAGCTGGCTGAGAAACTCGATTATGTCGGCGTGATGGCCGTCGAGTTTTTTGTCCTCGAAGGCGGCGAACTCGTCATCAATGAAATGGCGCCACGCCCGCACAATTCTGGTCATTACACGCTCGATGCGACGTTGACCAGCCAGTTCGAACAGCAAGTTCGCGCAATGTGCGGCTTATATCCGGGCAAACCTGACCTGCTCAAGCCGGCCGTGATGGTCAATCTGCTCGGCGATGTCTGGGGTGAAAACGGTTCCGAGCCGCGCTGGGAAGTCTTGATGACCGCGCCGAATACCAAGTTGCACCTGTACGGCAAAAAACAGGCGCGCCCGGGTCGCAAGATGGGGCACTTCAATGTCCTCGCCGACAGCGTCGACGCCGCGCTGGAGCAAGCCAACGCGATTAAAGAAACGCTGTAAATCCATGCTCGCAAGCTGGCTCAGCGCTTATCAAACCCTACTGAGCCCAGCGCGCGACCCAATACGGGCGGCCGGTATGGCCGCCTACATGAAGAATCACTTTACTTTCATCGGCATACCCACCCCATCCCGCCGCAAACTGGTTCGCCATCTTGAACTTCAAGCTAAAAAAGATCTGAACGCCGAGCAAATCATGGGCTTGGCCAACCTACTCTACCAGCAGGCCGAGCGCGAATATCATTATTGCGCCATCGACCTGCTCGCCTGCTGCCACAGCAAACTGACTGCAGCCGAGCTGCCGCAACTCGAAAGCCTGATCGTGACACACAGCTGGTGGGATAGCGTCGATACACTGGCGAGCAAAATCGTCGGCCCGCTGGTACAACGCGAACCCGACCTGATGACACGGATGGACGAACTGGTTTGCGCTGATAATATGTGGCTGCGCCGCACGGCGATTTTGTACCAGCTCGGCGCAAAAAGTGCGACGGACGAGGCACGGCTATTTCACGCCTGCCTTGCCAACGCAGGAGATTCCGATTTCTTTATCCGCAAAGCCATAGGCTGGGCGCTGCGCCAATACGCGCGCATTGCACCCGAAGTGGTACGGCAATTTGTCGCGCAGCATCAACTCTCGCCGCTATCGCAGCGCGAAGCGCTGAAACACCTTTAGGCGGGTTCAATTTGGCGTTTTGGCAACGCCCGATCGAATTGACCCTCATATTTCTTCAAGCTGACAACGACTGCGTTAAGATAAAACACTCCTGACCCCACCGCCGGATCAAATGACCGTTTCCACCCGCTATCAGCTGCGCCGCGCCAATCTGGACGATCTTGCCGAAATCGTGTCCTGGCCACAAACGCCCACCGAGCTGCGTTACCTGTTTCCGCGCGCAAGCTGGCCAGCAGAGCCGCTGAAATTACTCGAACATCTGGCCGGGCACGATGAAGGTTTTGTCGTTTGCGACGCAGGCCGGGTGCTGGGTTTTGCCAGCCTCTACAACCCCAAGCAACAAGGTCGCGCCTGGATAGGCCACCTGATCGTCCATCCGCAAGCACGACGCATGGGCATCGCACGCTATCTGGTCACTGCGTTGACCACCGTTGCCGCTGAATGCTATCGAAGCAGCGAAATGGCGACGATATGCTTTGCCCATAATCAGGGCGCTTACGATTTTTACAGCAAGCTGGGCTTTCGCAACGAAGGCTGGGAAACACGCAGCGATCATCTTGGCGAGCCACTGAAAGTCTATCGACTCAGCAAGGCAATCTGAAGAATACGAAACGAATACCGGCCAGCCTTTCATCACCCTTGCCGCTCAGTCACCGCCACCAACTACGTAGTTCGACTACATCACAAACCAGCAAAAACCAGCAAAAACCAGCAAAAACCTTTGTTTTTGTATGTTTTTTATTTGCAAAACATGTAGTAAATTACCGTTTTTGAACGTAAAATCAGAAACATTCCTACATGCAAATCGATCCGGTAGTGCTATTTTTCTTGCTCGGTTTGGCCGCTGGCTGGGCCAAGTCGGACCTCAAACTTCCCAGCGCGCTGTATGAAACGCTGTCGGTTTTTTTATTGCTCGCCATTGGCATCAAAGGCGGATTGATTCTAGCCAAGCAGCCGGTGCTGACCATCTTGCCGCAGGCCGTTCTGGTGCTGTTGATGGGCGCACTGATTCCCTTGCTGATCTATCCGCTGCTGCGACTTAGGCTCAGCCAGGTCGATTCGGCCAGCATGGCGGCGCATTATGGCTCGGTCTCGGTCGTCACTTACGCTGTCGGGGTGGCTTTTCTGGCACGCCAGGGCATTGATTACGAATCACAAACCACCTTGTTTCTGGTCTTGCTCGAAATGCCCGCCCTGATGGTCGGCGTAGTGCTGGCCAGAATCGGCGCAGGAGCAAGCAAATCCGGACATGGCTGGAGCAAGTTATTGCACGAAGTATTCCTGGGTAAAAGCATGGTGCTGCTGATCGGTGGTCTGCTGATTGGCGCACTGGCAGGGTCGGACGGCATCAAACCGCTGGATAAGCTGTATGTCGATCTCTTTAAACCGGTGCTCACCTTATTTTTGCTGGAAATGGGTCTGGTCGTCGCGGGAAAACTGGGAATTTTGCGCAAACACGGCCTGCTGGTACTCGGTATTGGCATCGGGCTGCCGCTGATACTGAGCTGGGTCGGCATCGCTTTTGGCTTGCTGATGGGTTTGTCGCTCGGCGGACTGACGCTGATGGCCATTCTGGCTGCATCAGCCTCCTATATTGCCGCCCCTGCCGCCATGCGGATGGCCTTGCCCGAAGCCAATCCGGCGCTGTCGCTCGGCGCCGCGCTGGGAATGACCTTTCCGTTTAATATTCTCATTGGCGTGCCGACCTATCTGCAATTTGCACGCCTGGTTGCTTAAGGAATCGACTCATCATGAACTTCCCAACCCGAACACTGCTGACCATCGTGACCGAATCCGTACTCGAAAACGATTTGGTCGAGCTTTTCACCGCCCAGTCTATCCGTGGCTGGACCATTGTTGCTGCCCGCGGCAACGGGGCGCACGGCGAAAAACATGGCAATTTTGACGCCAATGAAAACATTCAGATCGAGCTGATTACCGACACCGCCACCGCAGAACAGCTGGCAATCACGGTGCAGCAACAATTTGGCGCGCACTACGCGCTGGTTCAGTGGCTTAGCGAAGTGCGTGTGCTGCGCGGTGAAAAATTCCAAAGCCTGAATCCATCACAAAACGCCAACTAAGCACAACTTTGCCTTTTCGTCGCCATTGCCTTGCCCACCAATCACTATTTTCGTGGGCAAGGCCCGCGAGTCTGGTTTAGCCGACGCAAGTGCATGCAGGCCGCGCCAGATTCAGGCAAAATACGCCATTAAATCGTCCTAGTGGGCACTGCCCACACTTCCGGAGCAATGATGAGCGGCCTGACTTCTACTAATCTGACCAGCCTGAAAAAAATCTACTCGGGCAAAGTACGCGATCTGTACCAGATCGACGAAACCCGCATGCTGATGATCGCCACCGATCGCCTGTCAGCCTTTGACGTAATTCTGGCCGAGCCGATTCCGGAAAAAGGCAAAATCCTCACCGCGATTTCAAACTTCTGGTTTGATAAACTCAAAGACGTCGTGCCTAGCCACTTCACTGGCGATCAGCCTGAAGACGTGGTGTCAGCCGAAGATCTGCCGCAAGTTCAAGGCCGCGCCGTCGTCTGCAAACGACTGAAGCCTGTTCCGGTAGAAGCGATTGTGCGGGGGTATATCGCTGGCAGCGGCTGGAAAGAATACAAAAAGAGCAATACCGTATGCGGTATCCAATTGCCAGCCGGTCTGCGTGAGGCCGACAAATTGCCGGAACCGATTTTCACACCATCGACCAAAGCTGCGGTGGGCGATCACGACGAAAACATCAGCTACGCGCAGTGCGAAGAAATCCTGGGCGCAGAGCTGGCCGCCAAAGTGCGCGACACGGCGATCTTGCTGTACAAAACCGCCAGCGAATACGCAGCAACGCGCGGCATTATCATTGGCGACACCAAATTTGAATTTGGTCTGGATGAAAACGGTGTGCTGTGCCTGATGGACGAAGCGCTGACGCCTGATTCAAGCCGCTTCTGGCCTGCCGATCAATACCAACCCGGCACCAACCCACCAAGCTACGATAAACAGTTCGTGCGCGACTGGCTGGAAACCACCGGCTGGGACAAAACCCCTCCAGCACCCGCACTGCCAGCAGAAGTTGCAGAGAAAACCGCTGCCAAATACCGCGAAGCGCTGGAAAAACTGACCAAGTAATTGAAAATAATCAAATATCGCCGCCCCGGAAATGTTCTGGGGCGTTTTTGATTGAAACAGCATCAATTAGCGTATCGATCTCAAACCATGGATCTCTCTGCAATTTATCCGACTTTGATTGCAATCTATCAATTAGCATTAGCTCTGAAATACGCCCGCACCGCGCCCATAAAATGTGGTGCATTCCTATCATTTGCTATTGCTCTACTGCCTTTTTGCTTTCAAGCCGATACTTTCCACATCAATTGGAAATACCTACTGCTATTTTCATTCGGTTGGATACTCGCGGGACTCATCTTGTTGCACAAAAATAAAAACCAAGCCGCCAAAGACTCTGCTGACTCCTGAAGGCTAAAATCCTCACGATGATCAAAAGCGAAATCACCAATCTGTCCACCGCCACTGGCGTGATGCGCACTTATGTACACCACCCTGCACTTGAAAAGTGAGTCCAAATGAATCACTGGGAACAGGTCTACACCAGCAAATCGCCCGATGCAGTGAGCTGGTTTCAGCCCAAAGCAGCGCAATCGCTGGCGTGGATAGTCGAATGTGCAGACAAAGACAGCCAGATTATCGACATTGGCGGCGGCGCATCGACGCTGGTTGATGACTTGCTCGCGACCAGTTTCAAACACCTGAGCGTGCTCGATCTGTCCGCCGCTGCGCTCAAAATCGTACAGCAAAGGCTGGGCGAGGCCGCCAAGCAGGTCAACTGGCTGGTCGGCGACATCACCTCGATTGCGCTGCCAGAGCACGCGTACGATGTCTGGCACGACCGGGCCGTGTTTCATTTTCTGACTGAGCCAGCACAACGCGCAGCATATCGCCGGCAGCTCGCTTGCGCACTTAAAAGCAATGGCCAGCTGATTATTGCCACCTTTGCCGCCGATGGTCCTGAAAAATGCAGCGGGCTGCCGGTACAACGTTATTTGGTCGAGCAACTCGCCGCCGAGTTTGCCCCCGAGTTTAGCCTGATCAAATCCGTTGCCGAACTGCACGCAACGCCATTTGGCACACAGCAATCGTTTATTTACTGTCATTTCCAGCGAGAAAACCAATCATGATGATCAAAAGCGAAATCACCGATCTGAACACCGCCACCGGCGTGATGCGCACTTATGTGCACCGCCCTGCCGTGGACGGCCAATATCCGACCATTCTGTTTTATTCCGAAATTTTCCAGCAAACCGGACCGATCGAGCGCGCGGCGAAAATCATCGCTGGCCACGGCTATAACGTCTTGGTGCCGGAAGTTTTCCATGAGCTGAACCCAATCGGCACCGTGCTCGCCTACGACGACGCGGGTCGCGATAAGGGCAACGCCGACAAAATGGCCAAATCGGTCGAAGGTTACGACTCTGATAACGCGGCGATGATTGCGTGGGCGAAACAGCAGCCTTGGCATAACGGCGATTTTGGCGCGATGGGCTTTTGCATCGGCGGCCATCTGGCTTTCCGCGCCGCGCTACAGCCGGAAATCAAAGCGACGGCGTGTTTTTACGCGACCGACTTGCACACCAATGTGATCCCGAATCAGCCCGGTCAGCACAGTATGGAGCGCCTCGCCGATATTGGCGGTGAGTTGCTGATGATCTGGGGCAAGCAGGATCCGCATATTCCGGCGGCAGGGCGTGCGCAGGTTTACCAGCAATTGGTCGCTGCGGATAAAACCTTTACCTGGCATGAATTTAACGGCCCGCACGCTTTTATGCGCGACGAAGGTGACCGCTATGATCCGCAACTGGCGCTCTTGGGCTACCAACTGGCGTTTGATCTGTTCCGCCGCAATCTGAAGTAACTCAGCAGAAACAACTAAGGCAGGGTATTGCCCCATAGGCCAATTTACAAATAGCCTATAGAGCAATACCCTGCCTTGTTATTTTTCACCAGCAAAACGGTGACTTGTTCACTGAAGTCCGGTTCATGACAAAGTACGATAAAACCTTCCCAATCCGAGGGAGGACGTGCCATGAAACGCATCATGAAGCTGCTCATCCCCACGCTCGCACTGATGCTCGCTTTCTTCAGCCCGTCAGTCTGGGCAGAGCGCACAGTGACACAGCGGGAACACCGGCAAACGATAGTTTTAAAACCAAAGGAAACGCTGCTCGTCAAACTGCCTGCCGACCCCAGCACGGGCTATTTATGGTTTTTTGAAGCACTGGAGAATCAAGCGCTGAATCTACTGCAAGACAGGAAATTTACGCCCAGAAAAAAAGGCGAAATCAACCGCCAAGGTGACGCCAGCTGGCGTTTTTCAGCCCAGTCCAAGGGTGAAGTCAAGCTGCGCTTTGAGTATCGCAAGCCATGGCAAGGCAGCGAAGTAGAGCCACTGGATGTTCGTGAGTTCAATATCATTGTCGACGATACAAAAGGCTCTGCCTAAACCTTCTGGCCGCGTCTTGCGGCCATTTTCGTGCCCAGCTCGTGCAGCTGCCCGGCACTGAGCAGGGCTTTGGCGTAGGGATAAATTTCGTCTTCCTCACGCGCCGCATGCGCCGGATAACGCTGGGCAAATTCGGCGGCCAGCTCAGGCGTCAGCTCATTATCATTGCCGGCGACCAAGGCCAGCAGCGCCGCGCGAACCTTCTGCCATAGCAGCCCCAGCTCGTCGTGCTCCGCCATGATTTCACGTATGGCCTGCGCCAGCTCGGGTGTAGCCAGTGGCAGCATTGCGGGGAATAAATCTTCGTCTTCGTCCTGATGATGCAAAGGCGCTGCCACGTCAAAATAGCGCAAAATCGCCGACGCCCCGGCAATCGCGGCGGCATCGGCACCGTTTTTCGCGACGTGGCTGACCAAAGTTTCGGTCAAAGCCGCGTAGTGCCTTACCCGGTCATGGCAGGCGATCAGCATCGCCACCGGCGTTTCAAAGGTGACAGTTTCCGTGGCAAACGGGTTCAGCATGGTCACACTCCAAGGCAATACGGCATTTCAAAGTACGCTTTCGGTGCAGGTTTGCCAAGGGTATTACTACAAATTCGTGTCACCAAAGGTAAAGCACTTGATATCGGGCAGGGCGCAGACCGTCTCAGTGCGCCGCGCAGCAGCTGCACGGCGGCCAAATCAATCAAACCAATCAGATTTGCTCGACAATCGCGTACAAAGCCGTCAGCAACGAGCTGCCCAGCTGCGTTGAGCGCTCGCCATTCCAGCCCACTTCGGGCAACGGGCGATTGGCGGTGTCTTTAAATGGCATTTCCACCGTGTAGGCGAGGCAATCGAACTCGTTGCCAACCCAGTTGGTACCCAAAGTCAGTGTTTCCGGGCCGAATTTGCCGACCTCATAGCCGTGTTCAACCTGGAAATCGGGGCTGGCAAGCAGCCACGCTTTTTTGAACGCTTCCTGCAAATCATGCTGGCGGCACGAGAACGATTCATTGCTCTCGCAACCGGCAACGAAGTTATGCGGAATGCTCTCGTCGCCATGAATATCGAAAAACGCATCGACGCCGACTTGTTTCATTTTTTCGCGCACCCAATACACTTCGGGGCTGCGCTCCAGACTTGGCGTTTGCCATTCACGGTTCAAGTTTGCACCCAGCGCATTGGTACGCAAATTACCGCGCACGCTGCCGTCCGGGTTCATATTCGGCACGACGTAAAACACGCATTTTTCCAGCAGCGCCCGCGCAATCGCGTTTTGCGGATCAAGCAGCGTTTCCAGCAAGCCCTCAACAAACCACTCGGCCATGCTTTCGCCCGGATGCTGGCGCGCCGTGATCCAGATTTTCTTTTTATTGATGCCGTAATAGCCTTTTTGCACGCCAATACGCAGCAAGTCAAACTCATGGCCATCGGGCGTCACGCCCAGTTGCTCAAGCTTCACCCACGGCGCGGCAGTAATCGCATTACCGATCAAAGTCTGGTGGCGCTCCCAGCTATATGGCTCGAAATAAGCAAACCACATGACATCGGTATGTGGCGTGTGTTTGATCGTCAGCGTCTGGCCATCGTATTCGGTCTCGACGCGAAACCAGTTTTCGCGGTCATACGACGCCACCGCCTGATAATCGGGCCAACCATCAGGATAAGCACTCTGCCCTGCATTTTCGATTTTCAGCGTGCAATCAACATCGCGCGCACCGCTCAAACGGAAATGAAACCACTGCGCAAAGTCGGACGCATTATCGGGGCGCAGTTTCAGGCGGATATTGGCGGCATCGGTCGCGTCAACAACTTCAATTGAACCAGAATCAAAATTACTCGTAATTCGAAGCATGGTTTCACTCACTAATATATTGGTAATCAATAACTTTGTTTTCTTTCATTGAAACAATTTGTTTTCCAGAACTTGTACTATTCGCTTCAATATTGAATGTTCGCTCCAATCGCTCAGAAAATATCATCATTGTTTTCGGATCAATTAGTCGGCTAGCGTGGCCTCTTATCCCCTGACTATTCATTGCAACTTTAACCATTGAATTATCATTCTGAGTATTGAGATCTTTTGCAACACCATCTACCAAATCGGAGAGTGCTTCATTATCTGTTGTGTACGCAATATCAATGCGCACGCACATACCAGCTGGACAAGCTTCCCACTTGGTAAATCTCACATTTGTTGAATAATTGAGAGTTAACCCATTCGGCAATGTGTATGGCACTTCAAAGCTAAAATTATCACCAATCCTAAATTTTTCACCGGAAAAGCCAGCGTAACGTCCATTCCATTCTTCTTTTTCTTTGGCCGCCATAGTTTCCTGAGAAATAAGTAGCTTTATCGCTTCAAACGCACTTGCAGGCACCAGATCGCGCACCTTCATCTCTACACGATCAAATCCTTTGATTTCCTCAACAGTACCGTCTTTAGCAATTTTATAATCTACGACCAAATCAGTTAAAGACTTCAATATTACATCATCAACAGACTTGCCATTTTTAGATAGATTAGCCTTGATTAATTTGCTTGAAAATATGTACCCATTATCTATGGAGGTAAATTTTCCTTCAATCACACTATTTACAACATCGGTTACACTGGGTCCACCATTTACATTTTTAACTTTTTCTGAATTAGTAGAAATTATCACTTTTTTCGTCAGCGATGGTTTAAATGAAAAAGTAAAATCACTCGGCAGATCAGTTGCAAAAGCAGACAGATATGCACTAAAAAATAAACCACACAATACAATTTTATTAATATAAATCACTAACAACCCCTAAAAAATAAATACTAATCCAGCGGCGACCAATCGGTGACCGGCTTGAACTCATCATCATCCTCGCTTTTGACAAAGCGCTCGAACACGCTACCGACCGGTGAGGCGAGTAGCGGAATGATGTGGCTGTCGTAATTGGCGATGACATTCACATCGAATTCGCTGTGGTTTTTCGGGTTGTTTAAGTATTTCTGATCTTCGGTGCCCGAGAAAAAGCGCCAGCCGGAATCGCCATCTTTGACTGGCTGTTCACGGTACATCAGCCCGACCGGATAGCCTTCGATGGTGATCTCGTCGCTGGCGATGCAGCTGCCGTGGCCTAGCGCCACTTTTTTGATAATTCGCTCGTCGAGCAGAAACTCTTTCATGGGGTATATCTCGCTAAACTAGATCAATATTGATTTACTGAGCAATACCCAGCAATGTATCTCGTGCATGTAAAGTCATCGCCAAAGCTGTGCGCGTTTTGGCGTGGCTCATGATTGGGCTTTCCAGCTCACCCGCGCGCAGCAGCTCGCAAAAGTGCGCGGTTTCGTAATTCAGCCCCGAGCCGATTGGCACAATCGCCAATTCTTCGCGCTCGCCCGCCGCATTGACCAGCGTGGCTTTGGCCGGATTCCACCATTTATCGTGGATGATCACATAGCCCGCGCTACCGCCGATCAAGGCCTCGCCACTACCAGCAATGTCAAGCCCGCAATAGAGCTGGCTAATGCCGCGCTCGTGCTGGACATTCAGGCTCGCAAAAGTATCAACGCCGCTCGTACCGATTCGCCCCAAGGTTTGAATTTCACCGGCAGCGCCCAGCCAATCAACAGCGAGAAACGATGAGTAAATGCCAATATCCAGCAAGCCGCCACCCGCCAAAGCTGGGTTGAGCACGGCATGGCCTTCCGGTAAACCGGGGTTCGCAAAGCCAGCGCGAACAAAGCGCACTTCGCCAATCGCGCCTGCGACAATGCGCTCGCGGATCAACTGATACAGCGGGAAAAATGGCGGCTTCATCGCTTCCATATACAGCCGCCCGGTTTCACGTGCGACGGCGGTCACGGCATCGAAATCGGTCAGGCTGGTTGCGGCCGGTTTTTCACACAGCACCGCTTTGCCTGCTTTGAGCGCAGCGATACTCAGTGCTGCGTGGCTGGGATGCGGAGTGGCAATATAGACGGCATCGACATTGCTGGCGAGCAGCGTTTCGATTGATTCATAAACATGGGGTATGTCGTTGGCGGTGGCGAATTGACTGGCTTTGCTGGTGCTACGGTTAAAAACCGCGACAGCTTGCGCATCAGCAACGTGCTCAAGCCCTGCGACAAAACGCTGCGCGATACCGCCAGTGCCGATGATGCCAAAACGAACCATGCTTATTCCTTAGGGTATTGCCCTGCAAAAAGCTCATCGTATGATCTACAGAGTAATACTCCAATCAGGTATTGCGAGTACTCAGCAGATGGGTATGCGGCCGACACACAATGTAAATCAACGCAATATGAATGCGGCCTAACCCACCCTACGTCTGACTGAACTGCACCAGCGCCAAACTACCAAACAAATTCGGCAAGAAATCGACGGTTTCCCCCTGATGCAGTACGACTTGTTTGTCGACTTTCATGCCCATCTTGCCAAGCAAACGATCGAAATCGTTGACCGTGCAGAAGTGAATATTCGGCGTGTTATACCACTCGTACGGAATCGTCTCGGAGACCGGCATGCGGCCAAGCAGGATTTGCCAGCGGTTTTCCCAGAAGCCAAAGTTCGGGAAGGTGACAAGGCCGACTTTGCCGACGCGCAGCATTTCCTGCAGGATCAGCTCGATATTGTGCATCGCCTGAATGGTGAGCGAGAGCACGACATAATCAAAACTGTCATCTTCAAAGCTTTGCAAGCCGCTTTCCATATCGGCCTGAATCACATTCAGGCCTTTTTCCACGCAAGCGACAATCGACATGACATCAACATCGACGCCGATGCCGCGCACGACTTTATTGGCTTGCAGCCACGCGAGCAATTCGCCGTCGGCACAGCCCAAGTCCAGCACGCGTGAGCCAGGTTTGATCTGATCCGCAATGTGTTTTAAATCGGGGCGGAGGGTGTTGTGACTGGCCATTACGCAATCTCCTTCGCCACATTATTCAACATGCCACCTAGACATCCGCGCATCACCGCCATATACGGCGAATTTTCCATCACATCCTGCGAACATTGAAATGAAGCCATCATCACGCAATCTCCGCAGCAATATTATTCAAATAAGCCCGCATCACCGCCATATACGGCGCATCTTCCATCAGGAAGGCATCGTGGCCGTGCTGCGACTCGATTTCGGCATACGACACGGTGCGATCTGCATCGAGCAGCGCCTTCACAATCTCGCGTGAACGCGATGGAGCAAAACGCCAGTCGGACGTGAACGACACGACGAGGAATTTCGCCTGCGCCTGACGCATTGCTTCGGCCAAACTGCCGCCGTAGTGACGCGCAGGATCGAAATAATCGAGCGCCTTGGTCATCAGCAAATAAGTATTGGCGTCGAACATCGTCGAGAATTTATCGCCTTGATAGCGCAGGTACGATTCAATTTCGAACTCAACGTCAAAGCCGTATTTATATTCGCCGCTCCGCAGCAAGCGGCCAAATTTTTCACCCATGCCGTCGTCGGACAAATAGGTGATATGGCCGAGCATGCGCGCTAAACGCAGGCCGCGACGTGGCACGACGCCATGCTGGTAAAAATCGCCACCGTGAAATTCGGGGTCGGTAATGATGGCCTGACGCGCCACATCATTAAACGCAATATTCTGCGCGGTTAATTTCGGCGCCGACGCAATCACCAAAGCATGTCGAACTCGCTCGGGATACGTGATCGACCAGCGCAGCGCCTGCATGCCGCCCAGGCTGCCGCCGATAATCGCAGCGAACTGCTTAATCCCCAAGCGATCAGCCAAGCGCGCCTGCGTTTCAACCCAGTCACGCACCAGCACCACCGGAAAAGCCGAGCCATACGGCGCACCGGTTTCGGGGTTGATACTCGACGGCCCGGTCGAGCCGTGGCAACCACCGAGGTTATTGAGGCCAATCACAAAGAATTTGTTGGTATCAATCGGCTTGCCGGGGCCCACCATATTGTCCCACCAGCCAGCGGCCTTATCGGTGTCGCTATGCTTGCCGGCGACATGATGATGGCCAGACAGCGCATGACAAATCAGGATGGCATTCGATTTATCGGCATTGAGCGTGCCATAGGTTTCGACCATCAGCTCGTAACGCGGCAAAACCGCGCCGGATGAGAGCGTGATCGGGTCTTCGAAAACGAATTTTTGCGGAGTGACAATGCCGACAGAATCGGAGTGCATTAAAAAACCTTTTATGAATACTGAACCGGATGGGACGGCTTTATGCCGCAATCAAATATTCGCAACCCAGACAAAATCGCCATGCTCGCGCACGCCATGCATGGTCATGCCATATTGCTGCAATTCCGCCTCTTTCCACGCCTTGAGCTGCTTTTTGCGTTTGAGTTTACCGATCTTTCTGGCCAGCCAACTTTGATTGAGCAGTTTGTAATTATAACGCGAGCCCAGACCGGCTTTTTGCGACAAACCTCTTTCCTGTTTCAGCAGGCTCAGCGTCATCGAACCGTAGTGATGCAGCCATGAAGCGCCGGTCATACCAACAGCAATACCGGCTTTGGCGACCTCGTGGAAAAACAGCGTGTCTTCATAGCCAAGTAGCTTGGGCACCGGCTGGAAATAACCCACATCCATCCAAACCGACCGATGAATTGCCATACAAACCGCATGCCGTCCGCCCAAGCGCAACGCGTCTTTCATTTTGCTGCTGGCTTCAGCAGAAAATGCTTCGAAATCATAATCGAGTTCACCCTCAATTAGCGCAGGAGAAATCACTTTCAGATTGTGCTTTTCGGCAGTTTCAATCAGGTTTTCAATCCAGTTCGCGCTGACGAGTACATCGTTGTTCATCACGATGGTCCACTCGGCCTGCAAGGCCAAAGCACCCTGATTCCAGGCGACGCCGCAACCCAGATTATCCTGATTTAAAATCAACGCACCCAATGGTAAAGTTTCAAGATAGGCGCGGGTTTCATCCGACGAGGCATTATCGACAATCGCCAGACGACTCAAATCAACACCATGCGCAATCATGCTGGCGATGCATTTTTTGGTGTATTCGACCTGGTTATAGCAGGCAAAAGTAATGGCATACTTTTCAGGTTTCATTCAGTTTATCCTTGGAATTGATCATCGCTTCATGATGGGCGTAATACAGAATTTGTCCTGCAAAGATCGCGATCATCAGGCCAAAAAATGAGGCTGCATAACGCAGATTGGTCAGCTCCATACTCCAGCTGCTGACGAATTGACACAGTAAAAACGCCATTCCCATTAATGCGACATTACGCTGCCGCGGGCTATCGCTGTACATTTTTCTGATGAAAAACAGGCCTGGAATCAGAAACATCGCCACACTTGAAATCAAACCCCAAATACCAGACTCAACCATTTTCGCAGTGATTTCATTGTGAAAACCAGCAAAAAGCGCCATCTTTTTAACGCCGTCATCGGCAAATGCCAGCGCAGGATCATTGGTTACCGACTTCCAGTCGCCATCTTGCCCCCAACCGCTTAGCGGCTGTTGCTCTAATAAAAAGTAGGCAATCCGGATAAATGAAATTCGATACCCTACCGAGCCGCCACCATACGGGCTTTCAATCGGATTCCATTGGTACTGGGCAACTTCTTTTACACCAATATCGACACGCTTCTGCACTGTTGCGGAAAACAGATAACTCCCTGCCATAAAACCTAGCACACATAGCAAAGACAACAATTTATAGCGCCAGGTAAAACGGAGCCGTTCGCCATACAACCAGATTAGTGCCACCAATGGCAAAGCCAACCAGCCCGTGCGGCTGCCGGAAATGATCGACAGGTAAACACCCAAAGCAAACCCCAGCAGTTTATAGAGCAGCAGCATTCTGGATCGATTCGTATGCAGCTTGATCGAAATCAGACTCAATAAACCGAATGTCAACGCTAGGCTGCCAAATGCCAACGGATCGAGCGATTTAGTATGAACACGCCCTCCCCATACCGTTCCCGGCATAATCAACACCGTCAGCCATGCAATCAATAAAGTCAGTGGCAAAGCATGGCTTAACCATTCCACCACGCGCGAATGCGTCGACAACATCGCCAGCATAACTCCAATACAAATAATAATATGCATCGGGCTGTCAAAACTGCTGGCCATAAAGCGCCCGCTGAACAACTGCCCCAATAACACACTACACAAGGGCAAGATCAAAGCGAGGCACAACCATTTTGCATCGGTACTAACTGGCGGGCTAACAATGACTTGCTCGCGGTTTTTATGGATCACGGCCAGTGCCAGCAGAAAACAGACGACGGTAATCCTCGTCATCCAGCCCGCCACAGAAAACAACAACACCGGAGAAACGAGCAGACTCACTACAAACGCATTTTCAAGGCTTATTTTTTTCAATCTTTCAATCACGCTTCATTCCCTTCCCGGGCATATTCAATAAACTTGACCAGATCGTTGCCGCACAACTGATCCATGACATTTTTAATCTTGTCGTCAGGCCAATCCCACCACGCAATCTCAAGCAAAGCCTGCCGGATGGGCTCATCAAACCGCCATTTGATCAGTTTGGCCGGGTTGCCGGCCATGACAGCATAGGGCGGCACATCACGCGTCACCACCGCGCCATTGGCGATGACTGCGCCATGACCTATCGTCACCCCGGATAGAATAATGCAATTGGCACACAGCCAGACATCGTTGCCAATCACCACATCGCCACGACTGCCACCGGCTTTGCCCTGAAAAACCGCGTCCATCTCGAAAAAGTGAGGGAACGGGTAGCTGCTGACCCAGTCGATGCGATGGTGTCCACCCAAGAAAATCTGGACATTGCTGGCGATTGAACAATATGCGCCGATCTTGAGCGTGGTTCCTTCACCGTAATCGTAAACAATCGGCATGCCATAGCTGGCCTTGCCGATGGCATAGTGCGGATAACGCTTGCGAAACTTGACCTGCTGCCGGGCAAAATCCTGCAAACGGCTTTGCTTGCGCCCAGTCAATTTCGCCCAGACTTTCTTCAAATGGATCATTCGCGGAGGCTCGATTGGGCAAGAATGGGTTTCAGAACGTCGATCACAGTCTCAGCACTCAATTCATCAAGGCATTCGCTATGGCTCTGACGATTGCGCAAACAGCCTTCCAGATAGCATGGCACGCAGGCTTTTTGCCCCGCGCCTGCCTGAATCAAGTAGACATTATTCACATGCTGGTTACCATGCGTCACAAAAGGCGCCTGATCGCTCTGATAATGAGCTGGCCACGGAGTCCATTTCACCGGGTCGCTGGGGCCAAACAAGGCCACAGTCGGCACTTGAGTCGCCGCCGCCAGATGGGTCGTACCGGTATCAACGCCGACAAAAACGGCCGCTTTTGCCAACACCTGCGACCATTGCGGCAGAGACAAACGCCCGGCCAGATTGATCGTTCCCGCAGGCAAAGCAGCCTGCAAACGGTTTAAGGCCGCCACATCGGCCGGTCCACCGGACAAAACAATCTGCAATCCCTGCTCGTGCAAATAGCGAGCGAGCGCAATCCAGCCCTCGTCCGTCCATTGTTTGTAACGCCATTGCGGCATGATATGCAAAACGGCATAAGGCGCAGTGAGCGCCTGAACATTCTCGTCGAGCTCATGATCTGTCGACATAGGCGGCGTCAAATGGTAAACCGGCTTGATACCCAGTAAACGGCACAGCCGGAGTATTTCCAGTACCGTATGCGTTTTTTCGGTATCAAATTCGCAATAGCGGGTAAAGAAATAGCGTTTGAACCAGCCCGTATCGGTCCGGGGAGGAGCAAACCCGATGCGCTTCTTGGCCGCCAACATCGCATACAAAACCGCCTTATCGCTGGTTTGCGTCGAAATAGCCAAATCATATTGGCGGAAAATTTTGCCGAACAAGATCCGGTTGTCCTGCCAGCCCGCTTTGGGTTTGGTCGTAATCAGATTCGAAATCGCCGGATTACCCTGCAACATGGCTTGGGTATTTTCATACAGCAGAACATCAATCCGGGCATCGGGATACGCAGCACGCAATGAATTGATCAATGGCGTAGTCAGCAATGTATCGCCCAAATAACGCAAGGTAATGAGCAAAATTCGTTTGGGCGGCTTTTCGGCAAATAGCGGTGATTTAGTCATCAGCCCATCTCAAGCGTGGAAAAATGCATTACGTATAGAACCCCCACGAGGATCAGCGCCTCTACGTCGCGCACAACAACTTGCCTGAACAGGCAAGAGGGGCGATTATAGCAGCCCGATCCATTGAAGCACTAACGACTATGCCCAGCCTTGGCGTTGCCATTATTACCAAAAATGCCGCAGCTCATTTGCATGAATGTCTCACTGCGGTAGCTTGGGCAGATAAAATTGTCATTCTGGATTCGGGCAGCACCGATCACACGCTGCAAGTTGCTGCCGAGCATGGTGCAGAAATCCATCAAAGGGCTGATTGGCCCGGCTTTGGCATCCAGAAAAACCGGGCCATTGCTTTGCTCGATACCGACTGGATTCTGGCGCTCGATGCCGATGAAATCGTCACCGAAGAACTCAAGGTCGCGATTCAGAGTGCCATTGCAAACCCAAAACACGACACCTACCAGATCCGTCGGCTTTCTTCCTTTTGCGGTCAATGGATCAAATACAGCGGCTGGGGCAAAGACTGGGTGGCTCGCTTGTTCCGACGTGATTGCGCCAGATATTCCGATGATCTGGTGCATGAACGCCTGATTCATGCCACGCTGGCACAGCCGCTAGCCGGCTTGCTGCTGCATTATTCCTACGACGACTATGAAACCGTGCTGAACAAGATCAATCAGTATTCCAGTGCAGGCGCCGCCCAGCGCTTTGCCAAAGGCCAGCGCGCCAGCCTGACGCTGGCGCTATTGCGTGGTGGCTGGGCATTCTGGCGCACCTACCTGCTCAAACGCGGTTTTCTGGATGGGAAAGCGGGTTTTCTGATTGCGCTGATGAATGCCGAAACCACTTTTTACCGCTTTATCAAACTACAATACCTGACTGAAGTATCTCAATCAAAACAACAGCAATATTGAGTTACAGAGCAATACCCTAACGACCGCGGGTAATTAGCTCGATCAGTTGAGTGGTATTTTGCCCCAGAGAAAACCGCAGCCGGTTTTTCTGTCGGCCATGTTCCGCCCAGGCACGCATGATCTCTGGATGATCCAGCGCCCAGACTAGCGCTTGCGCCCAAGCCGCCGGATTACCCGGCTCGACCAGCAGGCCATCTTCGCGATCAGTCATTGTTTCAGGAATGCCATCGACATTGGAGGCAATCGTCGGAATACCCAGATTGAGCGCTTCTATCTGAAACATGCCAAATGGCTCCATCAGCGAAGGCAGGATGGCAAGATCAGCCCGGCGCAGCAAGCCGCCAATCGGATTGACCATGCCGAGCAGACAAACATGATCCTGCAAGCCTTTTTCAGCAATTTTTTCTTTCAAATGCTCGGACAAGGGGCCTTCGCCAGCAATCAGATAGCGCACATCCGGGTGTTTTTGCAGCACCTCTGGCAAGGCATCCAGAATGACCGAATGACCTTTTTCTTCGCGCAACATCGCGGCCTGCAAAACGACCGGCCCCGGACGATCAGCCAGCCAGCGTTCCGCATTCGCTGGCAACGGAGTATCGCTCGCGCCCTCTTCCAGCCCGGCAAAATCAATTCCAGGATAAAGTACTCCGACTTTTTCGCGATCAATCCGGGTGTTTTTCAGAATCCGTTCGCGCAAATGTGCGCTACACGCCAGCGTGTAATCAAACAGATATTGGTATGGAAATGAATTTGGAATGCCCGGCTGATAAGTCCGCATCCGCACGATCATCGGACGCCGCCGCCCCAGAGAATGGCAGGCAATCGCGCCAATATTGGCATCATGTCCACTATGGACAATCACCGCGGCGGGCTTGAATTGCTGCAAATGCCGCCGCACTTGCAAAATACTCGGAATATGCAAGGCGTTGCGAAAGCGTATGGTGTCAACATCCAGACCGCGCGCTTTGGCAAAAGCTTCGATTCTGGAACCGGTTTTGCACAACAAACTCACTGCCCAGCCTTGTTGCTGCAAGACGCTCATTTGCTGCAATAACTGCAATTCCTGTCCACCGATATTCATCGAGCTTTCCATGAACAGCACACTTTGAGTGGCAGAACTCGCTTTCTGATTTATTCGCATCTCAACACTCGTTGGGTCTGGCAGCGCTTTACGTGTTTTCAGGACTCGGTTTTAAACTGCACTGCATGCATTTGCGCATACAGCCCTTGCCGGGCGATCAATTCGGCATGGGTACCGGTTTCGACAATCCGGCCTTGCTGCATCACGACAATACGGTCCGCTTTTTCAATCGTCGACAGCCGGTGAGCGATGACCAGCGTCGTTCGGCCTTGCATCAGGAATTCGAGCGCTTGCTGTACTTTGCGCTCGGATTCGGTATCGAGCGCGCTGGTCGCTTCGTCCAGAATCAGTACCGGCGCATCTTTGTAAATCGCGCGCGCAATCGCGAGGCGCTGGCGCTGGCCACCCGACAGGCGACCACCGTTTTCACCCAGCAGTTCGTCAAAACCATTCGGCATTTTCTCGATAAACTCGGTCGCGTGTGCCGCTTGTGCGGCGGCGCGAACACGATCCATATCGATTTCACCTGCGCGATGCGTCCCATACACGATATTGGCGGTCACCGAGTCATTGAACAGCACCATATCCTGCGCAACCAGCGCGATGTGCGAGCGTAGATTGGCGAGCTGATACTCGGCCAGCGAGACGCCATCGAGCAAGATCTGGCCTTCGCTGGCGTCGTAAAAACGGGGTAACAGATTGGCGAGCGTCGTTTTTCCGCTACCCGACTGACCGACCAGCGCAATGGTTTGCCCCTGTTCGATTTGCAGCGATATGCCGTCAAGTGCGGGCTTGTGCTCAGGCTGGTAGCTAAAACGCAAATCGCTAATCATGATCGCACCTTGCGCACGATCGACCCGGTATTGCCCGTGATCCGGCTCTTCAACTTCATCAAGTAGCGCAAAAATCGATTCGGCAGCGGCCAGACCGCGATGCAGTTTTTCGTTGATTTTGGTCAGGTTGCGAACGGGCCCCTGAATCGCAACCATCGCAGCAATAAACGACAGAAATGAACCTGCGCTCAATTGCCCGGCCTGCGCTTGCAGGCTGGCAAAATACAGCACCACCGACACGGTCATGCCAATCAGCAGCACAATCGTGCCCGAGTTGATCGCGACCATCAGACCCTGCTTGATGCCCAGCCGCATCACGCGATTGTTCACGACGGCGAAGCGTTGACTTTCGATTTCCTGCCCACCAAAAACCTTGACGATACGCTGCCCGGACAGCGACTCATCAAGCCGCGAATTCATTTCGCCCATTTTGTCCTGCGTTTCGCGCGCCAGACGGCGCTGACGTTTGGCCACCACGCGAATACTCAGCGCGACCACCGGAAGCAAAACCAGACAGAATAGCGTCAGACGCCAGCTCGAATAAAACATCACGGCCAGAAAACCGATCACGGCGACACCATCGCGCACCAAACCGGTGAGCGTCGACGTGCCAGCTTCCATGACTTGAGCGACGTCGTAAGTCACTCGCGAGAGCAACACACCGGTGGATGACTGGTCAAAATAGCGCGTCGGCAGCCGCATCAGCTTGCCGTAGATTTTTTCGCGAAAATCGCGCATCACGCGCGATGCGAGCCAGGCATTGCCGTAGTCATTGCCAAAGTTGCCAATAAAACGCAGCAGCGCCAGCCCAAACAGTTGCGCCGGAACGATCCATGCCGCCTGCTTAACCAGATGACTGGCTCCGCCCAGATTGTTATCAACCAGCGGCTTGAGCAACAAGGTCAGCATGGCTTCGGCGGCCGAAGCAAGTGCCATGCAGACAATGGTCGCGACGATCACCCACAGATAGGGTTTGAAATGACGCAACAGGCGATGATAAAGGGCGTGAGTAGTCATTGCGCGATTATACCCACTTGAGGAGTTAAACGCTGCGGCGCTTTTAGCCCAGATCGCCGTAGCGCAGCTGCAACAGTCCGGCAATGACCGGCGCAACAGTTTCAGTGCGGAATATTCGCGGACCAAGAATTAATGGAGTATAGCCATGAAGAATAGCGTTATTATCCTCTTCGGGCGAATACCCCCCTTCAGGACCAATCAGCACGATAATACTCGCAGCGCGTTCCGTTAAAGATGCATATTCAACTGCGCCTGTAGGGCACATCAATAGCTTTAAGTCGGCAGTGGGCGCTGATTGCAGAAAATCGGCCAGCGATACAATCGGAAGAATATCCATCAGGCGTGTGCGGCCACATTGCTCGGCAGCACTGGCGGCGATGCCTTGCCAGTGCGCAATGCGTTTCTCGGCGCGCTCGCCACTATAGCGCTGCTGGCAGTATTGCGAAATCACCGGTTGAAACACGCTCACACCCAGTTCGGCCGCTTTTTGTACGCTGTAATCCATACGATCAGCCGCCGATACAGCTTGCACCAAAGTCAAATGCAGCGTTGACTCACGATTTACATCGTCAAACGACTGCACCGCAACACTGACTGTTTTTTTGCCCATCGCGACAATCTGCGCCTGATATTCGCCGCCTTGCCCGTTAAACAAAGTCACCATTTCATCCGGCTGCATGCGCACCACCTGGACATGGCGAGCGACGGCTTCGGGCAAGTCAAATTGCTGCCCGATACTCAGTGGCAAATCAACATAAAAACGGGGCAAAGCCATAGAAATCAACCCAGAACAAGACGCTCGATAAACAGCCCGATGCCAAAGACCACGCCCAAACCAAGCAGAGAGAAAAATACAACGCGGATCAGATTTAACCAGCGCGGATTGCGTTCGCGCACGTAGCGAAAACTGGCATAAACAATCAGCAGCAAGGCCAGAATCGCCAGAATCCGCAGCACCGCGAACATGGTCAGATACTCAAGGGAGGAAGATCATGAAACGCCGACGGCACACGCTCATCGGCATCAAAACTCACCAGCTCGTAACTATCGCTGTCTGCCAGCATGGCGCGCAGCAATTTATTATTCATCGCATGCCCGGATTTATAGCCGGAAAACGACGCAATCAATGGATGACCAAGGATGTACAGATCACCAATGGCGTCCAGAATTTTGTGGCGAACAAATTCGTCTTCGAAACGCAGTCCGCCGTCGTTTAAGACGCGAAATTCGTCGATCACGACAGCATTATCCATATTGCCGCCACGCGCTAGTCCGTTGGCACGCAGGTATTCGACTTCGTGAATGAAGCCGAAAGTACGTGCTCGGGCAATTTCACTGATGTAATTGGTTTTGGAAAAATCGATTTCGATGGTCTGAGCCGATTTTTTAAAGGCAGGATGCTGAAAATCAATCGTCAGCGCGACTTTATAGCCATCGTGCGGCTCGAATTTGACCCATTTATCGCCATCGTGCACTTCAATCGGCTTGAGTACACGGACAAATTGCTTGGGTTTATTCAACTCACGAATGCCTGCGCTTTGCAGCAGATAAATAAACGGCGCAGCAGAACCATCCATAATAGGCATTTCCGGCGCATCGACATCGACAACCACATTGTCGATGCCAAGGCCGGCAAACGCCGACATCAGATGCTCGATGGTGCCGACACGCACGCCGTCTTGCACCAGCGTGGAGGAGAGTCGCGTGTCGTTCACCAGATCGGGGCCAACCTTGAAAGGCTTTGACTCGGGCAAATCAGAGCGCTGAAACACAATGCCATGGTCGGCGGCTGCGGGGCGCAAAGTGAGCGTCACTTTTTCGCCCGAATGCAAACCCACGCCGGTTGCACGGATCGTGCTTTTCAAGGTTCGTTGTAAAAACATGGCCGTTTCCGCCTTTTCAATTAGCTCAACTCACAATTTTACCAGCCTCGGGTAAAAGGCAGGATGAATCATTGCAATCGAACCAATAGACGCTGTTTATGGCCTGATAATTAATCAGCCTGGCGACGCAAAAAAGCCGGAATATCCATATCGATATTCGACATCGCCGGACGCGCCGCAGTCGTGTCGCTAGCTGGGCCACGACGATTATTACGCCAGATCGCCGGCGTGTCATAAGCATCGTCATAAGCGCCGTTGTCAGTTCCCGTTTTCAGTGGCTGGCTGCTGACTACCGACAACTGCGGTTTATTCATGTCTTTGCCGCCACCCAGACCGGTCGCGATCAAAGTAATGCGAATTTCATCTTCACCGAGTTCAGGATCGTAAACCACACCATGTTTCACCAAAGCACCTTCGGAAACATGCGCTTCAATGATTTCCAGCGCCTGACGAATTTCTGATTTTTTCAATTTGCCTGGCGCGCTGGACAGGTTGACCAGAACACCACGCGCACCTTTGAAGCTAATGTTATCGAGCAAGGGGCAAGAAATCGCTTCTTCGGTCGCGCGCATCGCACGATCCGGACCGGTCGCATTCGCCGAGCCCATCATCGCCATGCCCATTTCACGCATCACCGTTTTCACATCGGCAAAGTCAACGTTAATCAGCCCTGGGTAATGAATGATTTCGACAATCGAGCCAATCGCTTTGCGCAATACGTCATCAGCGGCACGAAAGGCTTCGTCGATGGTGACATCATCGCCCAGCACTTCTTCGAGCTTCTGGTTTGAAACGACGATCAGCGAATCAACATAGCGCGACAATTCGTCAATACCCGTTTGCGCTACTTTCTGGCGATTACCTTCATCCAGGCCTGGCTTGGTGACTACACCAACGGTCAGAATACCTTTTTCACGGGCAACCTGAGCAATCACTGGTGCAGCACCGGTACCGGTACCACCACCCATACCGGCGGTGATAAACAATAAATCGGCACCGGAAATCAGCTCGGCAATATATTCACGATCTTCTTCTGCGGCTTGACGGCCGATATCAGGATTGCAGCCGGCGCCAAAACCTTTGGTCAATTCAGAGCCAAGCTGAACGACATTATCGGCTTTGGATAATTTCAATACCTGAGCATCGGTATTGGAAGAAATAAAATCGACACCTTGCATATGGTGTTCGATCATATTATTGATTGCATTGCAACCAGCACCACCTACGCCAATTACTTTGATATTGACGTGATGTGATACCTCTGGAATTTCAATAGTTAAAGCCATACTCTCTCTCCTGTTACCCGATTTTACCGCTTACCCGAAGATTTCAAAAATTATTTTGAAACCATGCCTTCATGCGACCAAAAATGTCTCCAATAGAGCCATCCTTACCCCTTTGCCCAGGGGTTTTCTGCATTTGTTGTCGTGCAATTAACAACAAACCCACTGCAGTTGAATAGCGCGGGTTTTTAACGACCTCGGCCAATCCACCCACATAGCGTGGTAAACCTAATCGAACTGGCATATGGAATATCTCTTCCGCCAATTCGGTCATCCCTGGCATTAATGAAGCGCCGCCAGTAATTACAATTCCGCTTGATAAACGATCTTCCAGATTAACCCGGCGTAATTCGGCTTGAACAAAGCTATACAATTCTTCAACGCGGGGCTCGATCAC
Organism: Chitinibacter sp. S2-10; assembly: GCF_046530675.1. Lineage (GTDB taxonomy): Bacteria > Pseudomonadota > Gammaproteobacteria > Burkholderiales > Chitinibacteraceae > Chitinibacter. Next base: position 1,372,750 of record NZ_CP172558.1, on the reverse strand, counting down.
TTCGGCCAAAGTATGGCGTGACATTTGTCGTGCACCGCGCTCGCCGACGCCTGGCACTTCAATCATCGTTTGCGGATCTGTCATATGCCGCAAAGCAACGCCATGTTGAATTTTGATATTTTCAGCTTCACCCGTTGGCGTGCGTAATGCCATAGCGATGTCATTCGTAATTTGATCGCCAGCAATCGGAATCACCGCGGTATGGCGAATGGCGCCATTGATAAACACCGCAATATCGGTGGTACCGCCGCCAATATCGACCAGGCATACACCCAGATCGCGCTCGTCATCAGTGAGTACCGCATGCGCGCTGGCTAATGGTTGCAGCAACACCTCGGCAATTTCCAGCCCACAACGACGAACGCATTTGGTAATATTCTGCACCGCAGAAACCGCGCCAGAAACAATATGTACCCGCACTTCCAGACGCACACCCGACATGCCTAATGGCTCTTTCACATCTTCCTGGCCATCAATCACATATTCCTGCGACAAAATATGCAGCACCTGATGATCAGCCGGAATATTCACCGCACTGGCCGTTTCAATCACGCGGTCAATATCGGCCTGAGTGACTTCTTTATCTTTAATGGCCACCATACCGTGCGAATTCAGGCTTTTGATATGGCTGCCCGCGATGCCGGTATAAACCTCGCTGATTTTGCAATCGGCCATCAATTCGGCTTCACCCAGCGCCGATTGAATCGCGCCGACCGTTTTTTCGATATCGACGACTACACCACGTTTTAACCCTCTGGATGCAGCCGACCCCATGCCGACCACATTGAGTGAACCGTCTTCAGTCACGTCAGCAACTACCGCAACGACTTTTGACGTTCCGATATCGAGCCCTACGATGAGATTTTTTGCGTCCCTAGTCACTGACAGCCTCTTTACAAAACTTAAGGTTTAACTTTAATAAAACCATACAACCTACTAATTAGATTACTTTATTAAATCAAAAGCTTCAATCACATTGATGCTTTTACTGCAAGCGGTTTCACTGGTGCAACTGTTTTTTCCACCTGCCGATTTTCAGCCGGAATATATTGCGGCAAACGCACGGCAAATCCATTTGGATAACGCAAATCAACATATTCAAAAGGCTGATCAAGCAAAGCCAGCGAATTCGGATACGCTTTTACAAATCGGCCTATCCTTTCAAGCGGCTCTTCGCGCCCCACTTCAATAACCAGCGTTTTATCCAGTTCAACCCGCCAAGCTCTCCGGTCAGACAACCACAAATGTGTCGGTTTACGATTCAGTGATTTCAAAATCTCACTCAAGCGCACCAGGCCCTCAACCATCAATCTTTCCGTTCCTTCCGGCCCTTCCAAAACGGGTAATGCTTCATTACTTGCGGCATCAAATTTTTCGCCATACTGATTGAGCAATGCACTCGAACCCCAGCGAGCAAATGCTTTATGCTCTTCAATATTCACTTCCAGCTTGTCCGGCCAACGACGCCGAACCTCTACGCGGCGCACCCAGGGCAGCTTTTCAAAATCCTGCCGGGTTTTATTTAAATCCAGCGTAAAAAAAGTACCTTTCAATTCGTTTTTAATCACGTATTGCAATTGCTCGCGCGTGATATGCGCCAATTCACCATCAACCTTGATTCGCTTGACTGGAAATAAGGGTGAATGCACCAATAAAAACAGCAACGCGTAAAACAAAACCAAAGTCGCCAAACCGGTTAGTAAATTGGCGATCCACATTAATAGCTGCGGCTTATCCCACATTATTTGCACCTCAATTGTGCGATTGCGCCAATTTCACGCGGCATCGCACGTAGCAGGCTTCTTGTTTGAAGCTCGCCCGCTACGCATATTTGAGGACAAAAACGCACTAAAAATATCCTTTGCTTATAAAGTTGTATTCAGAATCTGGGCAACCAATTCTTCGTATGAAATTCCAGCCTCCCGAGCGCACATCGGAAACAAGCTGTGGCTGGTCATTCCGGGTGCAGTATTAGGCTCAAGCAAGTACATTTGTCCTTGCTCATCCATCAGAAAATCAATCCTCGCCCAGCCGCTGGCTCCGAGTACACGGAATGCCTGCTCCGCCAGCGTACGAGCTTGCTGCTCTTGCTGGCCTTGCAAACCCGGGCAGGTATATACGGTGTCATCACGGAAATATTTGGCTTCAAAATCGTAAAAATCGGTCGCTGGCTCAATTTTCACTGTTGCAAGGGCTTTGCCATCAAGCACTGCACAGGAAAACTCGCCACCCAAAATCGCCTTTTCAGCCAAAACCAGAGCGTCGTACTTCACCGCCTCGGCAAATGCTGATTCAATTTCGGCAACAGAACGGCATTTGGTGACGCCGACGCTGGAGCCACCATTGGCTGGCTTCACAAACAAGGGCAAGCCGAGACGATCTGCCACGGCAACAAAATCCGATTTGTCGTCCAGCAATTCATACGCAGGCACAGGCAGGCCAACTGCTTGCCACATTAGCTTGGTGCGCCATTTATCCATTCCGATCGCAGAAGCCATCACGCCGCAGCCGGTATAGGGAACTCCCATAAATTCGAGCGCGCCTTGAATGGCACCGTTTTCACCCTGACCACCGTGCAAAATCAGGAACGCCCGATCAAAGCCTTCAACTTTTAATGCATCGAGTGAAATTTCAGCCGGATCAAACGCATGCGCATCAATCCCCTGTGACTGCAATGCAGAAAGCACGCCAGCGCCGCTCATCAGCGACACTTCGCGCTCGCTGGACGAGCCGCCCATCACCACGGCGACTTTACCGAACTGCTTCATATCTTCAAGCGGTTTCATGCTGCACGCTCGCACAATTGTTTGGGCGTCTGGCCAATCGAGCCAGCACCCATCGTAATAATCACATCACCATCTTTGGCTACAGCAAAAATGGCATCCGGCATATCGGCGATATGCTCGACAAAAACCGGCTCAATTTTGCCCGCCACTCGCACGGCACGAACCAGCGCACGACCGTCAGCCGCCACAATCGGCGCTTCACCTGCGGCATACACTTCGCCCAGTAGCAGGCCATCAACGGTATTGAGCACTTTGACAAAATCTTCAAAACAATCGCGGGTGCGGGTATAGCGATGCGGCTGGAAAGCCAGCAGCAGACGACGAGATGGAAAAGCACCACGCGCAGCGGCCAGCGTCGCCGCCATTTCAACCGGATGGTGTCCATAATCATCAACCAGCGTGAATGAACCACGACTTTTTCCATCAACATCGGGCAAAGCCACTTCGCCATAGCGCTGGAAACGACGCCCTACACCTTCAAATTTTTCCAGCGCAGCAACAATCGCCGCTTCATCGGCACCGACTTCGATCCCGATCGCGATCGCTGCCAGCGCATTGAGCACGTTATGCATACCCGGCATATTCAGCGTCACAGCCAGACGACGCGTTTCGCCATTTTTCCAGACTGCGTCAAACTTCATTTGTCCATGCGCGGCAACGATATTCTCTGCGCGCAACATGGCGTCTTCCGATACGCCATAAGTCGTAATTGGCGTCGTCACATGCGGAATAATCGAACGCACATGCGGATCATCAACACACAGCACAGCGCGACCGTAGAACGGCAGGTGATGCAGAAAATCAATAAACGCCTGTTTCAGTTTTTCGAAATCATGGCCATACGTATCCATGTGATCGGCATCGATATTGGTCACGACCGAAATCACCGGCGAGAGCAACAGGAAAGATGCGTCGCTCTCGTCTGCTTCGGCAACCAGAAACTCGCCCTTGCCCAGCCGCGCGTTCGAGCCGGCTGCGTGCAATTTGCCGCCGATAACAAAAGTCGGGTCAAGCCCAGCGGCTTCAAGCACACTGGCGGAAAGACTGGTCGTCGTCGTTTTGCCGTGCGTGCCGGCAATCGCAATCCCCTGTTTGAAACGCATTAATTCGGCGAGCATCATCGCGCGCGGCACCACCGGAATCTGGCGCGAACGCGCTTCGATCACCTCAGGATTGTCATCCTTGACCGCACTCGAAATCACGACCACATCGGCATTGGCGACAAACTCAGCAGCATGCCCCTGATAAACCTGCGCGCCCGCAGCAGCCAGACGTTGCGTCGTCGCATTGCTACCCAGATCCGAGCCACTGACCTCAAAATCCAGATTGAGCAAAACCTCGGCAATCCCGCTCATGCCGACACCGCCGATTCCGACGAAATGGATACGTTTCACTTTATGCTTCATATTTGAGAGGGTATTAGGCCAGAGAACAGAGATTATATACTCTACAGGCCATTACCCCATACTCCTATCCAGCTAATTCTTCAATCACGGCAACGACTTGCGCCGTCGCCTCCGGTTTGGCCAAACGTCTGGCATTGTTCGCCATCGCCAGACACTGTTCACGACTGGTTTGCCGCAATAACACAGCCAAAGACTCGGCACTGAACTGCGCTTGCGGCAACAAAATACCGGCCTGCTCATCACTCAAAAATTTCGCATTGCCGGTCTGATGGTCATCCACCGCATGCGGAAATGGCACCAGAACTGCAGCAACGCCAACACAAGCCAATTCAGCCACCGTCAAGGCACCGGCACGGCACAAAACCAGATCGGCGTCGGCGTAGGCGCTCGCCATATCGCTGATAAATGCGACGCATTCGGCATCAACATCGGCGGCGGCGTAATTGGTACGCAGAGCCTCAATATGCTTTTCACCGGCCTGATGAATCACTTGCGGGCGAAGCTCCGGCGCAATCAAAGCCAGCGCTTTCGGGACTTGTTCGTTAAAGACTTGCGCCCCCAGACTGCCCCCCACGACGAGTAGCTTGAGCGAACCTGTACGACCAGCAAAACGCTCGTCCGGCGTAGCAACACTTTTCAACTCATCGCGCACCGGATTACCAACGCAGCCGGATTTCAAAGCAGGAAAAGCATTCGGAAATGCAAACAGCACACGGTTGGCCAGTTTTGACAGCACTTTATTAGTCAGCCCCGCTACCGAATTTTGTTCATGAATCACCAGCGGCAACCAACACAGCTTCATGGCCAGGCCGCCGGGAAAGCCGGTAAAACCGCCAAAACCAATCGCGACATCAGGGCGGCGGCGGAAAATCAGATTCAGCGCGGCAAACAGTGCCTTGGCCTGCACCCAAGGCTGAATCAGTTTTTTCAGCAAGCCTTTTCCTCGCACGCCGGTAATCTCCAGCGCCACCAGATCAATGCCATGTTGCGGAACAACGCGCGTTTCCATCGCGTCTTTGGCGCCCAGCCAAATAACTTCCCAACCTTTGTCACGCATCGCATTGGCCACCGCCAAAGCCGGGAAAATATGGCCGCCCGTGCCACCGGCCATGACCAACAATGTTCGCTTGCTCATACGCGATAACCCCGGATCAGTTGGCGGTTTTCGTAATCAATCCGCATCAGCAAGCCAATCGCCAGCATATTGGCAACAATGCCCGAGCCACCGAAAGACAGCAGCGGCAAAGTCAGCCCCTTGGTCGGCATCAAACCCATATTTACGCCCATATTGATGAACGACTGAAAACCGATCCAGATCCCGATCCCTTGCGCAGCCAGAGCATGCCAGTGGCGTTCGAGCTTGGTCGCCTGCACGCCAATGGCAAACGCACGGAAAACAAAAAACATAAACAGCATGATCACCACTGCCACACCGATAAAGCCGAATTCTTCGGCGATGATCGCCATCAGAAAGTCGGTATGCGCTTCGGGCAAATAGGATAATTTCTCGATACTGCCGCCCAAGCCAACGCCGTACCATTCGCCGCGACCAAATGCAATCAGCGAATGGCTCAGCTGATAACCCTTGCCGTACGGGTCTTGCCACGGATCGAGAAAGCCCAAAACACGGGCACGGCGATATTCACTTGATGCAATCAGACCAACAAACGCGGCACCTAGGAAAGTAATCAAGCCGAGAAACAAACGCCAGTTAAAACCACCCAGAAACAGCGCGCCCATTGCAATCGCAGTAATCACCGTAAAAGCACCGAAATCGGGTTCGAGCAGCAACAGCGCACCAACTACGGCCATCACCAGCCCCATCGGCAACAGTACTTTGCTGATGCTTTCGCTCAAGTGAGCCCCCATGCTATTGGCTTTGCGAACGGTGTAATCAGCCGCATACAATACGACAAAAAACTTCATCAACTCGGACGGCTGCAAATTGATCACGAATAAACTCAGCCAACGTTTACTCCCGTTCACTTCACGACCGATACCGGGAATCAATACCAGCACCAATAAAATTGTTCCACCGATAAACAGTGACGGTGCCCATTGCCGCCATTTTTCGGTCGGGATATTGAAAGTCACAACCGCAGCCAAAGCACCCACGCACAGAAAGATACCGTGTCGAACCAGAAAATAATGCGAGCGAAAGCTCGTATCCTTGTCGACTTCGGCCATCGCAATCGATGCCGAATACACCATTACCAGACCAATCGACAGCAGTAGCACGACACACCAGAACAGCGCCAGATCGTAGCTGTTCATCGTGGGTTTCATGCGGCGCATGGCCTGATAAAAGATCTGCCGCATTACTGCCCCTGCTTCAATTCATTCACCGCAGCGATAAACACTTCGGCGCGATGATGGTAATTGCGGAACATATCCAGACTTGCGCAAGCTGGCGAGAGCAGCACGACATCACCCGGCTCGGCAAAATTACTCGCAACGGACACCGCCATTTCCAGCGTCGGCAATTGCATTACCGGCAAGTAATTGTCTTCATCATTTGGTAGAAAATTGGATTGCGCTTCGTTCAGCACATCAGCCAGCAGCGGCGCATCGCGCCCGATCAGCAAAACCGCACGACAGATGCGCTCGCATGCTTCGACCAGCGGTGAGAAGTCCTGCCCTTTACCATCGCCACCAGCGATCAGCACCACCGGACGCGTCATCCCCTTGAGCGCCGCCTCAGTCGCGCCGACATTGGTCCCTTTCGAGTCATCGTAATACGCCACACCATTCACTTCGGCGACGAACTCGACCCGATGCGGCAAACCTTTGAAATTTCGCAACGCAGTCAACAGCGGCGCTGTTGGCAAACCGGCGGCGCGGCACAAGGCAATCGACGCCAGCGCATTCACTGCGTTATGCAAGCCGGCAACGGGCAACTCGCTGGCTTTGATTAATTCGAACTCGCCACAACGCAAGCTGAAATCACCGTCGATTTCAAGCAGACCATACTCATGATCATTACGGGGGGCATCAGCCCCAAACCAAACTGTATCGCGGCCTGCACGTGCCATACCCCGGCACCAGCCGTCTTCACGGTTCAAGACCTGCACGCCTAAACCGGCAAAAATGCTTGCCTTGGTCGCCGCGTATTCTTTCATTCCTGCATAACGATCCAGATGATCTTCCGAGACATTGAGCACAGTCGCCGCAGCGGGCATCAGTGAAGTCGTCGTTTCCAGCTGAAAGCTCGATAGTTCAAGCACCCAGAAATCCGGCCATTCACCACGCGCTTCCCAGTCGGCTAGTGCGGCGAGCACCGGCAAGCCGATATTGCCTGCCGTAACGGTTTTAAACCCGGCGGCTTCACACATTTGCGCCACCATCGTGGTGACCGTTGATTTACCGTTCGAGCCAGTAATCGCAATCACCTTGCCCGGTTTACCCACCAGAGCTTGGGCGAGCAACTCGACATCACCCACAACGGGAATGCCATGCGCAATCGCAGCAGCAACCTCTGGTGTCGCCAAAGGCACGCCGGGGCTGGTGACCAACAGATCAGCATCGGCGAAAGTGTCGACATTAAATGCACCAAGGCGCAGCTCGACCTGAGGCAGCTCGGCTTGCAGATTGGCCAGATTTGGCGGCGTTTTGCGGCTATCGGCCACTGTTACGCGCGCACCTTTGCCCACCAGCCAGCGAGCCGTAGCCAAACCGGTATCGCCCAGACCGACGACAATGCAATGTTTCGCGTTCAATTCCACGATCTAGCCTCGAATCAACGTAATTTCAGCGTGGCCAAACCGGCCAGCACCAAGAGCATGGTGATAATCCAGAACCGCACGACAACCTGCGTTTCCTTCCAGCCTTTGAGCTCGTAATGGTGATGCAGCGGCGCCATTCGGAATACGCGCTTGCCGGTCATTTTGAAGCTGGCGACCTGGATCATCACCGACAGCGCTTCAACGACAAACACGCCGCCCATAATCAGCAACACGATTTCCTGCCGCACAATCACGGCAACCACACCCAAACCGGCACCCAGCGCCAGCGCACCGACGTCGCCCATAAATACTTCAGCCGGGTAGGCGTTAAACCACAAAAAGCCCAAACCCGCGCCGACCATGGCTGCACAGAACACGATCAACTCGCCCGCACCTGCCACATGGGGCACACCCAGATAGGTGGCAAATTTCACATTTCCGGCGACATAAGCAAAAATGCAGAATGCACCGGCTACCAGCACGACCGGCATAATCGCCAGGCCATCGAGACCATCCGTCAAATTAACCGCATTGCTGGTGCCGACGATCACAAAGTAAGTCAGCACGCAAAAACCGATTGCGCCAAACGGGTACAGAATTTCTTTGTAAAACGGAATGATAAAGCCGGTATTGGCCGCGTCCGGGCCAACATTGACCAGAAAAACGCCCGCGCCAATCGCAATCGCCGACTGACCGATCATTTTGGCTTTGGCTGATAAACCTTTCGGGTTTTTCAACGCGACTTTTTTGTAGTCATCGACAAAACCGATCACACCGGTCGCCATCGTCACAATCAGCACCAGCCAGACATAATGGTTTTTCAAATCGCCCCACAGCAGCGTAGTCAGACCAATCGACAGCAAAATCAGCGTACCGCCCATCGTTGGCGTACCAGCTTTGACCAGATGCGTTTGCGGACCATCATCACGAACCGCCTGACCGACTTTGAGTTCGGCCAGCTTGCGAATTACATAGGGCCCGAGCACCCAGGAAATCCCCAGCGCCGTCATCGTCGCCAGTACGGCGCGCAATGTCAGGTAATTAAAGACGTTAAAGGCGCGCACCGACTCGCCCAACCATTGCATCAACATCAGCAGCATGGCTGTGCTCCTTGCGTGTTATCCAAATCTTGCGCGATCAGACCTTCGACCACGGTTTCCATGCGCATAAAGCGCGAGCCTTTCACCAAAATCTGGCTATCGGGCGTCATTAACTGGCGGAGTGCAGCAATCACTGCGGCATGATCGCTGCAGTGCTGCGCACGCTCTGCCCCGGCCACCTGATTAAACGCGTCAACGGCATACTGCATATCAGTACCCACCGCAACAATATGATTGATCTGGCGTTCAGACGCATACCTACCCACTTCACGATGGCAGTACTCGGCGCTATCGCCCACTTCGCCGATATCGCCCAGCACCAGAATCGTGGGTTTACCTTGCTGACCGATCGCCGCCAAGACATCGATTGCCGCTTTCATCGAGTCAAGATTGGCGTTGTAAGTGTCATCCAGAATCGCCGCACCATTAAACGCAGTTCTGGCTTGCAAACGACCTTTCACGCCGGCCCAGCGTTGCAAGCCTTGCGCCACTTGATCCAGACTCACGCCAACGGCCAAAGCCGCCGCAGCCGCCGCCAGTGCATTACGAACATTGTGCTCGCCCGGCACGGCCAGCTGCACGGGAACTTCGCCTTGCGCGGTTTTCAACACAAACTGGCTGCCCGTTGCAGACAAGACGACCGCAGCCGCGCTCACCTCGCCGTTAAACCCAAAAGTGCAAATCGCGTGTGGCGCGGCCAGCTGGCGCCAGAGTGGCGCAAATTCGTCGTCGGCGTTAATAATCGCCGTGCCGTTGGCACCCAGTCCGGTAAAAATTTCACCTTTGGCCTGTGCCACACCCGCCACCGAGCCCAGCGCTTCCAGATGCGCAGCACCTGCATTGTTCACCAGCGCCACGTCGGGCTGGGCAATGTGCGTCAGATAGTCAATCTCGCCAAAGTGGTTCATTCCCATTTCGGCGACGACAAAACGGTGCTCAGGGCGAATGCCCAACACAGTCAAAGGCAAACCAATATGGTTATTCAGGTTGCCGCGCGTGGCGTGAACGTATTGCTCCCCACCAGCGACGACATTGAAAATCGACGCCAACATTTCTTTCACGCTGGTTTTGCCATTGCTACCGGTGACGCCAATCAGCGGAATCGCCGCATGTTTTTTGCGCCAGTATTTGGCCAGCTCGCCCAGCGCAGCGAGCGTGTCTTTGACGATAATGCGATTACCTTCGCCCGACTGAGGCCGCAAGGCCACACTATCTTGTTGCACCAAGGCAGCAACAGCACCTTTTTCCAGTGCTGCATCGACAAAATCATGCGCATCAAAACGCTCACCCTTGAGCGCGACAAATAAATCTCCCGCACGAATGTCGCGGCTGTCAGTCGTGACACGCGCAAACGTCAGCTCACCCGCCGCATCTGGCGCGGCAAGCTGGGCATTTAGGGCTTGTGCGGTTTCCCGCAAACTCAACATCATGAACCGTTTTTCCTTTATTAAGTAACCGTGCAAAAGTTTTCCAGCAAGGCATCGAAGCCGCAGGCAGTACAAGTAGTACGGCAAGGCGAGGTAACGATGCTGGTGAACTTTTGCTTAAGCACTTACTTTTTTGCGAGCGCTTTGCTCGCGTGTTCTACGTCGTCAAAGTGATAACGCTCACCTTGAATTTCCTGATAATTTTCATGGCCTTTCCCGGCGATCAGCACGACGTCGGTGCGATGCGCCAGATCAATCGTATCGGCAATGGCTGCAGCACGATCCGAGCAGATCGAATAATTGGCTTCGCCATTACCGGGAACGCCCGATACGCCAGCAACGATGTCCTGAATAATCGCTTTCGGCGCTTCAGAGCGCGGGTTATCGCTGGTAATCATGACGGCATCGGCCAGACGGCAAGCGATTTGTCCCATGATTGGACGCTTGCCTTTATCCCTGTCGCCTCCGCAACCGAAAACACAGTACAGTCGCGAGCCTTGCGGCATGGCTTCACGCAAGGTCATCAATACTTTTTCCAGTGCATCGGGCGTGTGGGCGTAATCGACAACCACCAGCGGTTTCCGGCCATTTCCATCCCTGTCTCCACCGAGGCATTGCATTCGGCCAGCAGCCGGGCGGATTTTTTCCAGCGCGGCGCTGGCTTGCGCTAATGGCACGCCTTGAGCCAGCAGCACCCCCAAACAAGCCAGCAAATTGCTGGCATTGAAACGGCCGAGCAAGGCCGATTCGATTGTTGTTGCGCCTAGCGGGGTTTCAACACTCAGCGTGATGCCTTTGAGCGACGACTCAAGCTGTGTACAGCGCAAATCGCCATTGAAAAAACCGTACGAATAAATCTGCTTGGCCTTGGTAAATCCAATTAATTCGCGGCCAAACGGATCGTCCGCGTTGATCACCGCAGCTTGCAGACCTTCCCACTCGAACAGCTTGGCCTTGGCTGCACCATACGCCTGCATGTCGCCGTGGTAATCAAGATGGTCGCGCGTCAGGTTGGTAAACACCGCGGTATGAAACGGTACGCCATGCGCTCGCGCTTGTTCCAACCCATGCGACGACACTTCCATTACGACCTGCGTCGCATTCTCTTGCCGAAATTGAGCCAGCCAGTGCTGCAAACTCACCGGGTCAAGCGTGGTATGCGTCGAACTGTTCAGTGAACCAACAAAGCCGTTACCCAAGGTACCCAAGACACCGGTCTTGCCGCCAAGCACATCGAAAGCTTGCCCCAGCCAGTTGGCAATCGATGTTTTACCATTAGTCCCGGTAATACCCACCACAGGTAATAGCCCAGAATCATTACCCAGCAAGCGTGACATAATGATACCCACCTGATCGCGCAAGGCTGGCACCGCGATATTGGCGACACCATGTGCCGGGTTCCACTCAAAACCGTCGGCTTCCCAGATAATGGCCGCAGCACCGCGACTGATCGCATCAGCAATATACTGACGCCCATCGACGTATTCGCCCTGATAGGCAAGAAACACGTCGCCAGCTTGCACATTGCGGCTATCGGCAACGAGCTTGCGATTGGCGACCAAAGCCTTGATCGCGGCAAAATCAATGTCGGCTAGCGTCCAGCTTGCTGGTTTCATGCATCTTCCTTCACGTCGTCAGCCTCGTTGCCATGCAAGAGGATGTTGTTGGTTGGAGCATCAGGCGGAACACCCAGCAAACGCAAACTGCCCGCCACCACATTACTAAACACAGGCGCGGCAACCAGCCCGCCATACCGCAATTCAAACGAAGGCTCGTCGATCATCACCGCGACAATCAAACGAGGATTGGAAATCGGCGCCAGTCCGACAAATGAACCCACGCGCGCGGTGTCTGAATACACACCATTGACCAGTTTCTTCGCTGTACCGGTTTTGCCGCCAACGCGATAGCCGACGACCTGGGCACGCGTTGCGGTACCGCCGGGTAAAGTGACCATTTCGAGCATTTTTCGCACTTGTGCTGCCGTTTCGGCAGATATCACCTGACGCCCTGGCGGGGGAGCAACCTGTTTGGTAAACGTCACCGGATGGACTTCGCCATTGCCAGCAAAGATTTGGTAAGCGCGTGCCATTTGCATGACGCTAACCGAGACACCGTAACCATAAGCCATCGTCGCTTGTTCAATCGGCCGCCAGGTTTTCCATGGCCGAACTCGTCCGGGCGACTCGCCTGGAAAACCGGTATTCAGCTTTTCACCAAAACCCACGGAGTAAAAGAAATCCGACATTTCTTCACGCTTCATCATCAGCGCCATTTTGGCTGCGCCGACATTCGATGATTTCTGGATGATGTGCTCTACCGTTGCAGCGCCGACCGCATGATCATCACGAATCGTCGCCGGACCGATACTCATCATGCCGTTGCCGGTCTGAATGATCGAATTGGGCTTGACCTTACCCGCGTTGAGCGCCATCGCGACGGTAATGGCTTTCATCGTCGATCCCGGCTCATACAAATCAGTTACGGCGCGGTTACGTTTGTTGGCCGGATCGATCCTGACCCGGCTATTGGGGTTGTACGACGGCGCATTGGCCATCGCCAGTACTTCACCGGTGCGCGCATCGAGAACGACAATCGCACCACCAACGGCCTGACTGTTATCCACCGCATTTTTTAATTCGCGATACGCCAGATACTGAATGCGGCGGTCAATCGACAGCTGCAAATCCTGTCCTTCCTGCGGCGGAACAATCGTTGAAACGTCTTCAACGATATAACCACGACGATCACGGATAACCGTGCGTGAGCCCGGCTTGCCAGCCAGCATTTCATTGCGGGTCAGCTCAAAGCCTTCCTGCCCCCTACCATCCAGATTGGTAAAGCCGACGACATGCGCCAATACTTCTGCCGCCGGGTAATAGCGCCGATATTCGGTTTGCGAGTACACGCCGGGGACATTCAAAGCCAAAACCCGCTTGGCATCAGCGGGTGACATATGACGTTTGAGCCACAGAAAATCAGTTTTAACTTCTTCGCCTTTCTTGTTTTTACGCGTGGCGCCGACCTTGCCAATCAACTCTTCGGGCGGCATCCCGACCATTTTTGCCAGCCGCGTCAACTCATCGACCGAAACAGGAACTCGGCTTTCTTCTTCGTCATCTGAATGTACCGGCTTCCAGTCTTTAGGCCGGGCCTGTCCTGCTGGCAGCAAACGAACGCTGCGCGGGCTCATCCAGACCGACTGAACCGGGGTCGAAATGGCCAGGGGTTCGCCATTACGGTCAGTAATCATGCCGCGATTGGGCTCAAGCTTGAGCGTTCGACGATAACGCGCATCACCCTGATCTTGTAAAAAGCCTTCATTCCAGGCTTGCAAGTACAGACTACGCCCAAGCAAGGCGGCAAACAGGCCGAGCAAACAGGTCAGTACAAACCAGACGCGCCAGCGTTCAAGCTTGAGTTTGACGCCGTAACGCTCGGCGCGACGGCCATGGCTGGCAGAATGGGTAGGCCGGATCATGGTAAATCAGTCACGACAGGTTTGGGCACCCGCTGGCCATGTTCCAGAATGACCTGGGTACGATTTGACGGCGCAACCTGCATTCCCAGCCGATTCGCCGCTTCATTTTCGATCCGCGAATGCATCGCCCAGGTGCTTTGTTCGAGTTGCAACTGTCCCCATTCAACATTGAGCTTGCGTGTCAACGCATCTTCTTTTTGCAGCTCAACAAACAATTTGCGAGCCTTGTGCTGGCTAGTCACCACACTCATGGCACACAAAATCAGCAGCAATAACAAAAAAAGATTTAATCGGGTCACAGCGCACCCTCGCTGCGTTCGGCAACACGCAAAATGGCGCTACGCGCGCGCGGGTTGGCTTTCACTTCTTCGCTGCTCGCACGGATTGGCTTGCAGACGATTTTCAACGGCGCGGCAGCAATTTCGCTCGCCATCACCGGCAGGCGCGACGGCAAACGATCAGCGGTCGATTTGTCCTGCATAAAACGCTTAACAATACGGTCTTCCAGCGAGTGAAATGCAATCACTGACAGACGCCCGCCTTTTTTCAGCAAGGACAGCGCCTGAGGCAGCGTTAACGACAACTCCTCAAGCTCGCGATTGACGTAAATCCGTATAGCTTGGAAGGTACGCGTCGCCGGGTCCTGACCCGGCTCACGGGTCCGCACGGCCGTTGCCACGACCGCGGCAAGTTCGCCTGTTGTAGCAAAAGGTTGGACTGCCCTACGCGTAACAATCGATGCTGCAACCTGCCGAGCAAACCGTTCTTCGCCATAATCTTTTACCACCTCTGCAATTTCTTTCTCATCAGCCGAATTAAGCCATTCGGCCGCAGTCATACCCCGCGTGGTATCCATGCGCATATCAAGCGGAGCATCGAACCGGAAGCTAAACCCCCGGGAACCATCGTCCAGCTGTGGCGAGGAAACGCCCAAATCCATCAGCAGGCCATCAATCTGTGTTACACCCAGTTTCGCGAGCGACTCTGTCAGCGTGACAAAACCTTCATGCACGATTGTGAAGCGCGGATCGCTAATCGTCGCGGCTTCAGCAATGGCATACGGGTCTTTATCAAAGGAAATCAAACGGCCAGCAGGGCCGAGTTTGGAAAGGATCAGCCGCGAGTGCCCGCCCCGACCAAAAGTGCAATCGACGTAAACACCATCGGGCACAATGGCCAGCGCATCGACTGCTTCATCGAGCAAGACCGTGCGATGCACAAACACAGACGCATCGCTCACAGAACCACTCCTTGCATGGCATTGGCCAGATCTTGCGGATTCATGGTCATCACGGCCGCAGTGGTTGCATTCCATTTCTCTGCATCCCACAGCTCGAATTTGTTATCCATTCCGACCAAAGCCACTTCCTTATCCAGCCCAACCACTTTGCGCAAATGCGCAGGAATCAGAACACGACCGGACGCGTCCATCTCGATTTCTTCGGCGTGACCAATAATCACGCGGCGTAATTGCTCGCCCTGAATACCAGGCACAGTCTTAAGTTTGTCACGTACCAGCAACCATTCGGGCTCGGGATAAACCAGCAAACAACCCGAAGGCCCGGCAGTGATGATGAGTTTCCCCTGCGTCTGAACGAGCAAAACGTCGCGATGCTTGGCCGGTACAGCCAATCGCCCTTTACTATCCAGATTTAAGGAAGAAACACCCGTAAACATCAACCCAAGCACCCCGGTTCAATTCAATTTCGGAAAATGGATTCAGTGCAGGTTAAAAACCCCACTTTCGCAAAATTTCGCCTGAAAATTGCACTTTCACCCACTTTTTCCCACTGCGTCCCACTATAGAGTAAAAAAAAAACCGGCACAAGTTGTGCCGGCTAATTTTTCGTTTTGATACAATGGCTTAGCCTTACAAAGGCGCTATTGTTGGTTTTATTTCAAATCAAAGACAAGGCGCACACACTTAAAGTGCCACTTTAAGTTTAACGAGGTCTCTCTCGCAACAAGGCCGGAAAAGACCGCACGAACCATCCCAAACTTACAAAGCCCCGATAATTTCCAGATGAACGGCAAAATCACTCAGATTTTCATTTTCGTCCTGCTCGTTTTGCTGCTCTGGCAATGGCTTGGTGCACAACGTCGCAAGCAGCTTCATCAGAACATCCGGATCGCAGCAAGGGTATTACTTATTGCAGCAGTGATTGCTTTACTCTTTCACGGCCACTCTGTACTTACCCCCTAATGGCAAGGGGTATGAGTTTAAAACCCACGTAAAACCATGTCTTTGGCGACATACATGGCAATGTATTCAAACCTTGCAAGCAACAAAAGCTGATTGTGCCAAATCACTCTGGCGACGACCTTGCCGACGACGGTCAGACAGCGTGCGCGTATCCAGCATGGACACAGCTCGAAATTGCCGACGATGTCCTTGTCGACGATCCGGACTCCGCCGCCGCTCTACCCCATTCCAGTCGGACGGCAATTCAGCAAGCCCTGAAGCCCCCTGACCCGCAGAGGTGCTTGAGAAGCTTGACGCATTGGCGCCGACAGCTGTCACGCCCTGAATGCCAAAGTCAGGTAATGATGTATACCGCGCCTGCAAAGAAGTTATTTTCATGTAAATAATGCATTTTATTCAAAGGCTTAGCATTATTATCGAACAGAATATGGTTTCACTGAAGTAGCCTTGCACACACAAAAGCCACTAATAAACAAAAAGAGAGGCCTAGGCCTCTCTTTCATTCCAGACAATCTCAAACCAACATCAAACCATGGCCGGTAAGAGCGCCTGTTTCATTTTCTGCAAAGCCTTGGTTTCGATTTGACGAATCCGCTCGGCAGAAACTTTGAATTCAGCGGCCAGATCGTGCAAGGTTGACGATTCACCGTCGTCAGTCAGCCAGCGCGCTTCGATAATACGGCGACTACGTTCATCAAGCGACTCAAGCGCAGCGCCAATCCCATCAGACTGCAGCAGATCAAGGCGGTTACGCGCAATGACGGCGGTTGGCTCGTTATGATGGTCGGCCAGCCAGTCAATCGGCGCATAGCCTTCATCGTCATTATCATCGGCGACCAGCGCGATGTCTTGCCCGGTCATCCGCGTTTCCATTTCCAGCACTTCTTCGGGCTTGACGCCCAGATCGTCGGCAATTTCCTTCGCCTGAGCGTGAGTCAACGCAGCAAAACCCGATTTCATCGAGCGCAGATTGAAAAACAATTTGCGTTGAGCCTTGGTCGTTGCAACTCGTACCAGCCGCCAGTTACGCAAAATATACTCGTGAATTTCAGCCTTGATCCAGTGCACGGCAAACGAATACAGCCTAACCCCACGGCTAGCTTCAAAACGTTTGACCGCCTTCATCAAACCGATATTGCCTTCCTGAATCAGATCGGCCTGGGGCAAGCCATAACCGCTGTAACCACGGGCAATCGAAACCACCACACGCAGGTGCGACAGCACCAGCGCACGGGCAGCCTCCAGGTCATTTTGCTCCTGATGGCGAGTAGCCAGATCATGCTCTTCTTCAGGCGAGAGCATTGGTAACGCGTTCACACGCTGAACATAACGCTCAATACTATCGCCTATGGAGAGACCTGACAGTGTTAGCGCAGTACTCATGTTCGAACTCCAGTCCAAAATCAGTTCACTAAACTTAATATTAGCACTCTTATAGATAGAGTGCTAAACCCGTTTGGAGTTCAATGATTGAATCACAAAACAGTGGCCGTGTGCATGGTAATTATTGCTATGTTTCCGATAGAAAAAATCTAACGCTCTCGCCGAAAGAGTCGCGAGCCGCATCAAGTTGGCGCTAAACGTAAAGATCGCCAATCACCATGTCGAAGCGTAAGACCACAACGCAAAGGGGTATATCCGCCCAAGCCCCATTCATAAATGCACCCAAGCAGATACCCAAGAATTTATTAATTAGTCCGTCATTTCAGCCATAGAGCACCGAGACGGGTGCAGTTCAATGGTGGGTTTTCACATCAATACCGATGCAGCTTGCAAGCGAGCCTGCCCCACAAATGCAAGATCGCACTCTGCTGTAATACCTCATTAATCAGGAATTACTTGACCAGCAATTTGATCTCGCCAGCCGCCTCTGCACGCGGCAGTTTGACGCAGATTGTCGTGGTGTTTTCTTCATCGGAAACGCTGAAATCGATACTGCCATTCTGCGCTTCGGTCAATAGCTTGGCCGAATAGGCACCAATGCCGGTGCCGCCCTTTTTGCCAAAGGTCACATATTTCTTGAAGAAATAGGAACGAATTTCTTCTGGAACAACGCCGGTATTGCTGACCGCAATTTCCAACGGTGCATCTGCCTTGATCTGGTCGAGCGACTTGAGCGAAACCACAATGCGGCTTTTTTCCGGAGCGGCCTCGCAGGCATTTTTGACCAGATTCTGAAAGACCGAATAGGACAGCATCTCGTCCCCCAAAGCATCCGGGAATATCTCATCCATCGGAATATCCGTATTGATCGCAATGATCAGCTTCTTACTGGCAAACGATGCGCGCATCAGATCGACAATTTTGTTAAGCTGCGCAATCAAATCAATCGGTTTGGCGCGCAAAACAAAATTACCCGTTTCAATTTTGTACAATTCAGCAGTCAGATTGATCATGCTGATCACCTGCATCGTCGTATCAATCGCCAAATCCACCTGTTCCTGCTGCAGCTCATTGAGCGTGTCGTTTTTTTGCAAGGTCTGCAAAATCCCGATCACGCCGGCCAGCGGCCCCTTAATGTCATGCCGGGTCATATGGGCAACTTCTTCTTTCAGGTGCTCCATTTCCAGCATGGTGTCGTAATCAGCCTGCAACTGTTTGTGCAATTCGACATAACGCAGGAAATTGGACACCCTCAACGTCAGTTGCTCGGGGTCGATCGGCTTGGTGACATAGTCAACCGCGCCCAATTCCATGCCTTTCTGACGCGAGGCATCTTCTCCCATTGCGGTCACGAAAATAATCGGAATGGTCTGCGAATTGGGGTGTTCGCGCATTTTCAATGCCACTTCGAATCCGTCCATTTCCGGCATCATGACGTCGAGCAACACCAGATCCGGCGGCGTGGCCGAATGGCAGATTTCAAGCGCTTTGCGCCCATTATGCGCAATCCGGATCCGGTAAGTATCCTTGAATAGCTGTGACAACAGTTGCAAATTGGTCGGTTCATCATCGACGATCAAAATGGATGCCCGTTCAGCCTGCCTAGGGACGACAGCCACTGGCGCCATCGCAACCGTCTCAACCGTATTAGCCGGAGCGGATACCGCGACCGTATTACTGACCGGCGCCATAGCCACAGGCTCAACAGCCTGCGCTTCGGGGCTTGTTTCCCTGGTTTTTCTACGCATTCTCCAGGCCAGCGCCTTGTCGATGGCGTTCTGCAAACGATCCGGCGAATAAGGTTTGACCAGCAGATCTGAAATGCCATTGGCAATGGCCTCCCTGACCCGCTCGCGCTCCGCTTCGGCGGTAATCATAACAAAGGGCATATTCCAGTAGCGTTCGCTACCGCGCAATTCCTTCAAAAGCTCCAACCCTGTCATGACCGGCATATTCCAGTCCGAAATGACGACATCGATTTTCTGTTGATCCAGCAACTTCAGCGCTTCACTGCCATTATTGGCATACACGACTCTTTCTATCCCAAGATTGCGCAACTGGGTACCCGTCACTTTGCGCATAGGCTCGAAGTCATCGACCACCATACACACCAGCTTGTCAATCCGATTTCCCAGTAACATTCAACCCCCTAATCAAGCATTAAGCCATTGATTAAATTGCCTATTTTTATTGAATTGACCCGCGATGCATTAAGTCGGTGACAACGTGGCCACTGCGGCATCGAGCAATTGCAAAGCGGTGGCAAAATCAAATTGCCTGATCACCGTATTGAGATTGGCAAAATGCTTAGGCAGACCACTTTGCAATAAAGCCCTATTGGCATCAAACACATCAAGCGCCTCGGCATCATCCTCACTCAGCAACTGCCTCAATTGCGCGCATAAGCGGGTCAATGCGCCGATATCGACCTCAACACCAACAATAGTCTCCGATCTGGGCAAGCGCTCGGCCAAGCCGGCAAGCAAGGCTCTGAGTGAGCTTTCCAGCACCAATAACAAGGCGTCCAGCTCTGCTTGCGGCCGATGCTCCGCAATAGCCTGCTCGGCGACTCTGGCCTGCTCATAAATGCCATCTGCACCAATCGTGCCGGAGTCGCCCTTCAGCGTATGCAGCAAACGTTCGGCGGTTTTCATGTCTCCGTCAGCCAGTGCCTGCCGGGTTGCAACAACCACGCCACTCTGTCCGGCCAGAAACATCCCTAAAATATCAATATAGAGGTCAGTCTTTCCCAGTGCCCGCCGCAAACCGCTGGCCACATCCAGTCCTGCCAGCCCATCCAGACAGGATAAGGGGTTTACACCCTCGGTTTCTTGCTGTGCAGGTGCCGACACTTCAGGCGCAGCGGAGCCGGCCAGCCACTTGAGCAGAATTTGCCGCAAAGCGACCGACTCAAACGGTTTGGCCAGATGATCATTCATCCCCGCTGCCAGACAGCGCTCTTTATCGCTGCTCATCGCATTGGCCGTCATTGCGACAATCGGAACGTCGCGATAGCGCTCATCCAGACGGATTTGCCCCGTCGCAGTCAATCCGTCCATCACCGGCATTTGCATATCCATCAGAATCAGATCGTAAACCCGCTGGCCGGTTAGCTCGATGGCAATCGCGCCGTTATCCGCGATATCCAGCTCGACCCCCAGCTCACTCAACAGCTCGCTGGCGATTTCTTGATTCAGGTCGTTATCTTCGACCAGTAAAATGTTTTTGCCACGCAAAACTGCAAGTTCGTCCTCCCCACGGGGCGACTGACTAGCGACAAACTGCGCCTGCATCGCCGGAGTGAGCTTATTCAGGCGTGCGATAAACCAGAACGTACTGCCCTTGCCAAATTCGCTCTCGACCCCGACTTCACCCTGCATCAAGCCTGCCAATTGTTTGGCGATTGCCAATCCCAGACCGGTTCCACCATACTTGCGCGTGGTCGAAGCGTCGGCCTGCTGGAACGAAGCAAACAGGCGCTGACATTGTTCCGGCGTCAAACCGATACCGGTATCGCTCACCGAAAAGCGCAGGCAAATATCGCTTGCCGACTCTTCCAGCATCCGGACCGCAATATCAACCCGGCCTGCAGCAGTAAATTTAACGGCGTTGCTGACATAATTGAGCAGAATCTGACTCAAGCGGGTCGGGTCACCAATCAGTTGCGCAGGAATATCGTCGGCCACGTCAAAAGCCAGCATCAGTCCTTTGGCTCTCGCCCGCTCGCTTTGCAGCGTAGCCACCTGCTCCAGCACCTGTGCCAGCTCGAAAGGCGTCGCTTCGATTTCCAGCTTACCCGCCTCGATCTTGGAAACATCCAGAATATCGTTAATGATTTCCAGCAAATGGCGTGCGGAGCTTTGAATTTTGTCGAGGTAATCCTGCTGCTGGGGGGTCAGCTGGGTTTTTTGCGTCAGATAGGACATGCCGATGATGGCGTTCATCGGCGTGCGGATTTCGTGGCTCATATTGGCCAGAAACTCGCTTTTGGCTCGGGTTGCCGCCTCGGCCTGCTCTTTGGCCTGCGCCAGCTCGGCGGTTCTTTCGTCGACCAGCTCCTCAAGACGATCTTTGTAATCCAGAATCGATTGTCGAGCCAGCTCGGCGTCCTCGGCCAGGCTGATCGCTGCCGCGCGCTCGCGCAACACGTTTTCACTTTGTTCGCGCACACGCCGTTCTGCCGTATGTGCCCGGCCTTGCTCCAAGGCAAACGATGCCAGTTGATGCGCAAAACGGACAAAGAAACCCAGAATAAATTGCAAACGTGCTTCGTCCAGCCAAGGCAAGTTTTCAACAACCAGCAACCGTTGCAGACTGTTTTCCGCAGAGCTCATCTCAGATGGGGGGACATCCATGCGAAACGGCCCAAGGCTCAGGGTGGCCAGTGGTCGGGCTGCGATTTCTATCTCCGCCGTACAACAGCTAATTCCGTCGGCATCCTGCTGAATCGTATAACTTTGCCCCTCCAGCATGCCGGAATTCTCCGTGCGCTCCCAACTGGCATGAACCACACCGGTCGCCTGCAGAAATTCCTGCCGCCAGCGCGAAGCCATTAGCTCCCGCCCATCCGGCGCAACAATAGAGGCGCTGATACCCACCGCTTCGCAAAAACCGGTAAACAGCGTTTGCGACTCGACATCCCTGCACAATGTGGCAAACTCCTGCGAAATCACATTCAGATCGCCAAACTGCTGATTGCGTTTGTGCAGCAGATCGCCCTCCAGATCCAGGGTTTCTGCTTCGATTTCGCGTGGAGCCCGATAAGGCGGGTCACGCTGCAGCTGGATCGCCAGTGCATTGACTTCGTCCTTGAGCTCGATAATCCGGCCTTCCCGACCCAGCGCCAAGCGGTTGAAACGTTCGATTTCGTCAATTTTCTTGCGATCAGACACATCAACCAGCGTACCGATCAGGCCGCCTGGCGAGCCGTCAGCCTTGCGAATCCCGTTACAGTAATACAGCACATCGTGATACTGGCCGTCGGCCAGCTGCAAACTCCCCTCCGAACGGATGACCGCAGCATTGGCAATCGCCTCTGCGGCCTGATCATGAATGCCTTGCCGGAGTTCGGCCGGAATATAATCGCAATCGAGCGAGGTTTTGCCGATGTAATGCTCGCGCTTCATCGCAAAAGCCTCTTCGTAAGCCCGGTTAAAACCGAGGAAACGATTATCGGCATCTTTGTAAAAAATGGGATAAGGAATCGCATCGAGCAGGGCATTAAGGAATGTCATCTGATCGCGTTTGGCCTGCTCAATCAGTTGCCGCTCGGTCGCGTCACGGAACATCAGCACTGCGCCGGTCTGCTGGCCGTCCTGCACAATCGGGGTCACGGTGTATTCGATCGGAAAGCTCGTCCCGTCGGCTCGCCACAAGACGACCCCATCGCCGCGACTTGGCTGACCATTGACCAGCGCTTGCATCAGCGTCCATTCGTCCTGCGACAACAACACGTGGCCATCGGGCGTCATATAACGCGCCAGCACGGGCAGATTTGTCTCGAGCAACTGTGCTTCATCCAGCCCCAGTAATTCACAGGCCGCAGGATTAACAAAAGTCAGCTCGCCTTGTGGATTGACCCCCACGACACCCGCGTTGATGGAAGTCAGAATCAGCCGATTATGTTCGGCCAGCGAACGGCGCTCGGCCTCCTCAAGCTTGCGTTGGCTGATGTCACGCACCGAGGCGCAAACAAATTTGCGCTGATCTTGCAGAGCAGTCAGCTGGGACAGCCCCACTTCGACCGAGAAAGCCGATCCATCCTTGCGAACCCCAAAAAGATCAGAGGTATAGCCACCCATTGCACGAATTGACTTATCTTCAGCCATATACCCATGGCGCAACCTCGGATGGTTTTCGCGCACAGCCACCGGAACCAACGTATCGACACAGATACCTTTCAGCTCCCCCGGCGCGTAGCCAAACATTTTTTCCAGCCGCGCATTACTCTCGATAATGATGCCATCCTCATCGACCACCAGCATGCCATCAGGCGCCGAATCGATGATATCCCGATACCAGACCTGTGTGGACAGCAACTCGTCCTGCCGTGCCTGCAGCAGCGTTTGCGATTGCACCAGCTCGGCGGCCTGTTGTTGCGTTTGCGTCAGCAAAGCCAGCGTATGTTCGGCGCGCAGCAACACATCCAGCCGCGGTCCGAGCAACAGCGGCAAGGCCTCCAGAATCTGCCATTGCCATCGGTCAAAATCGCTGAACGCGGCCAACTCGAGCACGACGCCATGCCCTTCGGCCAATGGCAGCGGCACCAAGACCAGCACCGGGCAATCGCACACCCCCAATACACTGTTAATCCGCAGATAGCCGGGAGGCAAATCGCCAATCACCATCGTACGCTGGTCTTTCAGCGCCTGAGCCAGCAAGCCGCTGCGTACCGTACCGGCCCTGACGTCGCTCCCCTCGAAAGAAAAGGCGCCCAGCACCCGAAAATCTGCTTCATCAGCCCTGCGCAAATAACAGGCTGCAGCAACAAAATTGAGGAGTGACGACAGCCCCAACAACAGCTTTTCGGCGACGCCCTGCACACTGTCTTCGGCATGGATGATATTGGCCAGCTCGATCAGGCTCTGCCGCGTCCAGCGTTGCCGTTCGTTTTCTTCGCTTTTTAATCGGTATGCCTCCAGCGCGCGCGCCAGTTCGCCGATTTCGCTATTTTCCTCGACACCGACAAACTGCACTTCGTTGTAACCGGCATGCAGGCGTTCGGTGGCCTGAGTCAGCGCAAGCAGGGGGACGATCACGCGCTTGCGATAAAACAGTAGCAAGGCAGCCAGAATCAGTGCCACATTCAACAACAGGGTAATAATTGCACCCCATGCGGCCTTATTCGCAGCAATGGATAAGCCAGCCACTTCTTGCTCTAGCCGCCACTCGATTTGTTGTTTGGCCTCACGCAGCGGCGTATGGATCATTGCATAGGCTTGCTGATAATCGAATCCGTACACCAGTGTTAGCGCTAAACTGCGATCACCTCTCTGTACCGACTCAATGGCGCGCTCTTCCAGCTTCACCAACGACATTGAATTCAGGCTGGCCTGATCATACAAAGCAGCGACCTTGTCGCCATAACCCAGTTCTCGCAATTTTTTCAAGGCTTGAATCCGATGCCCTTCCTGCGTCAATTGCTTCCGGTAGGCCTGCAAATAGCTGTTTTCTCCAGTCGCGGCATAGGCATGAATGGCCTCGGCCAGCTTGGCGCTGTGCGCCGCCAGCACGTCCAGCTCTCGGATGGCCTGAAAAGCCCGGTCATTCGCATCCTGCCGTGCCGCATACTGGCTGCTGGCATAAAAATAGGCGCAAATACTCATCATGCTGAATGCCATGACACTCGCAGTAATCAGCGTATTGATTTTATTGATTTTCATCGCGGGGGTCTCCGGGCGGCAAGGCGATTCTCATCGCTTCAGTAATAAATCAGATTCAGCTCACTCAACCTTGACATCCGTTTCGGCAGCCTGCGCTTCGGCTGGCGCGATCTGGCTTGCATCCTCTTCCAGCGAAATCACGCAATTGCGGCCCGCTTCTTTCGCCCGATACAGCGCCAGATCACTTTCCTTGAGCGCAGAATCCACCTCCCTGCCCCGCACCAGCGCGACGCCAATGCTGACCGTACAACGCAGCGTTTTACCCGCAACGCGGATATTCAGGCTCTGAATCGCAGCGCGTATCCGCTCAGCAACCAGCAGCGCGCCTTCAATTGGCGTTTGCGGCAAGGCAACGACAAACTCCTCGCCGCCAAAGCGGGCAGGCAAATCGCACTCGCGCAATTGCTCGCGCAGCACTTCTGCCACGCTGATTAGCACCGCGTCACCGGCATCGTGCCCATAGCTATCGTTCACCCGTTTGAAATGATCCAGATCGAGCGCCAGCAGGGTCAGTGGCTGCATATAGCGCATCGACGGGCTAAGCGCATTGCTTGACCATTCGTCAAAATGGCGGCGATTGGACAGCCCGGTCAAGGGGTCGTGCAGCGAATCAAATTTGAGCTTGTCGCGCTGCAAATGCGCCTGGTGGATCAGATTGAGTACCAGCCACTGCAGCGTCGCCATCAGCAAAAAGGCAGCAACACTGATCCCGACCTGAATGCGCCAGCTATGCAAATAGTCGTCGCTGGCCATACCCATCAGCAAAACCCAACGCCCCTGATTGAGTAGCTGTAACGAAGCCATCCGATGTTCGCCATCCAGTGGCGAAACGTATTTTTTGATTGACTCACCATAGTCGGTCGACTCGAGCTGTTGCGGCTTATAATCATCGCCGGGCTGAACCAGTGCAATATCCCGGGAAAAATAGAGCACCTTATGCTTCATCTGGTCAATCAACACCATGGATCCCTCGCTACCCAGAGCAAATCCGGCGCGCTGACTCTCCTCGAACATGCCCTCCAGCGTCCGGTTGCTGAATAGCCCAATCACACTGCCTTCAAAAACGCCATTCCCATCCCTGATGGCACGGTAAAAAACGACTCCGCCACCATCCAGGCGAGGCACATTTTTACGTATAACGAAAAAACTGTCCTTGTCGGCATCCTTCGCCCTGAGCTCCTGATATTTCTCCGAGCTGGCCAGCGAATGACTTTTCAGCGTCCCTGCGGGAAAAATGTCGTCCAGCGGCAAGATGCTGGCCTGCGCGACGATTTTGCCGTTCACATCCAGCACGATCACCGCATCGAGCCACTCTTTCCGCACTTCAGCGGCCAGAAATTCAGGCGTTGCACTCTTGGCATGAAAATAGCGCTCACCAATATGTGAAATCTGTTGATCGACCAATTTACCGATCATATTAAAAGCCCGCGCTTGCAATACGGCTGTGTTTTTCAATGAAGTGGCGATATTTTCTTCGATGCGCCTATATTCAAATGCCAGATAAATTGCTGCCGCCGCCGCTTGCAGCAGCACAAATAACAGCAACATCAGCCGCTTGAACCACAAGGTCTGCCAAAATTTGCCCTGCGTGATGAATACTGTCATTGCAAGATCTCCGTAACAAGCTTTCATCATAGTGACAAAGCAGCAGAAGATTCGAGATTACAATTACACATTGCAGCAAACCGCCAAACTTGAGCTAGCGGGGAATTTCGGGCGTAAAAAAAGCGGGCTAATGCCCGCTTCGGTTTGCTTGCTGCGTCTCGGCAGGTCAAGCCTGACCGGAAATGATCAGGTATTTCTGCTGCAATTCTTCCTTGCTTTCCTTGTGATCCGGATCAAGCGGAATACAGTCAACCGGGCAAACCTGCTGGCATTGTGGCTCATCGTAGTGGCCGACACATTCGGTACACAGATTAGGGTCGATCACATAGATTTCTTCGCCTTGAGAAATCGCGCTATTAGGACATTCTGGCTCGCACACATCGCAATTGATGCATTCGTCCGTAATTATCAGGGCCATCTTGGTATTCCTTCGGAAAAAACTGCTAAACACTTGGGTATGAATAGGCGGGATTTTCCCACTTTCACGGCAATGCGACAACCTTACTATGCGGTTTCGCTGCTTATTTTTTGATCATCGTCCGATACGCGGCGGATCAGCGCAAACAGAACCGTCCCGGCTCGGCCTTCGCGCAGCACTTCCCAGCCAGTCAGATCCGGCCACTGCGCGCACTCGATATACACGCGGGCATCGTCGTTCAGCAAAGGAATCAGCTGCGGCAGCACCTTTTCGAGCAAGGAGCTGGCATACGGCGGATCGAGTAGCACCAGATCAAATTTCTGGCTGCTCCGTTCAAGAAACCGCTCGGCGTCACTCAAGACAATCTCAACATTGCCCGCTTTGAGCAGTTCGGTATTGGCTTTCAGCGCGGCGTGGACTGGTTTGGCCATTTCGACCATCACGACTTTTTTGGCATTGCGGCTGGCCGCCTCGAAACCCAGTGCGCCGCTACCGGCAAACAGATCAAGACAGTCCTGCCCCGTTAAGTCTTGCCCCAGCCAGTTAAAGACCGTTTCGCGCACACGATCCGGTGTCGGGCGCAGAGCCAGCGAGTCAGGAAATTTTAAAATCCGTCGGCGAAATTGTCCGCCAATAATACGCACCTGATTTTTATGCTGTGCTGACACGGCTGCTCCGGTTAAAATCGACGAGAAACAAATTAAGTAATCGAACAAAAGTTTTCACGCAAGGCGCAAAGCCGAAGATCAGTACAAATCGTACGGCGAAGCGAAGTAAGGTGTGGCGCAGCTTGGCAACTTGTTGCCTTAGCGCAGCCCATAGCCTCAGGCCACAGCGTAGGAACTTTTGTCTTGCCACTTATTTTCCGTGATTTGCAGCCAGAGCGCCAAACCTTATGTTCAGTTTTTTTCGCAAAAAGAAATCCGATGACGTCACCACGGAGCAGGATTTAAGCACTATCCCGCCAGAAGCAGGATCAGCAAACAGCGCGCCAACGTCCGAAGCAGCTCCGCAAGACGACATCGCCCAGTCAGAGCACACCGGGGTATTTCCAGCTACGCCAGATTCAACAAGGCCTGCAGAGCAATACATCGAGGTCGACCCGGCCAAACTCGGCAATACCGACCAGCCACAGGAACGCCCGACCTTAAGCTGGACCGAGCGCTTGAAACTGGGTCTGGCCAAGACGCGTGACAAACTCGGCAAAAGTCTCGCCAGCGTGTTTGGCGGCGGCCAGATCGACGAAGACCTCTATGAAGAACTCGAAACGGTGTTGCTCACCGCCGATATGGGCGTCGATGCGACGCAGCATTTACTCAAAGACGTGCGCGAACGCGTGACGCTCAAAGGGCTGAAAGACCCAGCCGAGCTCAAAGGCGCGCTGAAAGACAGCCTGGTCGAGCTGATCGAGCCGCTGCAAATCCCGCTCAATGTTGACGGACAGAAACCTTTTATCCTGATGGTCGCCGGTGTCAATGGTGCGGGTAAAACCACGTCGATCGGTAAATTGGCGAAATATTTCCAGAGCCAGGGCAAGAGCGTTTTGCTCGCCGCCGGCGATACCTTCCGCGCCGCAGCGCGCGAGCAACTGGTCGTCTGGGGCGAGCGCAATGGCGTTCATGTGATTGCACAGGAATCGGGCGATGCGGCGGCGGTCGCATTTGACGCGGTCAATTCGGCGCGCGCGCGCGGCATTGACGTGGTGATTGTCGACACCGCTGGCCGCTTGCCAACGCAACTGCATCTGATGGAAGAAATCAAGAAAGTAAAACGCGTGGTGCAAAAAGCCGATCCGACTGGCCCGCACGAAATCATGCTGGTGCTTGACGCCAACACCGGCCAGAACGCCTTGGCGCAAACCAAATCGTTTGACGACGCGCTGGGACTGACTGGTCTGGTGCTAACCAAGCTCGACGGCACGGCCAAAGGCGGCGTGATCGCAGCGATTGCCAAAAATCGCCCGGTGCCGCTGCGCTTTATCGGCGTTGGCGAAACCATTGACGATCTGCGGCCGTTTGACGCACGAGACTACATCGACGCACTGTTTGAATAAGGCAGGTATATCCAGATAGCCCTTAATAAAAAAAGGGCTGCATCCATATACCCAACACAAAGGATTGAAATGATCCAGTTTCAGCAAGTCAGTAAAAGTTATCCCGGCGGCTTTGACGCCATCAAGAACCTGAGCTTTGAAATTCCCACTGGCGAGCTGGTGTTTCTGGCCGGACATTCGGGTGCTGGCAAATCGACCTTGCTCAAACTGATCGCCGGGATTGAAAAACCCAGCAGCGGCGCGGTCTTGCTCAATGGACAAAATCTGGCTCGGATGAGCCGCGCGTCCTTGCCTTTCGTGCGCCGCCATCTGGGAATTATTTTTCAGGATCACAAAATCCTGTACGACCGCAGCGTATTCGACAATGTGCGCCTGCCGCTCGACATCACCGGTTTTGATCACAAGGAAGGCCGCCGCCGCGTGCTCGCCGCACTCGATAAAGTCGGGCTGGCTGGCAAGGAAAAACTCAACCCGGTTTCACTCTCTGGCGGCGAGCAGCAGCGCCTGTGCATCGCGCGCGCCGTCGTTCACCGGCCGTCGATCCTGCTTGCCGACGAGCCGACTGCCAATCTGGATCGCGATTACGCCAACGATATTCTGGAATTATTCAAATCATTCCATCAGGTCGGCGTGACGCTGGTGATCTCTGCCCATGATGAATCGCTGATGGCCGATTATGGCCGCCGCATTTTACGCCTGAAAAACGGCCAGTTTACCGCCTGAGGAATCCCCAATGTCTGCCTGGCTTCGTTCACATTTACTGGCTTTTACCCGCGCGGCGGGCGCCTTGTTTTCCCACCCGCTCGGTAGCATCCTCAATCTGCTGGTCATCGGCATCACGGCGGCGTTTCCTTTGGCATTGTGGTTACTGGTCAGCAGCCTGTCCGTGATCAGCCAGGGCATTTCGGTCGAGCCACAGCTATCGGTTTTCATGATCCCCAGCGCCGAAGCCGAACAAGTCCGCGCAATCCGCAGCGCACTGGAAAAAGACGAGCGCCTGCAACAAGTGCAATTTGTTGCCAAAGACGAAGCGCTGAAAAAACTGCAAAGCAGTTTCGGCTCGGCCGACCTGCTCGCCGGACTCAGCGAAAACCCGCTGCCCGATGCTTTTATTGTGCAAGCCAAAGACAACTCGCCCGCAGCACTCGAAGCCTTGCAAAAAGAGCTGGCGCGCTTTACCGGCGTCGAGGAAGTGCAGCTCGATTCGGAATGGGCACGGCGGCTGGCGAAAATCACCGAGTTGGGGCAAAACCTGTTTGAAGTGGTGCTGACAATGCTCGGCGCTGCGCTGGTTCTAATTACCGGCAATGCAATCCGCATGCAGATTCTGACTCGCAAGGATGAAATCGAAGTCGCCAAACTGATCGGCGCGACCGACGCCTTTATCCGTCGCCCGTTTATCCATACCGCCCTATTGCAAGGCCTGCTCGGCGGTCTGTTCGCCGTTGTCATCGTGTGGGGAACAATCAGCCATCTTAATCCGGCCATCGAAGCACTGGCACAGTCATATGGCCAGCAATTTGCCTTGCAAACACCCGATTTGTTCAGTGCTGCCATAAGCTGTGGCATCGTCGCACTGCTGTGTCTGATCGGCGCGCAAATCGCCGTGTCACGCCATTTACGGCAGTATCGCTAACTCAGGGATTCACAATGTTGCGCCATTGCGGATCACTGGGTAAAGCCAGTAGCGCCCGGTCAAGGAATTGCATTAATTTTTCCTGAGACCGGTCAACAAAGAGCGAGCGAGCCACAATGGCTCGCGGTGTCGGCGCGATAAACAGCCACTGATCCAGATCAGGGATACGATAACGGTAATAAGGCAATGCGCTCGTCGAAATCAGCGTGGCATCAATGCGTTGTACACGTAATTTGAGCAAATTGTTTAGCGCAGTGCCTGCATCTTCGCGAATGATGTTTCCCGCCTGAATCTCGGCCTCAAAATCGGCCAACTTCCGGCCAAACACAGCACCGACCTTCAGACCATACAAAGATTTGGCGTCGCTAAAATTGACTGGTTTTGCCTTATGGCTGACGACCAAATTGATATCGCTGGTAACAGTTCTGCTCCAGCGATATCTGGTTTCATTTACATCGTCAAAAAACTTCGGATTAGCCCAGGCCACCACCCCCAGCCATTGCGGCTGGTTAATGACGGTCATGTCTAGCCGTTTGCGAGGCAGATAAGTGGGAACAAACAAATAACTACCTGCCGATTTGGCTGACAGCCAGCTCGCCAATTTATTGGTCAGATTGTCAGGCTGGTCTAACGCATACGGCGGTTCGTCATAATAGGTGTAAAACGGAATGACCTCCTTGGCATTCGCAGCCAAAGCCGGCAGCGATAAAAATGCCAGCAGCAAACCGAGTCTGATCCATTGCAAGCACGTTGATGTCATCACTATCCTCCTTATGACAAAAGCGTAGCTCCAAAACAGGATCATTGCCCGCTTAGCGATGTGCTGTTTTCGGCCACAACAGCATCGGCGCCGCCACACCAAAAGCCAGCGCAATCACAATCATGCCGGCGCTAATGCCACTGACGCCGGCGCTGACCAAAAGCTGCGAGCCATCTGCGCCATGCGGCAAAGTGGCAATGCCGAGCAGCGCTTGCACCGCCTTATACATATATGTACCGGGCACCATCGGAATCGCCGCACTGACGGCAAAAATCGCACCCGGTTCATCGCGGCGGGCACCCCACCACTCGGCAAAAAAGCCGATCAAGAGGCCAGCGCACAAGGTGCCCAGCACAATATCGCCGCCGGAGACCATCACCAGCTTGCGGCAAGCGTGCCCGGCAATGGCGAGCACGCCGCACATCCAGAGCGTGCGCGGTGGCACATTGAATAGCAGTGCAAAACCCAGTGCTGCTGGCGCAGCCCAGAGCTCGAGTAACCATGCATTCATCGCTTCAACCCTCAACCCAAAATTCGCAACGCAATACTCACGCCTACCGCGATGCCAAAAACAATCACCGCACTCATCGCAAAACGCACCATGCCGTTCAGATAATTACCATTTAATAAATCAGATGCCCCGTTAATCAGCGGCACACCGGGAATCAGAAACAGCACCGATGCGGCCAGCGCCGCATCGGGCGTCGCACTGCCCCAGCGCGCGAGCAAGCCGGTCAACAGCAGCGCGACAAAGCTCGCTGCGGTCGCAAAAATCGACGGTTTGAAGTGCCGCAGCACCAGCGCAAAACGCACAGCCATACCGCACGCAGCGCCCACTGTCGTATATACAATGGCAGGTATATCGCCACCAAACAATGCAGCAAATGCCCCGCACGATATACCCACCGTCAAAATAATCAGCCAACGCGGATAATGCGTTGCACGACGGGCAATTTCACTCAACTGCACACGCGCAGCTTCGGCATCAGGATGGTGCTGTTCCAGTTGATACAACCAGCGGCGGATCGCCGATAGCGTCGCAAAATTGACGCCCATATGCGGCGCTTTGCGAAAAGCGGTTTGCGTTTCATTGCCCGTCTCGCCTGCGCGCTCAATCGTCGCGCCAATATTGGTCGACGAAATCATCGTCTCGACCCGTTCGGCCCCCAAGGCCTTGGCAATCCGCTGCATCGCCGACGAAGTACGGTGCGTACCCGAACCCGATTGATGCAAAAGTACCCCGGCGTCCAGCACCAGCGCCAAGATCTGATCCAGAGGTAAAACAGCCGTTGCGGGGAAGGTGTGCATCATTGCGCGCCGATAGGATGAGGACAATAGATTGTAGGTTAGTTTCATCACCCGAAGCTTGCCGGGCATCAAACGCAAAGCACAAATCCCTCCTAACAGCCCCCTTCCAGCGCCCCATTTGAAAATAAAAATTGACAGTAAAGCACGTCGGCTATATAGTTCGCCCTCTCTGTCGCGGGATGGAGCAGTTGGCAGCTCGTCGGGCTCATAACCCGAAGGTCACAGGTTCGAGTCCTGTTCCCGCAACCAGACAAATTCCTCAAAAATCGCTTCGATGTGTTACTTAGTCGCTGTGACAATGTGTGACGCAGCAAGCGGTTTTTCTCAGTAGCAATACTGATCGCCAAGTACAGACGCGGGATGGAGCAGTTGGCAGCTCGTCGGGCTCATAACCCGAAGGTCACAGGTTCGAGTCCTGTTCCCGCAACCAAAAGTAAAAAAACCTAGGTCTCAAGCCTAGGTTTTTTTACGCCCAAAATTTGCCCAAAACGTCTTTTTGACCTTCGTGCACATTAGCCACTCAGAATAGCTGTTGTTGGCGACTAACTAAGTTGTCAAAGTTATCCTGAAGCAATGGCAGTATCGCATCGGCAATCGGCTTGAGCTGAGATGCAATATAGTGTTCGTAATCAATCTTCTGGCGCCGGGCTTCGAGTGGCTCAGGGCCTGCGCCCGTCATCACATAGCTGATCCACCCGCCTTTCTGATATTGCTGAGGGCGACCCTGCTGTCGGTTGTACTCATCGGCGATTCGCGCCGCACGAACATGGGGCGGTACGTTGCGCTGGTAATCGGCTATCGGCCGGCGTAGTCGCTTACGGTAAACCAACAGGTCATCAAACTCCCCATTCAGTGTACGCTCAACATATTCCCTGACGAAGTCCTGATAAGCTTGCTTTCTGAAAATACGTCCATATAGCGCTTGCTGAAACTGTTGGGCCAGTGGTGTCCAATCGGTACGTACAGTTTCCAGCCCCTTATAGACGATTTCATCCGTGCCATCGGCGCGCATGGTGAGCCCCGCATAACGCTTTTTGCTACCTTCTTCGGTGCCACGAATTGTGGGCATGAAGAAGCGGCAATAGTGTTTCTCAAATTGCAGTTCGAGTGCGCTTTCTAAACCGAATTGCGATTGCAAATGCTGCTGCCACCAGTGATTTATGTGTTTTGCTAGTCGGTGGCCAATGTCCGCAGCCTGCGCCTCTGAATGGGCGTGTTTTAGCCAAACGAAAGTCGAATCGGTATCGCCGTAAATCACCGTATAACCTTGCTGCTCGATCAACTGACGTGTCTTGTGCATGATTTCATGCCCACGCATCGTAATCGACGAAGCAAGGCGAGGATCGAAGAAACGACAACCACTAGAACCAAGAACACCATAGAACGAGTTCATGATGATTTTCAGTGCCTGTGACAGCGGCGCATTGGATTCACGCTTTGCGTCTTCCCGTCCTTGCGAGATTTGGCTAACAATCGCAGGCAAACAGTGTTTGGTACGCGAGAAGCGCGCGCCCACAAAACCAGGCACCGAAAACGCATCTTCAGGATGCTGCATACCTTCAATCAGGCCCACAGGGTCAATCAGAAAACTGCGGATGATCGAGGGGTACAGGCTCTTATAGTCGAGCACGAGTACCGAATCATAAAGCCCAGGCTGCGAATTCATCACAAACCCACCCGGGCTGGGTGCTCCGTGAATATCGCCCAAATTCGGCGCAACATAACCTAAGCGATGCATCAATGGCAGATAGCGGTGGGTAAATGCCGCAACCGATCCACCACTGCGATCGATCGGGAGTCCAGTGACTGTCGCACGTTCGAGCAGAAAGGGGATTAGCTCCGTTTTCGCAAAAATGCGCGTAACCAGTTCGCAATCTTTGAGGTTATATTTTGCCAGCGCGGGTTTATCTTGCTCGAAACGGCGTTGGATTTCATCCATCCGCTGATAAGGATTGTCACTGGCTTTGCCTTCGCCAAGCAGGGTTTGGGATACGTATTCCAAACTGAACGATGGGAAACTCCAGGTGGCTGATTTCAGCGCTTCGATGCCATCAATAATCAGCCGGCCTGCCACACTGGCAAAAAAATGATCTTGCTGGGGATGTTTTCGCCACTCCATAGCACTGCCGTCCCGCCCAAGGCGCAACGGGATGCGATATTGCTCTGAGTGTTGCTGCAGAATGCGCAGATCAAACTGCACCAGATTCCATCCGATAATGGCGTCTGGATCATAGCGAGCAATCCAGCTATTTAATTTTTCCAGTAATTGAAGGCGGCTCTCACAGTAGGTGAGCGTAAAATCAAACCCCTGATCCTCCCCGTTTTGCGGCCCAAGCATATACACCTGCCGTTGACCGCAGCCCTCTAGCGCAATCGAATACAGCTCGCCCCGCGCACTGGTTTCAATATCGAGCGAGACCAAGCGTAGCTGGGGACGATAGCCCAACGCAGGTTTGAGTTCGCTATTTAATACGCTAACTTGATCGTCGGTTTGATCATGAAACCAGACCGGTCCGGTGATAAAGCGCTCCATCAAGTAGCGATCAGGTGGAAAAATATCCGCTTCATAGACGTCGATGCCCGCTTGACGCAATTGCCTCTCGAGCTTACCCAGATGCTTGTATTGTTTCGTATAAAGGCCAAGTACCGTTCGATGCTGAAAATCCGACAGCGCAAGTGGGCGTAGCTCCGCACGTAGCATTTCCCCCTGCTTCTTATTGCGTAAGATGAGTTCCGTCTGCTCGCGCTGGCAGGCTGGAATGAAGGCGGTTGAGCGCTGATGTGTTAAGCGAATATGGCGCGGGCCATGATCGGTAGCCAGCCAAAAATCAAGCTCGGTCCCTGCTGCGGTATCGCGCCATTGGCGAGTGAGAAGAAATCCCTTTTGAAGCATACTTTGATGATGCTGGCTGAAATTTGAAATGGTCAAGATGAAATTTCTGCATTTTCCGTTCCTGTGGCACTGACTTCAAATCCGACCACTGACGACCGTCATGCTTCCATAGAATCCACACTGCTTCGCACAATCGCGGCGCAATCCTGCGCAGTCAGTTTGCCATGCTCTCCGACCGGCTGCGGTTTATGGCGTGGCAAATTTGTTTCGACTTTCTGCGCGGCCTCCCCGGCATTGATCCCGGCCTGCGCCATCGTGACGGGCAAGCCCATGCGCACGAAGAAATCACGGGTTGCGGCAATGGCTGCATCAATAATGGCTTCATCATCACCCTGCAAACCCCAAACGCGTTCACCATATTGCTTCAGTTTGGCGGCCTTGTCGGCGCGGCAATATTGCAGCAGATGCGGCACAACAACCGACAGCGAACGGGCATGATCCAGCCCGTACAGCGCAGTGAGTTCATGACCAATGGCATGGCTGGACCAATCCTGCGGCTGGCCCGCACCGATCAAACCAAACAAGGCCTGCGTTGCCGCCCACATATAGTTGGCACGCGCATCGTAGTTATCCGGCTCGGCCAAGGTCGTTGGCCCGACTTCGATCAGCGTTTGCAGAATGCCTTCAGCCATTCGATCTTGTACGCGCGCGTCAACCGGATACGTCAGGTATTGCTCCAGCGTATGCACAAAGGCATCAACGACGCCGTTACCAATCTGCCGCGGCGGCAGACTGAAAGTAAAACACGGATCAAGAATGGCAACAGACGGATACGAATAAGGGCTGCGAAATGACTGTTTGTCGAGCGTTTCACGACGGGAAATCACGCCGACATTATTGCCTTCTGCACCAGTGGCCGGCAGCGTCAGCACGACGCCGAGCGGCCTTGCACTGTTGATGGGAGTGCGATTACCAACCATCAGCCACGGATCGATACCCACTTCGAGGTCAATTGCTGCGGCGATAAACTTGCTGCCATCAATCACCGACCCCCCACCCACCGCCAGCACCCAGTCTACCCGCTCCTGCCGCCCCAACTCGGCAGCCCGTTTTAGCGTTTCGTATTCGGGATTGGGTTCAATGCCGGAGAATTCAATCACCGTGCAATGCGCCAACTGAGCCAGCACTTCATCGCGCACACCGTTGTGACGAATACTGCCCCCACCCGAAGTGAGCAACACCCGGCTGCCTGCCGGAATTTCCTTGGTCAGCTGCCGAACCTGCCCGCGGCCAAAATGCAATCGGGTTGGCGAATGAAAAGTAAAATTGAGCATGGCAGAACTCCAAAACGAGCGATCAATCACTGTAACGCAAACAGGGGATGGCAGCCACACCGCAAATCCCTACCGTCCGACAGAGATTCCCGGATTGAATCTCCCGCAAGACTACGCAGCATCGCACATACTGAAATAGCGATTATTCCTCGGGGTACTTCAGCCATGTCAGCACAACTGCCGGATCAGAACGAAATCGAAATTCTCCCTTTTACCGGCCTGGTACGATATGAGCAGCAGTTACCAATCCGGCAAGTTTCATTTTATTTCTGCGGCGAAATCGAAGCGCCACATTTTTACACCGATTTATTTAATACCCTGCGTTCGGCCAGCGAAACCGACCTGATCTATTTGCATCTTAATTCTCCCGGCGGCAATTTCGATACAGGCCTGCAAATCATCAACAATATGCGTGCATCAGCTGCCCGCGTCGTAACCGTGCTCGAAGCGCGCGCTTACTCGATGGCGGCATTTATTTTTCTTTCTGGTGATGAATTGATCGTCCATGACAACTGCCAGCTGATGTTTCACATCTACTCGGGCAGCCTCGCCGGTAAAGGTAACGAGCAACAGGCGCAAGTCGCTGCGCAAGGGCTCTGGTTTGAAAAAGTCATGACCCGGATTTGTTCGCCGTTTCTCTCTGATGCCGAAATCAGCAAAGTCTTGAAAGGCAGCGATGTCTGGATGGATTCGGACGAAATCCGTCGTCGTTTAAGCCGTATTCTGAAAGCGCCGAACGCCCCACGCAAAGCGGTTAAAAAGAAAATTCAGCCCTGATGAACGATTGCTTTGGCAGTAAACCTAACTACACTAATGATATAAATCGCGCGCAGGAGGCAATATGAAACCGGGCAAAATCAGTGCAGCTCTGGCCTGTGGACTGCTAGCTTCATGTACCTCGCTACTGCCGCGCACCATTCAAAACAGCGACACACCTTGGACGAGCTACAGCGAGGCCGAAACCGCATTTAATGCGATCGAAATCGAAAAAACCACGCTCGATCAATTGCACGAAATGGGGCTCAACCCCAGCAAAACACCCAATATCACCAAACTGAGCCATGCCGACCTGATGCGCAGACTGGCGCTCACTGGCGGTGGTGATCCGCGCTGGATGGCGCCACAAATCCAGCGCTGCGTGGCGGAACAACTGGCGTGCTTTGCTTATGAAGTTGAACAGCGCAGCACCTTGCGCAAACGCGACGGTAATTTCTGGCTCGACTTTTTGGGTTTCAAGCGCAATACCACGATCAGCGGCTGGTATTTCGACGCAATTTTCATCATCCAGCAGGACAAAGTCGTTTACAAGCTATGGAGCGGTACGCCAAGTATCGAGCAATTCGAAAAAGACACTACCCCACTAGGACCATTCCAGCGCTTCGATCCTTCTGTTTTCGGACTATAAACTCAATCATTTAAAAAAGCGGTACGGATTCCCGTGCCGCTTTTTCTATCAACCCGCCAGCCTCCTGATTTAAACACCGAAGCGCCTGAACCACCTCAGCATACTTTCCCAGCCATCTTTGGCCGCGGCCTCGTGATAACTCGGTCGGTAGTCGGCATTAAAACCATGTGTGGCCGATTCGTAGACCGACATCCCAAAGGGCTGGCGTTGTTGTTTGAGCGCGACCTTCATCTGCTCGACGCTTTCCAGTGAAATCCCTTTATCCTGCCCTGCATACAATCCCAGCACGGGCGCCTTCAGATCCCTGGCAATATCAATCGGATTTTTCGGCGTCATTTCGTTCGTAACCCCAACCAGACGACCGTACCAAGCCACTCCCGCTTTCACATTCGGGTTGTGCGCGGCATACAGCCAGGTGATCCGCCCGCCCCAGCAAAAGCCGGTAACAGCTAGGCGTTTTGCGTCGCCACCATTACTCGCAGCCCAGCTTGCTACCGTATCCAGATCGCTCATTACTTGCGCGTCGGGCACTTTGCTGACGATATTTTTGATCAGCTCGTTGATGTCGGCATAGCTGCGCGGATCGCCCTGCCGGTAATACAGCTCGGGGGCAATCGCCAGATAACCCTGCTTGGCCAGACGGCGGCATACGTCCTGCAAATGCTCGTGAACGCCGAAAATTTCCTGAATCACAATCACGGTAGGCAAAGCAGCGGATGTGCCCGCTGGCTGCGCCCGATAGCCCGGCATATCGCCAATGCGGATTTCGCCCGCCAGCAAGCCTTCACTATCGGTTTGAATCGTACCTGCTGCAACAGGCTGCACCGCCAACGCAAAACCGCTGGCCAGACTTATTTTCAGAAAATCACGGCGGGTATCGAGCATCATTCATCCTTTTCAATTGATCAATCAAGCACTTGATTATTGTTCATCACGCGCGCGAAGCAATAAAAAAAGCCGCCCACAAAGGGCGGCTCAAACTAATCAACTCCCCATCCCGCGACGCGGGGTCTCCCCTCAGGGAGGAGACAGAAGGGGTAGGTAATTGAATACGCAAAAGCGCTCACGCAAGGCACAAAGCCGAAGATCAGTACTCATCGAACGGCGAGGCGAAGTAACACCGCGTGGGCGCTTTTGCTTTACCAATCAATAGCGGTAATGCGCGGGCTTGTAAGGACCTTCTTTCGGTACACCGATGTAGGCAGCTTGCTCATCAGTCAACACGGTCAGCTTCGCGCCGATTTTCTTCAGGTGCAAACGCGCCACCATTTCGTCCAAATGCTTAGGCAATACGTACACGCCAACCGGGTATTGATCCAGCTTGGTGAACAATTCGATTTGCGCCAGAACTTGATTCGCAAACGAGTTGGACATAACAAATGATGGGTGACCGGTACCGCAGCCCAGATTCACCAAGCGGCCTTCGGCCAGCAAGATGATGCGTTTGCCGTCTGGGAACACGATGTGATCGACTTGTGGCTTGATATTGTCCCACTCGTATTGGCGCAGGCTGGCAACTTGGATTTCAGAGTCGAAGTGGCCGATATTGCACACGATGGCATTGTTACGCATACGCACCAAGTGCTCATGCGCGATCACGCTCACATTGCCCGTCGTCGTTACGAAAATATCAACCTGATCAGCCACGTCGTCGATGGTCACGACGCGGTAGCCTTCCATTGCCGCTTGCAGCGCGCAAATCGGGTCGATTTCAGTCACCATCACGGTCGCGCCGAGGCCGCGCAATGATTGCGCACAACCTTTACCCACGTCGCCGTAGCCCAGAACCAGCGCCACTTTACCCGCTACCATTACGTCCGTCGCACGTTTGATCGAGTCAACCAAAGACTCGCGGCAGCCGTACAGATTGTCGAATTTTGACTTGGTCACCGAGTCGTTCACATTGATCGCCGGGAACGCCAATTTGCCTTGTTCGTGCATCTGATACAGACGATGTACGCCGGTGGTGGTTTCTTCAGTTACGCCTTTAATCGCAGCCAAACGCGTTGAATACCATTTTGGATCTTTGGCAATTTGCGCTTTGATCGCTGCGTACAGCACGGTTTCTTCTTCGTTGGTCGGATTAGCAACGAGGCTCAGATCGGTCTCGGCACGCGCCCCCAGATGCAGCAGCAAGGTTGCGTCGCCGCCATCGTCCAAGATCATATTGGCTTGTTCACCATTCGGCCATTCGAAAATCTGGTGCGTGAATTGCCAGTATTCTTCCAGCGATTCGCCTTTAAATGCGAAAACTGGCGTGCCTTGGCCGTTGTGGCCATTCAGCGCAATCGCCGCCGCAGCATGATCTTGCGTCGAGAAAATATTGCACGATGCCCAGCGTACTTCAGCGCCCAAAGCCTGCAAGGCTTCGATCAGTACGCCAGTCTGGATCGTCATATGCAATGAACCGGCAATACGCGCGCCTTTCAGTGGCTGCTGCGCTTTGTACTCGTCACGCACAGTCATCAGGCCGGGCATTTCGGTTTCGGCGATGTTCAGCTCCTTGCGGCCCCAGGCGGCAAGGCTGATATCGGCTACGTGATAGTCTTTGAAACTGTTTTGAACGTTTTGAGAATCGGCCACGATAATGCTCCATGTGGCCGGGTCGATGCTCACCGTCATCGAACCCGGCAGGGTTTGAACGAAAGGTGAGCGCCGTTGAATTGGATAAGTAGTTGGACAAAAGTTTTCAGGCAAGGCACTGAGCCGCAGACAGTACAAGTTAGTACGGCAAGGCGAAGCAACGATGCATGAGAACTTTTGGTTTAGCACTTAACGACCGAGCCTGAACGCCTGGCCTGAATCAGGCTGGCGGCTGCAGCGCCCCTCGGTGTGGGCGAATTCTAGCGTAAAAATCGGCGTCTGGCAGCCCGGTCGTGGCGAATTGCCAGCCATCAGACCGGCGGCAAAGCCGAGCCACCACTGGCGGCCACGACGATCTCTTCGGCTGCTTCGGCCTCCTGTGGCACAGGGCGCATCACAATCAGCAAACCACGCTCACTTGCCTCAATTATCAGGGTATCTGCCGCTGAGTCTTGCTGGATAAAGCCTGCAGCTAGATACATAGGTAACGCTTGTGCGGACACCAGCGACCAGCACACTTCGCGCCCAACCCAACGCGATGATTGCAGCAATAAGAGCTGCAAAACCTCATCATCGCGCGCAATCACGCTATCGAGCCGGATCAGGCCACGCGCCATCACCACGCGCAGCGCGCCGCACAACTCGGCATTCTCTTCCGCGAGCAACACCATATCGGCCAGCGTTGGCGCAACTTGGCCTGCGTCGGTAAACCATTGCGAGAGCTGGCGGTATTCAGGGGGCGAAGCCAAACGAGTGATAATCGACATTGTGGGTCTCCTGCAAAAACAACAATCAGATGGTAATTACAGCACAATTCATTACGCGCAATTTTGATCTGCATCGCTTGCAACGCGGCAAGCACCAATAAAAACAGCCACCCGAAGGTGGCTGTCTGGACTAAAGCGAGATTACAGGCCCGCAGCAGCTTTAAGCTGTTCGACCTTATCAGTGCGTTCCCATGTGAAATCGGGCTCTTCGCGACCGAAGTGGCCGTAAGCTGCGGTGCGGCTGTAGACCGGACGCTGCAAATCGAGCATCTGGATAATGCCTTTCGGGCGCAGATCAAAGTTCGCTTTGATCAATTCAACGATTTTGTCGTTGGAAATCACGCCGGTATCCCAGGTATCGACCATGATCGACACCGGTTGCGCTACGCCAATGGCGTAAGACACTTGTACCAGACACTGCTTGGCGATACCCGCTGCGACGATGTTTTTTGCCACATAACGCATTGCATACGCTGCCGAGCGATCCACTTTCGATGGATCTTTACCCGAGAAAGCGCCGCCGCCGTGTGGCGCTGCACCGCCGTAGGTATCAACGATAATTTTACGGCCAGTTAGACCGCAATCGCCCATCGGGCCGCCGATCACGAAACGACCAGTCGGATTCACCAGGAATTTGGTATTCGGCGTAATCCACTCGGCTGGCAGCACCGGTTTGATCACATGCTCGATCACCGCTTCCGACAATTGCGCGTGTGACACATCCGGGTGGTGCTGAGTCGACAGGACAATCGTGTCAACTTCTTTGACCTTGCCGGTTTCGCCGTCGTAACGCAGCGTCACTTGCGATTTGGCATCGGGGCGCAACCATGGCAGGCGGCCGTCTTTGCGCAATTCAGCCTGGCGCTGCACCAGACGGTGCGCGTAGTAAATTGACGCAGGCATCAATTGCGGCGTTTCATCGCACGCATAGCCAAACATCAAACCCTGATCGCCAGCGCCCATGTCCAGATCAAGACCCTGACCTTCGTTTACGCCTTGCGCGATATCCGGAGATTGTTTGTCATAAGCCACCAGCACCGCACACGTTTTGTAATCAAAACCGATGTCGGAATGGTCGTAGCCAATGCGCTTGATGGTATCGCGAGCAATTTGGATGTAGTCGATATTGGCGTTGGTAGTGATTTCACCCGCCAGCACCACCAAACCGGTGTTGACCAGCGTTTCAGCCGCCACGCGAGCGGTTTTATCCTGCGTTAAAATCGCGTCCAGAATCGCATCGGAAATCTGGTCTGCAACTTTGTCCGGATGGCCTTCGGATACCGACTCGGATGTAAATAAAAAATCTTTCATTGCTGTTATTACCCTCGGTTACATGACCCCAAATAGGCCAATCGCAGCTACAATCTGCTTTCTGATCACGTGCTCGACTACTCAATGCTACTCACGCTCTCAAAATGGATCGCCAGATTGCCACTGCCCTTGCTGCAAGCGCTAGGCTGGGTCGTAGGCTGGCTGGTCTGGTGGGGCTCTGCCCGTCACCGCCGCTTCCTGAGAACCAACCTGAAACAAAGTGCGATCGCAAAAAACAGCGCTGATTATAACCGATTAATCAAGTCAAGTATTCCTGCGCACGGTGTTGCAGCATTAGAATTTTTCCCGCACTGGATGAGGCCGATTGATGATCTGCTCAAGCTAGTGAAAGAAAAACGCGGCTGGGAACATGTCGAGGCCGCACTGGCGAGCGGCCGGCCAATTATATTTATGTCACCGCATCTGGGCGCGCTGGAAATGACCGGGGTATGTGTCGCTGGACTAGTCCCCAAAAAGCTTGCGCCACTATACCGGCCACCTAAGCAGGACTATCTCGAACCGTTGATGATTTATTCGCGCTCGCGCGGCGGCGCCGAACCGGCACCGGCGAATGCCTCCGGCGTGCGCGTTTTGCTCAAAACACTCAAGCAGGGCGGCGTCGCGTATTTGCTGCCCGATCAAGTACCCGGCGGCGGCGAAGGACTCTGGGTGCCATTTTTCGGCAAACCGGCGTACACAATGACTTTACTCGCCAAAATGGCCAAAGCCAGCAATGCCATCATTCTGCCCTGCTACACCGAACGACTTGGCATCGCGCGCGGCTACCGTTTTCATGTTCAACCTTTTATCGGCGAACTCAATGGCGATGCCGAACACGACGCATTGCTGATGAATCAGAACTGCGAAGACCTGATTCGCCAGATTCCCGAGCAATATTTCTGGAGCTATCACCGCTACAAGCATCCAGCCGGTGCGCCTTTACCGCCAGCCGACCCGCAGGAGGAATTGGCATGACACTGCGTTTGCTGCTCGCCCTGACCTGGCTGATACACTGGCTGCCGTTTCGCGTCATGCAATGGCTCGCGATTCCGCTCGGCCACCTGCTGTATCTCGCGCTCAAAAAACGCCGCCATATTGGCCAGACCAATTTGCGATTGTGCTTTCCTGAATGGGATGAAAAACAAAGAGCGCAAATCCTGCGGCAGCACTTTATCGATCTGTGCAGCACGATTCTTGCCTACAGTATCTTGCTGCACGCCAGCCCAGCCAGGCTCTACAGGCTAATACAGATAGAGGGTATTGAAAACGTCGAGCCCCATCAGGGTCAGGCGCTGATTCTGCTCTGCCCGCATTTTCTCGGCCTCGACTTTGGCGGTGTGCTGTATACCGAAAAGCACAAGGGCGCGAGCATGTATGCCGAACAACGCGGCGCTTTTCACCAGCTCAGTCTGAAAATCCGCTCGCGCTTTAACGATCCGATCCTGATCAAGCGCACCGACGGCATTCGTCCTATCGTTCGTGCGCTCAAAGCCAAGCTGCCTTTTTACTACCTGCCCGATCAGGATATGGGCGCGCAGCAATCGATTTTCTCGCCGTTTTTCGGCATTCAGACCGCGACCTTGCCGATGCTGGGCAAACTCGCCGAAATGACCGGTGCCGCCGTCGTTCCTATCATTACCACCGTCGGACGCGGGCATTTTGTTTCGCGCTTTTATCCTGCGTGGGACAACTTCCCCAGCGGTGATCTGCAGCAGGATACCGACCGGATGAATGCGTTTATCGAAGATATTGCGCGTCAATATCCCAGCCAGTATTACTGGCTGCACCGCCGCTTCAAAACTCGCCCGGAAGGCGAAGCCGGTTTTTACTGATCGACCCTGTTCATAAGAATTCAGTCTATTCGGAACTCA
The DNA here is from genome assembly GCF_046530675.1 of Chitinibacter sp. S2-10. GTDB lineage: Bacteria > Pseudomonadota > Gammaproteobacteria > Burkholderiales > Chitinibacteraceae > Chitinibacter. The sequence goes on along the minus strand of NZ_CP172558.1, from coordinate 1,327,976 downwards.
ATAGCAACAAACGTTCAGACATCGGCCTGCGCGGACAGCTCGCGCATGCCGTTTCGCCGGGAATACGAAAGTGCTGACAGCAGCCTTTCCGATCCAGTGCGGTACACGAACCGGACACGGTTTCGATCCGCATCAGGCGGCCATGCCGTTGCAACTGCAACGCATCCAGCCAGACATCAGCTTGCAACAAGACGGTTTCAGCATTCCAGTTCAGCCTTGCCGCAACAATCTGCAAAGCTGAAAGCAGGCAATCGACACTCATACAGGCCGCCTGATAGGTCGAATACGGCTCAATCGCCTGCAATCGCGGCAGATGCTCCTGCTGGTAATCGAGCAAATAGTGCGCAGCCGCAGCAATCAGCCCATCCGGCTGCTTTACCGCGTCAGCTTCCGAATCAGTTAATGTAGTCGCCGCTATCGCAAAACCGGCAGTACTCCCCTGACTAACGTCCTGCCACAAACCGCTCAGCGGAACCGCAACCCGGCTGCAATATACGGCGAACACACTCAGATAAGCTGGCTGCCAGATCAGCATGCTCCAGCTACGTGCCGCCCAATACAAGCGTCCAGCTGCGGGTTGGACCAACCGCCAATGCGTCAGCAAGTCCGCAGCAAGCTCAGGTTGCGCGGTAATTCCGGAGACGACGCGACCACGCAACGCAGGCATAGCCCGAGCCACATCATCGAGCGTTGCAGACAGCACTGGCACGAGATGTGGCAAGGCCGCGTCCATGCTTAGTCTTGCACAGCCACAATGCAGCCCGGCTCGCGCCATTGCGCCAGCGGATTGACGAGGCGCCCCGCCATCTGCAGGCTGCTCGCCGGGTCTTCGAGGTTCAGCATGTGCTTGTTGTTGGCCATTTGCAGGCGGTTCAGGCACGAGTGCTCGAAGTCGGCGGCGAACAGGTCGTAGCGGGCGAACTGCCCGGCCAGATCCGGATGCGCGGACTGGTAGCGGTGCGTGCAGCGCGCGGCGGCGTGCCAGAAGCGCTCGGCGCTGTACTCGCACTGCTCTTCGAGGATCGCCGCCAGATGGCGCAGGTAGCCGTCGAACACATCGATGAACAGGCACAGCGTTTTCATGTCGTCCGGGATGTGCGTCGAGATGCGCTGGGCGACTTCCGGCAGCTCGACGGCCGGGTTGAGAATCGCGACTTCTTCGGCGATGTCCTTCATCAGCACGCGAACCGGCCGATGATCCTTCATCACCATGATCAGGTTCTCGCCGTGCGGCATGAAGATCATGTCGTGACGGTAGAAGCAGTGCAGCAGCGGCGCGAAATAGGCGTCCAGATAGCCGTCGACCCAGCGATCGGCGGAAACGCCCGACGCCGCAATCAGCTCGGCGACCAGCGCGCGGCCGTCGTTGTCCAGATGCACCAGCGCCGTCATCGTCATCAGCTTTTCGCCCTCATTGACGTGCGTGAGCGGGCATTCGCGCCACAAGGCCGAGAACATCTTCTTGTACGCGTTGTTTTCCTTGATCGCAGCTTCGTAATAGGGATTGCGGTAACCAATCGCCGCGACCTCGCGCAGGATGTGGAAACCCTGCTGCTGCAGGTAGGCGTCGGCCTCGACCAGCGCATAGACCCAGTCGTTGATCGCCGGCGTCGCCAGCATGTAGTACGGCGACAGGCCGCGCATGAAGCCCATGTTCAGGATGGACAGCGCGGTCTTCACATAGCGCTTGTGCGGCGCGCTGATATTGAAGAAGGTGCGGATCGACTGCTGCGCCAGATAGACGTCTTCGCTGGCGCCCAGATAAACGATCTTGCGCTGGGCGATTTCAGCAGCAAAGGCCATGGACAGCTTGTTCTGCCACTGCCACGGGTGGGCCGGCATCAGCAGGTAGTCGTCGCGATTCAATCCCAGCTCGGCCAGTCGCGCGTCAAAGCGTGCAAGCACATCGGCGCCCAGCTCCTCGGCCAGCATCTGCGCGTAATCAAGCCCGCTGGAGATCGACAGCGTCGCGCGATCCTTGTGAACGGCGACCCAGATGACTTGAAAGGCTTGCGCGGCTTCGGGCGCGTACGAGCGGTAGTCGGCCGCCGAAAACCCCAGGCGGCCGTTGTTGGCGACGAAGCACGGGTGGCCTTCGGTCATCGCGGTTTCGACGGTCTGGAAGTCCGCATCGATCAGCTCGGCGGCGCTCGGTGCGATCCGGTCGTGCTTGAACGCGCTGCCGTACAGCGTCGCGCTGATTTCATCCAGATACACCGGCAGTACGTGGTCTTTCAGTTTCAGCGTGTCGCGCAGCTCGATCATGAACGAGAGCGCATCGAGCGCGTGTTCGACGCCGTCGACCTCCTTGCGGATCGAATCGGCCGGAATGCTCCAGTGGTTCAGCGGCAGGCGGCTGGCGGCGAAATGGTAGGCGGTGCGGGCGTCGTCGCTGAAAACGACGTACTGGCCGGCGCCGGTTTCCACCGGGGCAAACAGGCTCTCATGGGCGAATTCGCTGAGTGCCTTGCGAACCAGCAGGCGGTTGACCTTGCTCCAGACTTCAGGGTTCAGGTGTGGGCAGTCGGCGGGAATCGGATGAGGTAAACGGGCAGTCATGATGCAGTCTCCATGCAAAATTGCGCTGATGATGATTCGTGAAAACGCTGGGATTCTTGAAATTGCTGCCGCTGGCAGACGGCAAGCCAGGCGGTCTTGTAGGAAAGCTCGACCGTGCGCAGGTATTCGAAACCGGCGGCACGATTAAGCGGATGGATTTTTTCATTGCGCACATCCGGCTCAACGACGATCCGAGTCACCTGATCATCACTAAACAGGAAAGCGAGGATGGTTTGCATCACTGCACGGCTAAATCCGTGCACCGGGCTGGCAGCTACCGGAGCGACCAGAAAGTGCATGCCACGATCACCCGGCAACACCTGATAGTGCTCACCCAGTTCATCATGTGCAGGGTCATAGGTTTCCAGCAAAAAAGCGGGTTTACCATTGCAAAAAGCCATATATGGCGCATGGTGCGCTGAATCGATTTGCGACTGATAGACGGCATCGACTTGGGCCAGCGTTTGATTTTGCATGCCCCAGAAACTGGCGCGTTCTGTAGTCACCCATTCGTGAACCAGGGGTATGTCGCTGCGACCCAATGGCAGAATAACGAATTCGCCAATACCATCGACGGTATATCGAAAAGGCGTTGTAATAAGCAAATCAGGGCAAGACATCGGCGGTGCTCCGGTTAGCAAGACGTTGGAAAAAAGGACGCGGAGCGCTGAGCAGCGGGAAGAGCAGCAAAGTCAGCGCAAAGCCTGCGGCGGCGAGCCAGAACGGCGTCGCCAGCCCGTGTTGGCCGACCAGCCAGCCGGCGCCGTAGTAGGACATCAGCACGCCGACGTTCTGGTAGATATTGATCTTGCTGTAGTCGTGCGCGTAGGCCTCAGGAGTGCTGCGCTCGAAAATCATCGAATCGAGCCGCACCGTCAGCTGAAACGACGCCCAGCCAAACATCAACCGGCCCAGCAGCACCCAGCCCGGCTTCCCGCAACCCTGCAAGACCAGCCCGGCGACCCCCAGTAACAGGCAGAATACGATGCTACGCGCCCAGTCGCCGCGGACAGCTCGGTGGTTGAACCACAATGCCAGCAGCCCCACACCGGCCGGAATCGCATAAACCCACGACGCCAGCTGCACGCCGTGTCCCGGCGCGATTTGCTTCCAGTACTCGACGAAGAAGGGAACGATCTGGTATTCGCTGAAATAGAAAACCAGCATCAGCAAACCCAGCGCGTGGATACCTGATGAGGTGCGCAGCGGTTCAGTGCTTTGCGACGCAGCCGGATCGACGGGACGCTCAAGCCCGGCGATGATCAGTCCGGCGCAAACGGCAATTTGCACGACATCGCCGACGGCCATCAGCAAAAAGGCGTGCTGCAGCGGCCAGTAGGCCAGCGCCAGCCCACCCAGCACCGCGCCGGCGATATGGCCGAAATGCACGACGATGGACAAAACGCCGATGGTATTGGCGTGGTCTTCCTCGGCGACGCCCTCCATCAGATAGGGGTAGATCAGCAGGTAGCTGGCCTTGAAGACGATCATCGCCAGCGACAGCGCCCAGAACGCCCACAGATTGTCGGTCAGGCTGCAGGCGATGCACAAAAGCCCTGCGCCGACCTGCGTCCACATCAATAGCCGCAGCGTGCCGCCGGGGCGGACGAGCTTGGCCCACAGCGGCAGCGACAGCATCGCGACGAGGCAGATCGCCGCCGTGTACAGGCCGATGTGCTCGGGATCGGTCACGCCGAAACGTTCGGCAAAATATTGCGGGTAGAACGGCAGCAGCATCGTGTCGGCCACCACCGCGACGGCCGTCATCGCGATCAGCCAGAATTTCAGACCCATACCTGCTCCCGTTCAATCGCTGGCAGCATGCCGAAAGTCTGGAAAGCAACGCGTTCCTCGATCGGGTAAGGCGCATGGCCGAGGATTTCGCGCAGGATCACCGAATTGCGATGACAGGCCATCGTCAAATCGGGCGCGGCCAGCCCGTGCGTGTGCAGCTCGGCGTTCTGTACGAAGATCTCGCCATCGTGCGTGTCGACGCTGTAATTACGCGCAACGGCGAGCCTATTTTGCGTGTCGCGCCGGATGCGCGGCGCGATTCCTTGCAGAAAAGCGGGTTCCTGATAACCGTAGCCACTAGCGACGACGAGCGCATCGCAACTGTAATTAGCCGTCTGCCCAGTTTCATCGTGATGCAGCGCCAGCATATAGCCACGCTGCGCATCGTGTTCGACGGTTTTCATCTCGGTATTGCTCAGCAACATCGACGGCGGCGAGCCGACCAGGCTCTGGCGATACAGCTCGTCGTAGATCGCATTGATCAATGTGCGGTTGATCCCCTTGTAGAGGCCCTTTTGCGCGTCGAGCAGCGGGTCGCGGACCGAATCGGGCAGCGCGTGGAAATAGTCGATGTAGTCGGGCGAGGTCATTTCCAGCGTGAGCTTGGTGTATTCCAGCGGGAAAAAGCGCGGCGAGCGGGTGATCCAGTCGACGCGGTAATCGTGACGCGGCGCGTCTTTCAGCAGATCAAGATAGATCTCGGCGGCGCTCTGCCCGCTGCCGACGACGGCGATGGTCTTGTGCTGCTGCAGCTCGGCCCGGTTCGCGAGGTATTGGCCGCTGTGAACGACCGGCACGCCATCGCAGCAGCGCGGCAGTTGCGGCTTGGTGCCGGTACCCAGCACCAGCTTGCGCGCCAAATACTGGCTCACACGACCGGTACGCGTACACAGGCAGCTCAACACATAGCAGCGACGAGCTTCATCGTAGCGCGCCAACTCGACAAACTGCCCAAAACGCAAACAGGAGAGCTGCGAGGCGACCCACTTGCAGTACTGGTTGTATTCCTGACGCAACAGGAAAAAATCTTCCTTGATGTAGAAAGCGTACAGCCGGCCGACCTGCTTGGCGTAATTCAGAAAGCTGTAGGGACTGGTCGGGTCGGCCAGCGTGACCAGATCGGCGATGAAGGACGTTTGCAGCGTCGCCTCATTAAGCAGCATGCCGGGATGCCAGTCGAAGCTGTCGGCCATATCGAGGAAGAGGGCATTGACGTCGCTCAATGGCTCGCTAAGCGCAGCCAGCCCCAAATTGAACGGCCCTATCCCGATGCCAATAAAGTCATAGATTGTTTCGCGCATTCCACTGTCTCCGAGCTCGCCTGCCATGGAATGGCGCGGCGTTTCTGTTCATTTGAACGTATTGGAAGCGCTGCACAATATATTAAATAATAATCATTATCAATCTCATTATGACAACAGCAAGTCAGGAAAATGCATAAAACTGAGCCCGGACTGGCTTGCTGTCAGGTCTTTTTATCAAATAATCCGGGTACATAGCGCAATTTTGTTAACGAGAATCGTTTGCATTTAAAAACCAGTTCGATTAGAATTTTTTCTTCCATTACATTCGCTGAAATCACATCATGAAGAAATTGCTAGTCGCTATTGCATGCGCCAGTTTTGCACTATCTGCACAGGCCGCTGAGGTCAATACCCAGCAAGTCGTTAGCCAATACGCGGTACTGGTTTCTGCGTCTTATCAGGACAGCCTCGCCAGCGCACGCGAGATGCAGGCCAAGATCGACGTTTTTCTGGCGGCGCCTTCGGCGGATTCATTAAAAGCCGCGCAAGATTCATGGCGTGAAGCGCGTGAATGGTATGGTCAGACCGAAGCTTTCCGTTTCTACGGCGGCCCGATTGATTCGGAAACGGGGCCGGAAGGTTTTATCAACGCCTGGCCACTCGATGAAGCGTATATCGACGGTGTCAAAGGCAAGGCCAAAGCCGGCATTATCAATAGCAAAACGCCGATCACCGAAGCCAAATTGCGCAGCCTGAACGAGCGCGGCGGCGAAGAAAATATCGCCACCGGCTGGCATGCGATTGAGTTTTTACTTTGGGGTCAGGACTTGAGCAAAGACAGCGCCGGCCAGCGCGCGTTTACTGATTACACGACAGCCCCAAATGCCAAACGCCGCGCCGAATACCTGAAATTGGTCACGCAAATGCTGGTGAATGACCTCGCGAGCGTCGAGAAAGAATGGCAAGCGAATGGCAAAAATTTCCGCGCTCAGTTTGAAAAAGGCGGCGATGACAGCATCAAGAAAATCTTCACCAGCCTCGGTACTTTAAGTCGCGGCGAACTCGCTGGCGAACGGATCGAAGTTGCACTCGACACGCAAAATCAGGAAGACGAACACTCTTGCTTTGCCGACAACACGCACCGCGATATCGTCACCAATGCCAAAGGCATTCAGAACGTCTGGGAAGCGCGCTTTGTCCGTCGTTCGGGCGAAGTGGTTTCGGGTGCGAGCTTGAAACAACTGGTCGCACAAAAAGACGCAGCGACTGCTGATGCTGTGAGTGCCGATATGGCAGCGAGCGTGAAAGCAGCTGAAGCCATTCAGGCACCGTTTGATCGTGAAATCGTCGGTAAAAAAGATGCGCCGGGTCGCAAGCGCGTCCAGGCCGTCGTTGAATCGCTAAAAAACCAGACCAAAAATCTGGTCAACGCCGCCAAAGCACTCGGCATCAAACGGCTGAATACCAGCGTTTAATTCGCTTTAGCATCGTATTAAGTATTAAAGCAAAAGTCTTCACGCATCGTTGCTTCGCCTCGCCGTACTACTTGTACTGTCTTCGGCTTTGCGCCTTGCTTGAAAACTTTTGTCCAATTACTTACCAAGCCTCAGCGGGTCGCTGGGGCTTTTGCATTGGAACTGTTGTACTGGAATAGAAATGAAAACGAAATCACTCTGGCTGCTCACCGCCTGTTTGCTCGGCACCGGCAGCGTCTTGGCGGCGTATGAAAAAGGCTTGCTCGCGCCCTTTATCGCCAGCGAAGAATTTCCCGGCGGCGAAGTTGGCACCATCGACGATCACGGCAAAAATGCGTTTTCGCTGCCCTACCCTGGCCTCACCGACGCGCAAAAGACCACCTTTGTCGTCGGTAATTCCTTCTTTAAAAAAGCGTGGGTTGAAGCACCGTCGTCGACCAAGGCGCGCGATGGTTTGGGGCCGCATTTTGTCGCGCAATCGTGCGGCGCTTGTCACACGATGGACGGCCGTGGCGCGCCGCCTGATTTTGCCAATCGCTTGCAAACCGATCTGAAAAACCCGGCCGAGCAGCCGATGGCGCTGTTGCTGCGTTTATCGATTCCCGGTCAGAAGCCCGATCCGGTCTACGGCGGCCAGCTCAATAATCGCGCGATTCCCAGCGTCAAACCCGAAGGCAAAGTGCAGATTAAATACAGCGAGATCAAAGGCCAGTTTGCCGATGGTACGGCGTATAGCCTGCTCAAACCCAGCTACCACATTAGCGATCTGGCTTACGGCCCGCTGCATAAAGACATTATGCTCTCCCCCCGTATTGCCCCACAGATGATTGGCCTCGGACTCCTGGAGGCAATACCCCAGCAAGATATTCTGGCCAACGCCGAACGCCAGAAGGCCGAGGGCAAGGGCATCGCCGGTCAGCCCAATTATGTGTTTGATGCCTTCTCTAAAAATCCGAAAAAAGAGCTGCTGGGCCGTTTTGGCTGGAAAGCCAATGTCGCGTCAATCGGCCATCAAAGCGCTGGTGCTTTCTTGGGCGACATCGGCATTACCTCCAGCATTAATCCGCTTGAGGATTGCATGCCGAAGCAAACCGATTGCCGCAAATCGCCCAGCGGCGGTAAGCCAGAGATCGACGATAAAACGCTGCAACAGGTGATTTTTTATTCGCAAACGCTGGCCGTACCGACGCGACGTGACGCCGATAGCCAGGACGTGTTGCGCGGCAAGCAAATCTTCAAAGACGCCAACTGCGTCAGCTGCCATACGCCTAGCTATAAAACCGGCACTTTCCCAGCCATTCCGCAGCTTGCCAACCAGACCATTTACCCATACACCGATTTGCTCTTGCACGATATGGGTGACGGCCTGGCCGACGGCCGACCTGATGGCCGCGCTTCTGGTCGTCAATGGAAAACGCCGCCGCTATGGGGCTTGGGGCTGGTCAAAACAGTCAACGGTCACACGCGCTATCTGCACGACGGCCGCGCGCGTAATCTGATGGAGGCCGTACTGTGGCACGGCGGCGAAGCCGAAGCGAGCAAACAGCACGTATTGAAACTGAACGCGCAAGATCGAGAAAACCTGACGACTTTCCTGCAATCGCTGTGATTGCAGGAAAGTAAGAACCACAACACCGAAGCGCTGCTACAGTAGTTTCCCCCTTTTTAAAGGGGGATTAAGGGGGATTTGACACGGCTTCAGCAGCCAAGATGTCAAATAGTGCAGAAATCCCCCCTAGCCCCCCCTTTTGCAAAGGGGGGAACACGGCAAAACATCGCCACTTGCACGCAGCGTGATCAATTACCGTGATGGCGCTACCTTATTCCTGCCATTAAAGAGGGCAATATGAATAAACTGACTCAAACATTGCTGGCTTTCAGTTTCCTGGCCACGCTGAACTGCGTCTGGGCTGAAGACGACGCGCCCAGCGGCGCGATGCCCGATATTGCCGCTGCACAAGCTTGGCTGGATCAAGGCTATTTGCCGCGCCACGCTTCACTCACCCAGGCCGCCGACCAATTGGCGAGCAGCGCCGCAGCGCTGTGCACTCAGCCTGACGCGGCCAAACTGACGCAAACGCGCACTGCGTGGCTGGCAGCAAGTACCGCCTGGCGCTCGCTCGACGGTGCCCCCGCTGGCCCTATGGTTTTGGCGCGTTTAGGACGAAAAATCGACTTTCGTCCTATCCGCCTGCCCGAACTCAATAGCGCGATTGCAGGTGGCGAAGGTAATGTCGCAGCGCAAGGCTTGGCTGCGGCTGAATATTTATTGTGGGGCGACGGCGTAGCGAGCTCATCGCCAGCCGCTATTCTGGCCAGCCTGAAAACACCCGCCCGCTGCGACTATCTGGCCAAAATCAGCCGCCAAATCGCGACCGAAACGCACACGCTCGACGAAGGCTGGCGCATTTACCGCGCAGAGCTGGGCGCTGAAAATCCCTTCTTTCGCCAGAATATGTATTCGGAACACGTGAACCTGATGCTCGCCAGCCTGACCGGCCTGCTCAAACGCATGCCGACCGCCGATGAGGTTAACGCCGATCAGTTTGTCGAATGGCGCAGCGGCAGCGAAAAAGCGCAATTTCTGGCGCAATTTGCCGGCTTTGCCCAAGCAATTGAAGGCATTAATCTGCAACTGGAAAAAGACGGCGAAGCCGCGCTCGCCAAAGCGATGCGCGCCGATATTGCACAAGCCAGATCACTGTGCGGCGCACTGCCGACTTCGCTCGCCAAAGCCAGCGGCAAAGCTCGCAGTGCTTGCTACAAAGCGGTACAGCAAAGCAAAGCCCGGCTGCAAAACCAGATCGCCGAAAAGCTCGATTTGAGTCTGGGTTTTACTGAGGGTGATGGGGATTAACCGTGAACCGTCGCCATTTCCTCCAATTCGCTGCGCTGAGCTTATCGAGTCTGGGCTATAGCGCGCTGGCGGGCGCGGCTGAATCCGAGCCGGTTTTGCTCAGCGCCCACTTGGGCGATGGCGCGCAAGGTGTAGGCCGGGTCGCGCTTAATACGCCGCAGAGCGCGGCGATCAATTTGCCCGGCCGGGGTCATGGCATTGTGCCGCTAAGCAAGGGCGAAGCCATCGTCGTCAGCCGCCGCCAAGGGAGCTGGCTGGCGAAAATCAATTGGCAGCGCGGCGAATTGCTCAAACTCGTTGACGCCGAATTTGACCGACATTTTTTCGGCCACGCGCTTTTGTCGCCCGATGGCAATACGCTGCTGACGACCGAAAATAATGACGAAAGCGGCCAAGGCGTTTTGGGGCTGTACGACGCGGCAACTTTACGACGCCTGGGCGAAATGCCCACTCAGGGTATAGGCCCACATGAGTTGCTGTGGCTAGTGCCGGGCAAGATACTGGCCGTTGCCAACGGTGGCATCCTGACTTTACCCGAAACGGGGCGCGCCAAACTCAATCGCGGCGCGATGAGCGCCAATCTGACTTTGCTCGATTGGCCGAGCGGCAAAGCGCTGGCGCAATATGAGCTGGCCGATAAGGCGCTGAGTTTGCGCCATCTGGCGCTCGCCAGCGACGGCACGCTCGGCGTTGCGATGCAGGCCGAATACGCCAGCGTTGCTCAACACAGCGAAGCGCCGCTGCTCGCCTATTTGCGCCCCGGCGCAAGCGAGCTGGTGATTGCGCAGCAAACGCCCAAACTGATGGGCTACGGCGCAAGCATCGCCGCAGTCGGCAATCAGTTTCTGATCAGCGCCTTGCGCGGCGGCCAACTGGCGCGCTGGCGCAGCGACGGCACGCCGCTTGAAAGCATCAGCATTGAGCGTCCTGCCGGAATCGCCAGCAATGGCCAGCAAGCGTGGATCAGCAGCGAAGCCGGTAGCATCTACGGGTATAGCCCCGCAAGCAATACTGTAAAAGCGCTTGAACAATATACCCGTAGACAATGGGATAACCATCTGATTCTCGCCTGAGCTATTGCTGCCTCAAGCCCCTGCTCGCCCCCCCCCCAGCAATACATCCCTATCAATGAATAAGATGCGGCATCGTGCAATCAAACTACATCGCACCATTGCAAATGATAATTAGTATCATTACAATTCGTATTCTCAATTTAACCCAAGTCATCGCGTACGAGTATTTGCGTGGCTTGTTTGGCTCTTGCCGCAAAGCAATCGAATTCCGGAGTTTCAATCATGCACTTCCAACCCCATCCAGCAGCCAACGCGATGCCGCTCAAACGCATCCGCCTTAAACCGCTAGCGGCCTTGCTGGCTGCTTTAAGCTTTACGCCACTGGTTCACGCCGCCGATGAAGTCACGCTCGCCGAAGTCAGCGTCACTGCCGATAGCACGGCGACACCTTCGACCGAAGCGACTGGCCTCTACACGACAACCAAAAGCAAATCAGCAAACAAGCTCGATTTGAGTTTGCGCGAAACGCCGCAAACGGTCTCGGTCATCAGCCGTAGCCAGATCGAAGATTTTGGCCTCAATAGCGTCAATGATGTGCTGTCATACAGCGCAGGCGTGACCGTCGAGCGCATTGAAACCGACCGCACTTACTACACTTCACGCGGTTTTGACGTCACCAACTTCCAAATTGACGGCATTGGTGTGCCGTTTAGCGATGATCTGGTCAATGGCGATATTGATACCGTGATTTATGACCGCGTCGACGTCGTTTACGGTGCCAACGGTTTGATGACCGGTACTGGCATGCCGTCCGCAGCAGTCAACTTCGTTCGTAAACGGCCAACCGATACTTTTGCCGCCAATGCCAGCATCAGCGCAGGCTCTTGGCAGAATTATCGCGCCGAAGCTGATATTTCAGCGCCCTTGAGCGAATCGGGTCGCGTTCGCGCCCGATTGATCGCCGCGCTGGAAACCAAAGAATCGTATCTGGATCGCTATGGCCGCGATAAAGGCGTGATTTCCGGCATCATCGAAGCCGATCTCACCGACACCACGCTGCTGAGCGTCGGTTATACGCAGCAGGAAACCCGGGTCGACAGCCCGATGTGGGGCGCTTTGCCATTGATTAATACCGACGGCACGCCGACCAACTACCCAAGGTCAACGAGCACGGCTGCCGACTGGGCATACATGGATTCGGGGAGCAAAACCGCCTTTGCCGAAATTACGCAAAAGCTAGCGCAAGACTGGTCGGCCAAACTGGTTTACACGCACAATGAATTCGATAGCGAGAGCGAATTGTTCTACGTCTACGGCACGCCGGATGCACAGACGGGCTTGGGCTTGTACAGCTACCCGTCGGCGTACACGATGAAAACCAAGCAGGACATCGCCGATCTGGCATTCAGTGGTCAAGTTGAAGTCGCTGGCCGCAAGCACGACATCAGCGTTGGCGGTAATCTGTCGCAATCGAAAAAAGCAGAATGGTCGGGTTATGGCCAAGGCATCGGAACAGCTTTGCCACCGCTGCTCGGCTGGGATGGGCACTATACCAAGCCTACATTTGACGCGAGGTTCGATACCAGTGATTTCAAAGACAAACGTCAGAGCGTTTACCTGGCCAGCCGCCTGAATCTGGCCGACCCGCTGAAAGTCATCGTCGGCGCACGCTGGACCAATGTGGATATCACCGGCGTTTCTTATGGCACTTCACGCGCAACCAGCGCCAGCGACACCACCCCGTATGTCGGTGTGACTTATGACTTGAACAGCAATTTCTCGGTTTATGCCAGCCATACCCGCATTTTCGATCCGCAGCACGAAACCAATGTCAGCGGCGATGTTCTGGCACCCGTTGAAGGTAAAAGCAGCGAAGCCGGGGTAAAAGCGGCTTTCTTTAATAACACGCTGAACGCGTCTTTGGCCTACTTCGCAACCGAGCAACGCAATCTGGCCGAACAGGCTGGCTACGATGCTAACTTCAAAGCGTATTACACCGGCATTGACGCCGAATCACGCGGTGTTCAGTTCGATGTTTCCGGCCAAATCACCAGCGACTGGCAAGCTAATCTGGGCTACACCCACCTCTCGCTGGAAAACCCAGCAGGTGAAGACGTTCGCACCTATTTGCCACGCAATTTGCTGCGCCTGAGCACGACTTACCGCCTGCCCTTTGCGCCCGCAATCAAAGTGGGCGGCAATGTCAGCTGGCAAGATGCGATTCATGCCAAAGCTGGCGCAGGCACGATTGAGCAAGGCAGCTACGCCTTGCTGAGCCTGATGGCGCGTTATGACATTAATGAAGACTTCAGCGCGACGCTGAATATCAATAATGTCACCGACGAAAAATACATCAGCAGCCTGTACTGGGGCAGCTACGGCCAAGGTTTCTACGGCGCACCACGCAGCTTTAGCGCCTCGGTCAACTGGAAGTATTAATCCTCCGAATCCCACCGTAATAGCAACTTCCACCACACCTTGCCGGGCAAGGTGTGGTGTTTTTTTGAGGGTAATCCCATGCGACACTGGCTCGTTCTGCTGCACCGCTATGTCGGCCTTTTACTGGCCGGTTTTTTACTCATTACCGGGCTAACCGGCGCGATTATTTCCTGGGATCACGAGCTCGATGATGTGCTTAATCCGCACCTAATGGCCGCAACAAGCACAGGAAGCAGCAAAAATCCGCTTGAGCTGGCGACCGAGCTCGAACAGCGCTACCCGCAAATTAAAATCACTTTTTTCACACTACAAGCCGAAAGCGGCAAATCGCTGATGTTCTGGGCCGAACCGGCACAAGACGCCAAAACCGGCGCGTTGACCCAGCCCGGCTTTAATCAGATTTTCGTCGACCCGGTGAGCGGCCAAGAGCTTGGCAAGCGCGAATGGGGCGCAGTCTGGCCGATCAGCAGCGAAAATCTGGTGTCGTTTTTATATAAACTGCATTACAGCCTGCATATTCCGGCTTTCTGGGGTTCGGATCGCTGGGGCGTCTGGCTCTTGGGCGTGATCGCGCTGATCTGGACGATTGATTGCTTTACCGGCGCGCTGCTGACCTTCCCTGCGCGTCGCCGCGCCAGCGCAAATCCTGCCAAACCAGTCACGCAGCCGAAAAAAAGCTGGTTTGCACGTTGGAAACCAGCGTGGAAAATCCGCTGGGGCAGTGGCCCTTACAAAATCAATTTCGACCTGCATCGTGCCGGTAGTTTATGGACTTGGGGGCTGCTGTTTATCGTTGCGTTTACTGCTTTTTCGCTCAATCTGTACCGCGAAGTGTTTTTCCCGGCGATGAGTCTGGTTTCCGACGTGACACCTACGCCGTTTGACACGCGCACGCCAGCCAGTATCGCGCATCAGCCAAAACTCAATGCCCCCGCAGCGGTTGCTGCCGCCAGCGTTGAAGCGGTGCAACGCCAATGGACAGCACCAGCGGGCAGCGTCTTTTATGATCGCTGGACCAATGTTTACGCCATCGCTTTTTACCGCCCCGATGACGATCATGGCGCGGGTGGCGTCGGCCATCCTCAGCTTTATCTCGACGGTGACAGCGGCCAGATTCTGGGCGCCAAACAACCGTGGCAAGGCAGCGCCGCCGATGTGTTTGTCCAGGCGCAATTTCCGCTGCATTCAGGACGGATTCTGGGATTGCCGGGACGGATCATGATGTCAATCTTCGGCCTCATCGTCGCCATGCTCAGCGTCACCGGCGTGTATATCTGGTGGAAAAAACACCGGGGACGGCAGAAAAAGCACGATTGACCCGGCCTTCTTGAGTTGAATTTTTGCAGGCGCGGGCTTGCCCGCGCCTGTCACTTAAAACATCAGGGGATAGGATCAATCATTAATCGCGATCACCGTGCCGACGGCGCTCACCATGATGATGTCCGTGACCATGATGGCGCTCACCGACATACCCGGAATCCGCACGTCCGTAATAGCGCGTGCGATACGTGTCGCGATACCAGCGGTCATGAACAAAATAAACCGGACGGGCACAAGCGCCGTAATAGCCACAATGTTTATGCCAGTGCTTAGCGTGTCCGGGTGGTACGCGCAAATAGATCGGCGGATAGCCATACGGTGCCTGATGAATGATCACGGGCCGGGTGTAAATCACTTCGGGACGATACTGGCCAACGTCAATGCGGCCATAGAAATTTGGGTCGCCCACACTGACCGAAAAGCCGACGTCGGCGGCATTGGCCGACCAGCTGGCCAGCAGCAGAACCACTGCGCCCAGACTGTGTTTGATGAATGATGAAGTCATGATGCCTCTCCTTATCAGATACTTTGTTAACGCCAGTATCTGCCGGGGAGGCTGAATGAAGCATGAATATCGGCAAGACGAAATTACTCAGGCAGGATGCCCTGATCGATGATGACGCCGTTTTCGTCGGTAATCCCGCGCAGGGTCACGCCGTAGGCCTGAAAGCCCAGCCGCGCATCATGCGGACGATAGTCGATACAGTCGTGCTGATGCCCATGAAATGATTGCTGCACACCCAGCTTGTGCGCCAATTGGTCCAGCGTATGAAAACCATAGGGATGGCAGCTCGGCGCTTCGTGCGTGACCAGAATATCGGCTTTTTCCTGTGCCAGTTTCTGGTAATCCGCGTAAAAAATCGTGCTGCGGTGTTTGCGCGGCAAGCCGCCACGCCAGTAATTGCTCTGCCCGCAATGCGCCAGATAATGCGCCTGACTTGGGTAATTCGGATGCGCGGGCGGCATCCAGATCTGGCCGCGAAAAATTCCGCCCAGGCCGGCGACACGCTTGCCGGCAATTTCAACGACGCGGCCATGCAAATTACGGTGCGCCAGTTTGGATTCAAACAGGTGGGTATAGTCGTAGAAGCTATCTGTATCATGGTTTCCGTGGATATACCATACCTCGGTCAGATCCAGAATCTCGGCCAGCACTTCGTCGAGTGGCCTTGGCGCCTGAATATCGCCGAGCAAAACGATGGCGTCCGGCCGGTGCTGCTGCACCGCGCGGATCACATGCTCAAACCGGCCATGCGTGTCGCCACAGAAAAAAATCATTGCTCGTCCAAAAATTCAGGGAATACGATTGCCTGACATTGTATTGCAAAATGTCCGACTACAGCGTAATCAGACGCAAATCTTTCGGACGCAAAAATAAAAGCAATACCATCAAACCGCTAGTCCGAGCTAAGTTGCAGCGGAAAAATCTCTCCGCGCTTTATGCAAGTCCCGGTGGTCGGTTTTCCATTTGACGCAGCGCGCCAAGCAGCGTAGCCTTGCCCGCCCTTTGCCATCTTGCCCCTTGATTTGATGGCTTATTTATCCGCGTTACCAGCGCGTTTCTGACCGGTTTTTGACATGCATACTTTTTCAGCCTCCGCCTGCGGCATCGACTTTGGCACCTCCAACTCTACCGCCGGGATTGTCACGCCAACGGGGGCCCGACTTTTGGCGCTCGAAGACGGCAAGCTGACTTTGCCGTCGGCAGTGTTTTTCAATCTGGAAGAAGATACGCTCGCCTATGGCCGCGCCGCACTGGCTGAATACCTCGAAGGCTATGAAGGCCGTTTGATGCGTTCGATGAAAAGCCTGCTCGGCAGCAGCCTGATGGACGCGGGTACCGAAATCGGCGGGCGACATCTGTCATTCAAAAACCTGATTGGCCAGTTGATTGGCGAAGTGAAACGCCGTGCCGAGCAATCGGCGGGTCAAACATTCGATGCGGTTGTCCTTGGTCGCCCGGTGCATTTTGTCGACGACGATCAGGCCGCCGACGATCAGGCGCAAGCGACACTGGCCGACATCGCGCGTGGTTTGGGCTTTAAGGAAGTCAGCTTTCAATTCGAGCCGATTGCCGCCGCGCATGATTATGAGCAGCGGATTGAAAAAGAAGAACTGGTACTGATTATCGACATCGGCGGCGGCACGTCGGATTTTTCGCTGGTGCGCCTTTCACCAGAACGACGGGGTATTGCCGACCGTAGCGCGGATTTATTGGCCAGTGCCGGGGTACATATCGGGGGTACTGACTTTGACAAGCGACTATCGCTCGCCGGCGTGATGCCCGAACTCGGGATGAGCAGCTTGCTGAGTAATAATGCCGAGTTTCCGAACAGCGTGTTTTTCCAGCTCGCAACGTGGCACACGATCAACTTCGCCTATACGCGCAAAATGTGGCGTACTTTTCAGGATATTTCGCCCGAAGTCGTCGACAAAGTACGTTTCGAGCGACTATTGAGCGTCATTCGTCAGCAGGCTGGTCACCATCTGGCAATGCGAGTCGAGGAGGCGAAAATTGCGCTGTCTGATCGGCTCGAAGTCGAACTCGATCTGATCGAAGCCGAAAAAGGCTTATTGACCAACATCAGCCGCGAGAAGTTCGAGACCGCGATAGCACAGGAAACCCGCCGCGTCTGTGCTTCGGCACTAGCCACTCTCTCGCAAGCGAGCGTCGCGCCCGTTGCTGTCGACACGCTATTTTTCACCGGCGGCTCGTCTGCCGTTCCTGCGCTGCGAGCCGCACTCGCTGCGGCATTTCCCGCAGCCAGAACCGTCGAAGGCGATCACTTTGGTAGTGTGGGATGCGGGCTGGCGGTGGTGGCGCAGCAGCGGTATGGGTAGCATGCGCAGGGCGCGAAACCCCACAGGGTTTCACTCAGGGTCTGGATCAGGTCAAACCCGATTAATGCCAGATGTTATTCAATCCGCAACAAATACCTCAACCGCATTGCGCCCACGCTTCTTGGCGGCATACATCGCCTCGTCGCCAAAACGCAGCAAATCTGCCGGATTATCGGCCTGATCCGGGTACATCACGACGCCGATACTCGATGAAATATCCAGCACGGTGCCGTCCGGCATCACAAAGGCTTGTTCCAGTGCAAGCCGGATTTTTTCTGCCACCGCCACAGCGTCCTTGACCGCATGCGCGTCAGGCAAGAGCACGACAAATTCGTCACCGCCAATTCGCGCTGCCGTATCGGATTGGCGCAGGCAGCTATTCATTCGGCGAGCGACCTCGATCAGCAGCCAGTCCCCGGCGTCATGGCCGTGCTCATCATTGACCTGTTTGAAGCGATCCAGATCAAGAAACAGCACCGCCATTTTCTGTTTTTCCCGCTGCATCAAGGCCAGCAGTTGCAGCAGGCGCTCTTCAAGCAAGCGCCGGTTGGGCAGGCCGGTCAGTTGATCGTATAAAGCCATTTTCCTGATCGTTTCTTCGGCGGCACGGCGCTCGGTAATGTCCATCAACCAGCCCATCAGCCCTTCTTCGCCGTTGTAAACCAGCGGCAGGAAAGTACCGAGGAAAAGTCGTCGCTCGCCACCGGGTCCTTTCATCCACATTTCGCGGCCACTGAGCAGCCCTTGCTGCTTCGTCAATGCCAGCACTTCGGCGCGGTCTGCCATCGTCAAATAAATCGATTCGGCGCGATCACCGGCATAGGCATCGAATTTTTTTTCAAATTCAGCGTTGGTATAGCGGAAAATCCCCTGGGTACTGAAGACCATTCCAACCGGACTGTAATCAAGCAATTGCTGCATGGCGCGGCGCTGCTCGGCGATTTGCTGCTCTGCGGCCTTGGCATCGGTGATGTCTTCCAGCCAGGCCAGAATTCCTTCCTCACCGCCCAATGTCACGGCAATAAAAGTTGTCTGCATGATTCGGATTTGCTGCTGATGGTTGTAGAGCTGAACTTCCCGGTTTTCCAAAATCCCTTGCTGATTCAATTGCGCAAGCAGGTTCTCTCGTTCAGCCTGATTAACAAACAATGACGGAGAGCGATCACCCGGTTGAACGCCAAAGGTTTCGATACATTTCTGGTTGGCAAAGCGAATCTGCTGATCGGTGACAAAAGCGATATTGATCGGTGCATGATCCAGAATGTTTTGCAACAAAGCCTGCTGCGAAGCCAGCGCCAGATTCTGTCTGTCCTGCTGTTCGAGCAAAATCAGGCGTTCCTGCTCCAAGGCCTGGCGCGCCAGGCTAGTGAGCCGCAAATCCTCGATGGCATGTATCACCTCGGCCATTTCATCCTGATGGCCGGATTTGGGTATTTCAGTCTGCAGCTTGCCTGCAGAAATATCGACAATCAGCCCCGTGATCCAACTTAATGGACGAATGACACGGCGCTGGATCAACCACAAAGTACAGGCCAGAATGCCCAGCGTTAATAAGCCCAGCACACTCGACAGCAATACCTCCGAACGCGCAGCGCTCACTTCCCGTGCCGCATCGGCCACCGCTTCGCGCATCAGGACATTGCGCAAATCGGCAATCGATTCCATTTGTGGCGCATAGTAGTCAACAAACTCTGCTGCATCGACGGTATAGCTGGCGTCGAGCAAATTAATCTTGATCTGGTAATCGACAAAAAGCCATGCCGCAGCAAAATAACGCTGTTGCATGCGCCGGTTGGCCGCCTTGATCGTGCCTGATTCGGCCGTGGCTGCCGCCCGTCCGCTGACATATTGATTGAGTAATTCGATCCGTCCGCGCAGGCTTTCAATATTGAGGCGTTCCGGCAAAGTCAGCAGTTGCTGCTTGACCAATACCGTCGCCAGTTGCGACCCCAGCTGACCGGCATACTCGCGCAGATTAGCGGTCAGACGCGCAGCCGTCAGCCGGTTGGTCGCGCTGGGGAAATACGCCAGTACATCATTGCTCAGCAGCGTGATGGCCGGCGTCAGATCATCAATCACTGCAATCATTTGCTCTATAACACTGCGCACTTCATCCGGCTTACGGTCTATGGGTACTTTGCCTATCGTTTCATCAACGCTCTGGCGCACCAGCGTCAAATGCTGACGAGTCAGTTCGATGGTCTGCGTGAGTGCAGCAGAGTCGCTGATTTCACGCAGCAGCTCGGCAAAAGCTCGGTTGGTTTTTGCTCTGGCCGCCTGCAATTGCACCAGCTTTACCAGATCCCCGCCCGACGTAGTATCGTTCAGCACGTCATTGGCCGACTCCCGTTCACGCGAAGCCATTTCGGTCAGCATAAACAAGGCCTGCAATTGCGCCATCGCTGCCTGCCCTTTGCCCACATTGTGTAAATGCACAAAGGACTGCTGAACACTCCTCACCGTGACGGTAATGACGGTTACCGACAAAAGCAGGCTGAAAATCAGAAAAAGTCGTCGCAACGTCATGCACACTCCTTTACCCTGCCCCGTAGCTCAGGCGCCTCTGCTGCGATCAAGCTCATCGGCAGCGGCAGAACATTGCCGTACCGGGTTATCTGCAGACTCCATTATTCAGAATAGGGTACTCATACCGAATCCTTTACACATTCTGCTCAATGCTGAATCAGGAAACTTTGCATTATCCATCCAGCAAGCGCGAGTTGCACCGTCCTCACTGAAGACGGCAAAAAGCCGCCGGTTCGCACCGACGGCTTTTTGGAAGGGTATATTAATGCAAGCCAATCAAGAATTGACTTTGCGAGCAATACCCATAATCAACGACTGGCAATCATCCCGTCGATCAGTCGTTCGCTGGCTTGAGCGAAATAAAACCATTCATTGCCAGGATTGGCCGCCGGATTCGGAAACAGAATATAGCCGGCACTCGGCGCAGTCACCACGCTGCCGTCAGCACGATGGCCGATCACTTCACCGGCATTCAGATGGTCAAAGCTCGCCCAGGTTTTGACAAAAGCATCCGCCGGGTCATTACGGTCGATCACCTGAGTCAGCTTGAGCAGCTCGAATTCGGTCTGCACTGGCGGCGGCGTTACGTCGGCCAGATGCAAATGCGCGATGGTATTGCGGATTGCCTGATATGCCACTTCGGGTGCTTGAGGGTCGCTATGCTGGCCGCATTCGAGCGTCAGCGCGATGCCGCCATGTGCGCGCGTGTATTCGGTCGTCCCGACACCATAGCTCGGATCGGTGCTGAGCATTTGCGCTCGGGCGTTCGCGCTGATATTCGGATTTGCTAGCCGATGCTTGACACCGTCGGCGTAGGTTTCCAGCCAACCTTCAACAATGCGTTTGGGGCCAAGCCGCACCGCCAGCGCTTCTTCTTCATGCGCGCGCGAAAATGGCGACAAATCACCTTCGTTATTTTCAGGTCCGAGCATGATAAACGGCTCGCCCGGCGGATTGGTGGTCGAATGTAGATCGAGCAATACATCTTGCTGTTCCAGAATCGGGCACAGCATATTGGCGATGCGGTCTTCAAAATCGTGCGGCAGCGCATTGGGGCGCAGATTGCGATTCAGATTGCGCTCGCCATTGCGTTCGTTTTTGGCGTGCGCCAGTGGATTGGTGACCGGAATAAAAGTAATCTGCCCGCGTTGCAACACCAACTCACCCGAATCGAGTTCACGCATCACGCGCTCGATTGCCATCGGCCCACACACTTCATTGCCATGCACCGCACCCAATACCACCAGCTTGGGGCCCGCAGTCAGACCGTGATAAACGTAAGATTTGAGCATGTGCAGATGCGTCATAAAGGCAATTCCAGAAACGATCAATGAGCTGCAATTATCGCGGGAAATAGATCAGTTGCACAGGGTCATCATGCATCGCAGTAGCGTCATCGCCCGCGCACAATCGCTGACCGCATAGCGAAAATTGCGGAATGCCATCCAGCAACACACGTCACCGGCAAATTCTTAAGCTCATTGTTATTGTTGCGTAAACATGAGATTAGATTTTCCATCGTATACGTTTATTAATCACGGTCATAAAATAAGGGTTTTTACTTACAAACATACATCATGCACTGCAAGAAATGCGGTACCCAAGTCAAGCCAGAGCAAAAATTCTGTTTAAATTGTGGCGAATCCACAGCTTCAACGCTCACCGAAGCGAATGCCAGCTGGTTCTGCGGCTGCGGCGAATCCAACCCTCTATCACGCAAATTCTGCAAAGCTTGCGGCCAGCCCAAAGCGGCAGCGCCAATGCCGGAATCAGCGCCGCCCGCAACAGAAACCCAATGCGCCGAACAGTGGCAATGCATATGCAGTGCGCTCAATCCTGAAGCGAAAAAATTCTGTTTAAGCTGTGGCAAGCCACGCTATGCGCCGGTAGAGCCGCTTGCGGCGCCCCAGCCAGCACAAGCGCACGAAGCGGCCGCTCCGGCTGCAGCGAATATCAGCGCAGCAGTGCCAGAAGCGCCTGCAGCAGAAGTCCAGTTCACCCCGGCCGAGGCACCGACCGCTCAAGCCGCCACAGCAATCAAGCCGGAGCCGGCGATCAGCAACTCGGCTCCCGCTCATCAGCAATCCGGCCCGTCACATTCGATGGGAAAATGGATTGCCGCCTTGCTCGCACTCGTTCTAGCCAGTGCAGCAGGAGCCGGCTGGTGGTTCTTTGGCCAGTCAGCTGCAACGACAGAAGTGGCGAGTTCTCCCGCCATGGTGGCCAGCTCGATCAGCGCAAGCGCCGCACCAACATCAAGCCCCACGCCTAGCGCATCACCAGTAGCCAGTGATACGCCAGCGCCCACACTTGAACCTACACCGACCACATCAAGCCAAGCGGCTGTCACGGCAGCGCCAAAAGCCACTCGGACACCCAAGCCGACTCGTACTCCAAAGCCCAGCCCAAGCCCCGTAACAGTGACGGCCAGCGTTGAACCCAAAACGGATAAAGCGCAGCACCCATGCGCAAATCTGAGTGACCTGGCTGCCGCTCAATGCCAAAGCTGCCAAGGTAAAACGGGGTTAAGCAAATCCATTTGCGAAAACTTAACAAAAACCCAGTACTGCATCAAAACCATGAATGCAGCACCCGAGTGCAAGAAATCCGAACAGGAACAGGCAGCAGAACGGCAACGCCGCTAACTCCTGCCAACCTTTTATTAATCAAAGGAAACACATCAGATGAATACCGAAAATAAAACACTGAATTTTTCACGCCTCTGGGCGGCATTAAGTGCACCAAGCAATAAAACCGCAGTCCTACTTATGGTCGGCACTTTCATTGCGGCAGCCATTGTATTTGCACTTTTTGCCGCCATTGGTCGTAGTCTCTTTATGAATGGATATTATGACTCGGTTAAATTCATTACAGCGCTTGGCGTCATTTCGACATTGGGCGTGCTGCTCTATGGCATGAATGCAGTAGGACTGGTTTTGATGGCAGATGCTCGCCAGATCGAACAGCCGACAGCGCGGGATGCAATCCTGATTTCGCTGGCAACTGGGCATCGTTTCATTGGCCTGGCTTTAGTCAACCTTGCCATCGTTTTGCTGGCATTCCTTGCCGTGATTATCGCGCTGTTTATCTGCAAGATTCCTGGACTGGGAGCCTTTTTATACACTTTTGTTTACCCGATTACGGCGCTGTTGATTGGCCTGCTGCTGGTCGCTCAATATCTGGTCATCATGCCGTTGGCTGCACCGGCCATCTGGGATGGTCATGGCGTATTTACCGCAATGTCACGTCTTTACACCCTGGTACGCCGCAAGCTGGCAGAAGTATTGATGCTCGAATTGGTGCTATTCACCATGCTGATGGTGGTCTCCGGTCTGCTGGCGACGGTACTTTCTATCGGCGTTGCCACCAGTAGTTCGCTTTCAATGGCTGTGTTGGATATGAATGGCGGGATGTCGGCACTGGCATCATTGCAAATGGCAATGGGGGGCTTTGGTGGTTCATTGGATGGGTATCTGGCTGCGTATTCATTTGGCTCTGCACTGCTAATCGCCTTGGCAGTCGTGATCCCGGCACTGATCTCAACCAAAGGCTTTGCCCTGATTTTCCTGCAAGCCAGTGAAGGCGTTGACTTTGCCGCTGATGAAGCCATGTTGAAAGCGCGCAAGGAAGCCGCACAGCACAAAATCCAGCAGGCGAAAGAAGAAGCCCGCCGCAAAACTGAAAGCTATCAAATGCGCACCCAAACCAGTCCAGCGATTGCAGCACCGGCAATGGCCGCTGCATGCTGCCCACAATGCCAGTCTCCTGTTGTATCAGGCGATGCTTTCTGCGGCGAATGCGGCCACCGTTTGAGCTAAGGAGCAATCATGGCTAAATTCTGTCGCGGTTGTGGCTGCGCCCTCGAAGAGGGGGCGCGGTTTTGTGGCGAATGCGGTACGGCAGTTGCCTCAGCTGCGCAAGCAGCACTTAACCCATTGCCGAGCACGAGCGCTATACCTCGTAAATCTGGGCGCGGAGTCATTATTGCGTCACTCATCGGCACTTTATTGATCGCAGGTGGAACGGGTGCATGGTGGTTTAATCGCCCGGAAAATCTGAATGAAGCTGTTTTCTTGCGCGAAATGCGGCATTTAATCGCCCAGAATCAAGCTCAGAACGAAAAGCATTTTTGCCTGAATGACGGGATCAACTATAGCCAGACCGAGATTCAACTGCGCGATTATGACAATCGCAG
Source organism: Chitinibacter sp. S2-10 (assembly GCF_046530675.1). Classification (GTDB taxonomy): domain Bacteria; phylum Pseudomonadota; class Gammaproteobacteria; order Burkholderiales; family Chitinibacteraceae; genus Chitinibacter. The sequence continues at coordinate 1,303,713 of NZ_CP172558.1, read as the reverse complement.
CCGTCAATGGTTTGATATGCTCGCCAGCCATGGCCTGTATACGCCGGCGCAGCAGAAAGTGGTGCGTAGTTACTGGAGCTCACAAACATACTGGATCTACCAGCAAACCGAACAAGGTAAAGCTGCGGTTCGGGAAAATCGTTTGTGTTATGCCAAAGAAAGCGAGTTGACCAAGGCCACTTTTAGCCCCGCCACTCAAATCGGCCAATATCAAATCGCCGATGGCATAGTGAGTTTTCAGGCCAGAAACCTTGCAAGCTGGAGCCAGACTGATGTTGCCAAAACACTGGCGCCGGAAATTGCCCGCAATAGCAAAGGCGACGTTAATCTGCGACTGGTATTGGTGGAAGGTAAATGGCAAGCAGCAAATCCTGAGCTCAGCCAGCAAATCCGCAATGCCGAGCTTGAACAGCAGAAACTGTCTCAAAGCAATCCGCTCAGTGGCGGTTGGCTCGATAGTTTACTGGGTCTGTTTAAATCGGGCTCCACGGAAATTAATCCGCTGTATGGACAGTGGGAAACCGAAACGATACTTGGGCAGGAATTAAATGTGACGCTCGAATCCGATGCCATCATGATCATGGGTGAGCGCACCGGCAATATCAGCTATGTCCCTCGCAAGGATTCAGACTGGGTTCGCGTCAAAAACCCGCAAGGCATCACCCTGATTGAGTTGCGCGTCATTGATGCAGACACGCTGGAGTATCGTTTGATGGGGATGATGCAAGGCAAAATGTACCGTAGTTCTTGATTCACTATCGTACTGCATTAATGGCTCTCACTGAGAGCCATTTTTATTTCAACATTGCTTATTTATGCAACCGAGCATACAAAAAAGCACCGCCTCCCTGCGGAAGCGGTGCTTTTAGATTTTGAGCTGCTACTCGCGGTTTACTTTTTCGATACAGCGTGACCACCAAAGGCATTGCGCATCATCGACAGCAATTTCAGCGAGTAATCGGCGTTGCCACGGCTGGCAAAACGCGCGTACAAGGCAGAAGCCATCACCGGCGCAGGTACGCCCAGCTCGACCGATTCCAGTACCGACCAGCGACCTTCGCCAGAATCCGGAACGAATGCATTCAGGTCAGCCAGTTCAACGTCTTGCTCCAGCGTATCGGCGACCAGATCAAGCAGCCAAGAACGCACCACCGAGCTGTGACACCAGGTTTCGGAAATCGCAGCAACGTCGAGGTTGAATTCTTCTTTGGCTTTGAGCATCGCAAAGCCTTCGGCGAACGCCTGCATCATGCCGTACTCGATGCCGTTATGCAGCATCTTGGTGTAGTGGCCTGAGCCCGCCGGACCCGTGTGCGTCCAGCCGCGAGTCGGACCTGGCGCCAGGATTTTGATAAACGGCTCGGCCATCGCCGCAGCATCTTTTTCGCCGCCAAACATCAGGCAGTAGCCGTTCTGCAAGCCCCAGACGCCACCCGAAACACCGGCGTCGACAAACTTGATATTCAAGGCCGCCAGTTCAGCGCCGTGGCGCTGGCTGTCTTTGTACATTGCATTGGCGCCATCGATGATCAAATCACCGGGTGCGAGCAACGTTTTCATTTCAGTGAACGCGTCTTCGGAGATTTTGCCGGACGGCAGCATCAGCCAGACAACGCGCGGGGTCGGCTGCGCAGCAATCAGCTCGGGCACCGAGGCAAAGGCACGAAAGTTGGCTTCTTCTTTGGCCAAACCTTCCCGCACTTCTGCGCTCACGTCAAAACCAAATACATTGGCTCCGCCGCGTGCGAGACGGCGCGCCATATTTGCGCCCATTTTGCCCAAACCGATCATTGCGATATTCATTATGTGTTTCCTTCTTAGGAGTCCGGCCACGGCTGCGCTCAATGCAAGCGTGGCTAAAGTGCGTGCCCCGTATTTTGTAGCAAGACTACGTATACGCCAAGTCAGTTTTGCACGAATTCCGTAATTATTTTACCTATCAGGGATTTAAGCAGGTTTTTAGCTGCTGATTCGTGTTAGTCGGGCTGCCTCTTTGGGCTTATCTCCTTAATCCCGATCACCAGTCAGCCAAAATTTGATTTGCATTAAAACACGTGCCAAGCCAGCCCCCTAAGCTGCAACATCTCCAAGCTTTAAGGATGTCAGCATGAGCGCAGCCAAGCTGCCCGAACTGATCTGCCCTGCCGGTAGCCTGCCCGCGCTCAAAGCCGCGGTCGATCACGGCGCAGATGCGGTTTATCTGGGTTTCAAAAATGCCACCAATGCCCGCAACTTTGCCGGGCTCAATTTCACCGATGCCCAGATCAATACCGGTATCCAGTATGCCCAGCAACGCGGCAAAGAAGTTCTCGTTGCGATCAATACCTATGCCCAAGCCGGACGAATCAAAGAGTGGCATGCCGCGATTGATGCTGCCGCTGATGCGGGCGCGAACGCGGTGATTCTGGCTGATTTGGGTTTGCTCGACTACGCGACGCGAGTTCATCCGCAGCTCAATCGACACCTGTCGGTACAAGGCTCGGCGACCAATTTCGAGGCAGTTAATCTCGCACACGATTATTTCGGCATTCGCCGCGCTGTTTTACCACGTGTACTGACGCTGCCGCAGGTCGAATATGTCATCAAAAATACTTCGGTCGAAATCGAAGTCTTCGGCTTTGGCAGCCTGTGCGTGATGGCTGAAGGCCGCTGCATTTTATCGAGCTACGCCACCGGTGAATCTCCCAATACCCATGGGGTGTGTTCGCCCGCAAGCCATGTTCAATGGCTCCCACAGGGCGATACCATGGATACCCGACTCAATGGCATTCTGATCGATCATTTCGAAGCCGGTGAACCAGCCGGCTATCCGACGCTGTGCAAAGGCCGGTTTGAAGTCAACGACGCGACGTATTACGCACTCGAAGAACCGACCAGCCTGAATGCGCTATCGGTTTTGCCCGAGCTGATCCGGATTGGCGTCAAGGCAATCAAGGTCGAAGGCCGTCAGCGCAGCCCGGCGTACACCGCTGAAGTCACCAAAACACTGCGCGCAGCGCTTGATGCCGCCGGTGATGCGCGTTACTCGGTCAAACCGGCGTGGCAACAGTCGCTCACCAAAGTATCCGAAGGTCATCAGCAAACATTGGGCGCATATAGCCGACCATGGAGATAAACATGCAACTCACACTTGGCCCACTGCTGTATTACTGGCCAAAACAGCAGGTACTCGATTTTTATGCCCAGGCGGCCGATTGGCCGGTGGAAACCATTTATCTGGGTGAAGTCGTTTGCGCGCGGCGGCATGAACTGCGCACTGCGGACTGGCTCGCGCTCGGCGTCGAGCTGGCTCAAAGCGGCAAACAGATTATTTACAGCTCACAGGCCGTACTCGAATCAGGGTCGGATTTATCGAGCCTGCGTAAACTCGCCAAAGAGGGCGGCGCGATCGAAGCCAATGATCTGGGCGCAATCCGCGTAGCACGCGATGCGGGCATTTCGTATGTCGCAGGGCCGCACCTGAACATCTACAATGGCGCAGCACTCGACTGGCACGTCAAGGCGGGTGCTGTGCGCTGGGTTCCGCCACTGGAAGCCAGCAAAGACACCGTAGCAGCGATTATCGCCGAGAAAACATTAGCCATCGACACCGAAGTCTTTGCCCACGGCCGTTTGCCGCTGGCTTTTTCTGCGCGCTGTTTTACCGCACGGCATTTCGATCTGAACAAGGACGCTTGTGAATTCAAGTGCATAGCCCACGCTGACGGCATGCTGCTGAAAACGCGCGAAGGGCAGGATTTTTTGCGGATTAATGGTATCCAGACCCAATCAGCAGCATGCCATGCGCTGATCAACGATCTGTCAAAAATACAGAATATCGATTACCTGCGCATCAGCCCGCAAGCGATGTATACGGCTGAAATCATTGCTGCATATAGAACACAGATCAATACCCTCAAAAACAATGCCGATTGGACAACGATCAACCCGGAAGGTCTGGTTAATGGCTATTGGCATGGCCAAGCTGGGATTGTTCCGGTCACAGCGGAAAAGGAGCTCGCATGAAAGTCCCCTCTCCATTCATCCGGATACTGCAAATCCTTCCCGAAGCGCCACCCGCGCTGGTCATCGTGACGGCGCTTAATCTGGTGCGCAAGCAATTGTGGCCGGAAGAAGATTTTGCCTGGCTGCTAGGCCGCACAGTGCGTCTGTCAGCCAGCGACATTGGCTGCGGTATCTCGTACAGCTTTAGCGATGGCCGATTTGTAATCAGCAAGCAGCCAGCCGATGTCACCTTCGGCGCCAGCCTGGCCGATTACTGGATTATTGCAAGACGACAGGAAGATCCGGACACGCTGTTTTTCCAGCGTCGTCTGACCATTGCAGGCGATACCGAATTGGGACTGCAACTGAAAAACCTGATGGATGCGACTGATTTTTCTCCGCTATTCGAGAAAATCCCGCAACCGATCCGCCTGCGATTTGGTTTCTAATTACAAACGCCAGAAAAACAAAAAGCCCAGCTCGTGTGAGCTGGGCTTTCTTTTAGAGGGTTTGGCAATGACCTACTTTCACACGGGCAATCCGCACTATCATCGGCGCTGAGGCGTTTCACTGTCCTGTTCGGGATGGGAAGGAGTGGGACCACCTCGCTATGGTCACCAAACAAAACTGAGCTGTTTTTGTGTCCGGTTTTTTGGCTCACAAAACACTAAATTCTGGGTAGTACATAAATAAACAAATACCCAGCTCACCGAGCTGGGTATTTGAATAGGGTAGTCTGGCAATGTCCTACTTTCACACGGGCAATCCGCACTATCATCGGCGCTGAGGCGTTTCACTGTCCTGTTCGGGATGGGAAGGAGTGGGACCACCTCGCTATGGTCACCAGACAAAACTGGGTGAGTTGACTGCTTAGGCTTTTACCTTTGCAACCACTCGAAATCAATAGAAGAAGTAATCTTTCATCAGCTCAGCTTTCGCTTCACCGGTCTCTCTTTATCTTATTCAATTCGCAATCGGGTCAATTGCACCTTCATCGCAACAACGCGTCTCAGGTTATAGGATCAAGCCTCACGGGCTATTAGTATCGGTTAGCTTAACGTATTACTACGCTTCCACACCCGACCTATCAACGTCCTGGTCTCGAACGATCCTTTAGAGGTCTTAAAGACCTAGGGAAGTCTCATCTTGAGGCTAGTTTCGCGCTTAGATGCTTTCAGCGCTTATCTATTCCCGACTTAGCTACCCGGCAATGCCACTGGCGTGACAACCGGTACACCAGAGGTCAGTCCACTCCGGTCCTCTCGTACTAGGAGCAGCCCCCCTCAAACTTCCAACGCCCACTGCAGATAGGGACCAAACTGTCTCACGACGTTTTGAACCCAGCTCACGTACCACTTTAAATGGCGAACAGCCATACCCTTGGGACCGGCTACAGCCCCAGGATGTGATGAGCCGACATCGAGGTGCCAAACTCCGCCGTCGATGTGAACTCTTGGGCGGAATCAGCCTGTTATCCCCGGAGTACCTTTTATCCGTTGAGCGATGGCCCTTCCATTCAGAACCACCGGATCACTATGTCCTGCTTTCGCACCTGCTCGACTTGTCGGTCTCGCAGTTAAGCCGCCTTTTGCCATTACACTATCAGTACGATGTCCGACCGTACCTAGGCGACCTTCGAGCTCCTCCGTTACAATTTGGGAGGAGACCGCCCCAGTCAAACTGCCTACCATGCACGGTCCCCGATCCGGATAACGGACCAAGGTTAGAACCTCAAAGGGGTCAGGGTGGTATTTCAAGGACGGCTCCACTGAAACTAGCGTTCCAGCTTCAAAGCCTCCCACCTATCCTACACAAACCACTTCAAAGTCCAATGCAAAGCTACAGTAAAGGTTCACGGGGTCTTTCCGTCTAGCAGCGGGGAGATTGCATCTTCACAAACACTTCAACTTCGCTGAGTCTCGGGAGGAGACAGTAGGGCCATCGTTACGCCATTCGTGCGGGTCGGAACTTACCCGACAAGGAATTTCGCTACCTTAGGACCGTTATAGTTACGGCCGCCGTTTACTGGGACTTCAATCAAGAGCTTGCACCCCATCATTTAATCTTCCAGCACCGGGCAGGCGTCACACCGTATACATCCACTTTCGTGTTAGCACAGTGCTGTGTTTTTGATAAACAGTCGCAGCCCTCATTTCTCTGCGGCCTCATTGGGCTCCAGTTGTACACCTTCACCTACTAGAGGCACACCTTCTCCCGAAGTTACGGTGTCAATTTGCCGAGTTCCTTCTCCCGAGTTCTCTCAAGCACCTTAGAATACTCTTCCTACCCACCTGTGTCGGTTTGCGGTACGGTTCGATATTAGCTGAAGCTTAGTGGCTTTTCTTGGAAGCAGGGTATCGCTCACTTCGTCGACAAGTCGACTCGTCATCACGCCTCAGCGTTAAAGTAGCCCGGATTTGCCTAAGCTACACGCCTACACGCTTAAACCAACTCTTCCAACCGTTGGCTGAGGTAACCTTCTCCGTCCCCACATCGCACTAATACCAAGTACAGGAATATTAACCTGTTTCCCATCGACTACGCATTTCTGCCTCGCCTTAGGGGCCGACTCACCCTGCGCCGATGAACGTTGCGCAGGAAACCTGGGGTTTTCGGTGAGGGGGCTTTTCACCCCCTTTATCGCTACTCATGTCAGCATTCGCACTTCTGATACCTCCAGCATCCTTCTCAAGACACCTTCACAGGCTTACAGAACGCTCCTCTACCATATGTACATCGTACATATCCGCGTCTTCGGTTATCAATTTGAGCCCCGTTACATCTTCCGCGCAGGACGACTCGACCAGTGAGCTATTACGCTTTCTTTAAATGATGGCTGCTTCTAAGCCAACATCCTGGCTGTCTGTGCCTTCCCACCTCGTTTTCCACTTAATTGATCATTTGGGACCTTAGACGGCGGTCTGGGTTGTTTCCCTCTTGTCCCAGGACGTTAGCACCCCAGGACTGTCTCCCATGCTCGCACTTGACGGTATTCAGAGTTTGCCATGGTTTGGTAAGTCGCGATGACCCCCTAGCCATAACAGTGCTTTACCCCCGTCAGTGATACATGAGGCACTACCTAAATAGTTTTCGAGGAGAACCAGCTATTTCCAAGTTTGTTTAGCCTTTCACCCCTAGCCACAGCTCATCCCCTAACTTTGCAACGTTAGTGGGTTCGGACCTCCAGTGCGTGTTACCGCACCTTCATCCTGGCCATGGCTAGATCACTTGGTTTCGGGTCTACGCCCAGCAACTGTGCGCCCTATTCGGACTCGGTTTCCCTACGCCTCCCCTATTTGGTTAAGCTTGCTACTGAACGTAAGTCGCTGACCCATTATACAAAAGGTACGCAGTCACCCAACTTGTGGGCTCCCACTGTTTGTATGCATCCGGTTTCAGGTTCTATTTCACTCCCCTCCCGGGGTTCTTTTCGCCTTTCCCTCACGGTACTGGTTCACTATCGGTCGATGATGAGTATTTAGCCTTGGAGGATGGTCCCCCCATCTTCAAACAGGATTTCTCGTGTCCCGCCCTACTTCTCGTACGCTTAGTACCACCCAATGCTTTTCATATACGGGGCTATCACCCACTATGGCGGCACTTTCCATTGCCTTCTATTAAGCTTTGAGTTATCACGTACAGGCTCTTCCCATTTCGCTCGCCACTACTTTGGGAATCTCGGTTGATTTCTTTTCCTGCGGTTACTTAGATGTTTCAGTTCACCGCGTTCGCTCTACATCACCTATGTATTCAGTGATGAGTGACCCAAAAGGGCCGGGTTTCCCCATTCGGAAATCGTGGGATCAAAGCGCTTTGCCAGCTCCCCCACGCTTATCGCAGGCTATCACGTCCTTCGTCGCCTATCATCGCCAAGGCATCCACCAGATGCACTTATTCGCTTGATCCTATAACCTCAAACACGTTTTACCGTACTCTTGGTCAGAGTTTCGTATTTACGACTTGTTGTAGGGTTTCTCAGGTCCTACAACGGCTGATCTTTCGATCAGCAGATACAATCAACCCAATTTATTACTGTAAAAACAAGTTACCCTGTTTTCACATTGTTTAATTAGGAGATATTACTTCTTCTATTTTGTTAAAGAACGATACAGTCACACATTCCTGTGTGGGTCTGATTTAAGAAACCAGAACAAAATCACCAGACCGAATCATTATTTCTGATTCGTCTACTGACTGAATTCTGAACTCTTGTTTGCTGCGCCACCGCTTGCACAGTGCTCGCCGCAAGGCGTGGTGGAGGATGACGGGATCGAACCGACGACCCCCTGCTTGCAAAGCAGGTGCTCTCCCAACTGAGCTAATCCCCCAATCTGGCATGACTAAGCTGTTTCCATTGACTCGTCAATGGTGGGTCAGATAGGAATCGAACCTATGACCCCCGCGTTATCAACACGGTGCTCTAACCGACTGAGCTACTGACCCAGCTTCCAACTCAACAACTTCTTTCATTTATGAATGAAGTCGTCTCTGTATCTTCAAATTTACAGCCGATGAGTGTGAGTCCTTGACCCGCAGGTCTTGCTCTTGAAAGGAGGTGATCCAGCCGCAGGTTCCCCTACGGCTACCTTGTTACGACTTCACCCCAGTCATGAATCCCACCGTGGTAAGCGGCCTCCTTGCGGTTAGCCTACCTACTTCTGGTGAAACCCACTCCCATGGTGTGACGGGCGGTGTGTACAAGGCCCGGGAACGTATTCACCGCGACATGCTGATCCGCGATTACTAGCGATTCCGACTTCATGCACTCGAGTTGCAGAGTGCAATCCGGACTACGATCGGTTTTGTGAGATTGGCACCCCCTCGCGGGTTAGCGACCCTCTGTACCGACCATTGTATGACGTGTGAAGCCCTGGTCATAAGGGCCATGAGGACTTGACGTCATCCCCACCTTCCTCCGGTTTGTCACCGGCAGTCCCATTAAAGTGCCCAACTGAATGCTGGCAACTAATGGCAAGGGTTGCGCTCGTTGCGGGACTTAACCCAACATCTCACGACACGAGCTGACGACAGCCATGCAGCACCTGTGTTACGGCTCCCGAAGGCACTCCTCGATCTCTCAAGGATTCCGTACATGTCAAGACCAGGTAAGGTTTTTCGCGTTGCATCGAATTAATCCACATCATCCACCGCTTGTGCGGGCCCCCGTCAATTCCTTTGAGTTTTAGTCTTGCGACCGTACTCCCCAGGCGGTCAACTTCACGCGTTAGCTGCGTTACTAAGCTCCGAAAAGCCCAACAACTAGTTGACATCGTTTAGGGCGTGGACTACCAGGGTATCTAATCCTGTTTGCTCCCCACGCTTTCGTGCATGAGTGTCAGTATCAGCCCAGGGGGTTGCCTTCGCCATCGGTGTTCCTCCACATCTCTACGCATTTCACTGCTACACGTGGAATTCCACCCCCCTCTGCCGTACTCTAGTTAGCCAGTTCGCAATGCAATTCCCAAGTTGAGCTCGGGGATTTCACATCGCGCTTAACAAACCACCTGCGCACGCTTTACGCCCAGTAATTCCGATTAACGCTTGGACCCTACGTATTACCGCGGCTGCTGGCACGTAGTTAGCCGGTCCTTATTCTTCTGGTACTCTCATCCCCGGTGGGTATTAGCCACAAGGATTTGCTCCCAGACAAAAGCGCTTTACAACCCGAAGGCCTTCTTCACGCACGCGGCATTGCTGGATCAGGCTTGCGCCCATTGTCCAAGATTCCCCACTGCTGCCTCCCGTAGGAGTCTGGACCGTGTCTCAGTTCCAGTGTGGCGGATCGTCCTCTAAGACCCGCTACTGATCGTCGCCTTGGTGAGCCTTTACCTCACCAACTAGCTAATCAGCCATCGGCCGCTCCAATAACAAGAGGTCTTGCGATCCCCCTCTTTCCCCCGTAGGGCGTATGCGGTATTAGCTATCCTTTCGGATAGTTATCCCCCATTACTGGGTACGTTCCGATGTATTACTCACCCGTTCGCCACTCGCCACCAGACCGAAGTCCGTGCTGCCGTTCGACTTGCATGTGTAAAGCATGCCGCCAGCGTTCAATCTGAGCCAGGATCAAACTCTTTCGTTTAATCGCTATGCTATTTTTACTACTTGGCTTGTACTTCAATACTCAAAGAAACTGCGAGATAAACTCTAAAGAGTTCGTCTTTCAATTTTCTTTTCAATTGAGTGCAAGCACTTGATTTGACTTACGAATCAAGGGCTCACACTCATCGGCTGTAGATTGTTAAAGATCGGGCTGAACAACCAAGAAACACACTTCGTTTCGTTGCGTCATCAGCAGAGAGGCCGAACTATACCGCCACCACCTAGACTCGTCAACACCAAAACCCGAACAAAATACCCAAAAGCGGATAAATGGTTGATTTATAACAGGGTGCTTCGCTGAACATAGCAGAACTTATTTAGCCTGTTGCGGCATAAACTCTGCCAAGCGCCGTTTTTGCCGATCTGCACTGTCAAAATTATCTTGGGCCAGCCATTGCTCATAAGCCGTCTGCAACCGTGGCCATTCCTGATCAATGATCGAATACCACGCGGTATCACGATTGCGCCTCTTGTTTACGGTGGCCTGGCGGAATGTGCCTTCATACTGAAAACCCAAGCGCTGCGCTGCATTTCTGGACGGCGCATTCAATGCATTGCATTTCCATTCATAGCGGCGATAGCCCAGCGAAAATGCGTAAGACATCATCAAAACCATCGCCGCAGTGGCGAGTCTGGTTTTTTGCAGCGCAGGGGAAAAATGCAACCAGCCAATTTCGATACTCCCGGCCACGGGGTCAATCCGCAAATAGGCCGCCAAGCCCAAAGCCAGACCCGAGTTGGCGTCAACAATCGCATAAAATTGCGGGTCGGACTGTTGCGCCACACTGCCCAACCAGACTTCAAATCCGGCCTGATCGGCAAACGGGCCGCTAACCAAGTAAGTCCACATTGCCCCCGAGTCAGCACCGAACGCCTGCCACAAAGCGTCTCCGTGTCGGGCAACATCCAGCGGCTCGACGCGACAATCCCAGCCTTGCAGAACCTGCCGCTGCGGAAAGATGGCACCCTGCCAGTTTTCTACAATATCCCCAAGGGGCTGACCAAACTCATTGAGATACACAATTACACTCCATCCACAAAATCAAAGCCGAGCAACCAAGGCTGCGCGAATGCCGGCCTGGTTTTCTGCGCTTTGATTCTGGCTTTGTTTAAACTTCCCCGCGATGCGGTCAATTTTAATTTCAATTCCGACAATGGCCGCCATCAGGCGCTCGATGTATTGCGCTGGCGCGTCGCTGATTTGCCACGCCGGATCGCGACCAGCTTCGTGCCGCGCAGTCATGGTGCCAAGCAAACTCAATAATTCGCTGGCGGCGAGCACCGTCAAAACGCCATTTACTTGCACCGCCGAATAATTCCAAGTTGGTACGACGCGCGGGTCACTGGCCTTGCCCGGATAAAAACTCGGCGAGATATAGTGATTTTCCGACTGAAATATGACGACCACGTTCTCGCCTTGCGCTTGCCACAACAGGTTGGCGCGCGCGACATGGCCGCGCAACACACCACAAGCACTATCATCGTCAAACCAGTACAAAGGCAGCAAATTGGCATCCAAACCATCGGATGCATTATTCACCACTGTCGCCAATGGATAGTTCGCAATCAGTTGCAGCTCGGCGGCCCGATTTTCTGCCTGAAAATGTTTAGGGGTATACATATCAGCACGAGCACGTAATTGGCGTTTCGAGCAATACCCCGGACTCATCACCGACTGCAATTGCCAAGCCGTCTTGCTGCCACCAGTGAATGCCGCCAATCAACTCTTTGACCTGAAAGCCCAGCTTGGCCATTTTGTATGCGCCCCAAGTCGAGCCATTGCAGCCGATGCCGTCGCAATAGCATATATATACTTTGCTGCGATCCAGCTCGCGCGTCGTCGCTTCGTTCATTTCGCGGTGCGGAAACGAGATCGCGCCAGGAATATGTGCCGCGGCATAATGCTTAGCCGAGCGCACATCAAGCACAACGATCTGGTCTTCACCCGCCAGCAAATCGGCAGCCAGATCGGCTGGATCGGTACGGTATTTGAGTTGCTCGGAAAAAAACTGCTCAGCCGCTGCGGGATCGGCCAGACCGGATGACAAAACTGCACTCATTGAGATTCTCCTCATCACTTTTCATTCCCCCCACTGTAGTCGCATAATGGTCTTTTCATAAGAGCCAATTTCCCACCAAAGGCCAGACCAATGCCAGCAATTCCGACTTTATTTGCCGCACATGCGCAGAATGATCTGCCTTTGCATGAACAGCTTGCCCGTACGCTGCGACAAGCGATTCTGGATGGCCATTTGCCATTTGCAAGCCGTTTACCGGCAACGCGCGTACTGGCCGCCGATTTGCAGCTGTCACGCAGCACGGTCGAGCTGGCGTATTCGCGGCTGGAATCCGAAGGTTATTTGCAACGAAAAACCGGGGCGGGCAGCTTTGTCGCGATTGAAGCAGTTTCACGCACACCCAAACCGTACAAAGCGGCTGCAGATCTGTCACAACGCGGTCAGGAAATCGCCGAAATGGGCGCCTGCCGCGACGAGCTCGCCAATACGCGCTTATTTTTCACTGGCCAACCTGACGGCACAGCCTTCCCATACGAGCTATGGGGCAAGCTGATGCAGCAGCGCTGGAAAAATGATCATATTGAGCTGATGCGCTATGGCGATCCGCAAGGCCTGCCCGAGCTGCGCGCCGCCATTGCCAGCTATCTGGCGCAATCGCGCAATGTGGTCTGCGACGCCAGCCAGATTGTGATTTTGAGCAGCTCGCAGCAGGCGATCCAGCTCACCGCACAATTATTGATCGACGCGGGCGACACAGTCTGGCTGGAAGACCCCGGCTATCTGGGCGCGCGCAATGCGATGAAAAGTGCCGGTGCGGCGATTTGCCCGATTCCGGTTGATGCCGAAGGCATGCAGATCAATGAACATACTGCCACCAAGTACCCTACGCCAAAGCTAATCTACACAACGCCTTCACACCAATACCCCTTGGGAATGGCCATGAGCCTGACGCGTCGCATGGCGCTGCTGGAACATGCTGCGGCAATGAAGGCGTGGATTATCGAGGACGATTACGACGGCGAGTTTCAATACGAGCAGCGCCCGCTACCCTCGCTGCAAGGGCTGGATACGCAAGGCCGCGTGATTTATATGGGAACGTTTAGCAAGGTGCTGTTTGGCTCTTTGCGTCTTGCCTACCTCGTGCTGCCGCCCGAACTGGTTGCACCGTTTACGTTGGCGCGCACGGCATTTGACGGCCACAGCAATCAACTGATGCAGGCTGTTACCGCTGATTTTATCAATGGCGGCCATTTCGCCAGCCATTTGCGCCAGATGCGGACACTCTATAAAAGCCGCCGCGATCTGCTCGTAACCGAACTGGCGCAACACTGCCCGCAACTCAAACCAATCAACACCAGCGGCGGTTTGCAATTTGCGGTCAAAGCGCCCGCAGGCAATGAACGCAACTGGACAATAAAGGGAAACCAGCAAGGATTACGACTCAGGCCATTATCGCAATTCTATCTGGGACACCCAACAATTGAAGGCTGGCTAATGGGGTATTCATCGCTAAGCAACGATGAAATTAGGCTACAAGCTAATACCCTAGGAAAAATCATGAGCTCAAATTGATCACGGCAAACAAATCAAAGTCGCCCACATCAGCGCTAACGAATTAGCGCACACAAATTACTGACACAAAACAAACATCAATATGATTAAACAGTAATGTTGCGTTAAACTTTGGATCCAAATTGGCATTAGGCAATATTGATTATGCAAATGGCTTCCAAAGGCTTTACCCTGATTGAGCTGATGATCACCATCGCGATCATGGCGATCATTCTGGCGATTGCGGCGCCAAGTTTTAGCCAGATGCTGGAAAAAGAACGCTTGAAAACCGCCGCCAGCAGCGTTGCCGAGGATCTAGTTTTTGCGCGCAATGAAGCCATCCGCCTGAATGCTTCGAGCTATTTCACACTGGAAACCACTGGCGGCTGGAAATATTCAATCTGCACCGCCAACGGCGCTTCCAGCTGCAACTGCACAGCGACCACCTCCACCACCGCCAGCAACGGAACATGCAAGCGGCTGTTTACCAAAGCCGGCAGCAGCTGGAATAACGTCAGCAGCGATGCAAGCAATTTTGATAGCGCTTTCCTCTTTGATCCGGTCAATGGCATGCCGCGCGACACTGACGGCAGCAAATGGGCCGACAGCGGCAAAAAAGCGCTCACGCTCAGTTCAGCCAATGGTTACGAAGCCCATATTGCCATCGGCAGCAGCAGCCGGGTCAAAATCTGTACCAGCTCGGATGACAGCAAAAAACTGGGCAGCTACCCCGCTGTGACCGATGTGGAGGATTGCCTATGAAAGCCCACTTCAAACGGCAAAGCGGCCTATCGCTGATTGAATTGCTTATTTCACTCGCGATTGGCTTGCTACTTTTATCGGCGATCATTGCCTATTTTTACGGCAGTCTTGGCGCGCAAAAGAATGTATTGCGCGAAATGAACCTAAGCAAAGAAATGCGTTTTGCCGAAAACCTGCTGATTTCCGAATTACGCCGCAGTGGTTTTTATCCTGCCAGTCTGGCAACGCCAAATTTGAGTACCCTGCAACCCGGCATTTACAGCACCAGCTGTATTTTGAGCAGCTACTACACCCCGGATGGCAGCACGCTGAATTATTCGGGATTCCGCTTTATTAGCAACCAGCTGCAAATGCGAAACAATGCCGCTGGCAAATGCAGCGATGCGGCCGACTCCGGCAACTGGGAATCACTGATTGATTCATCCCGCATCACCATCACCGCATTTTCAATCACCAGTGACAGCGCCAGCCCCGGCACTTTAGCACTGAGCTATGAAGCTCGCGCCAAAGGAGAAAATGGCGCGACGCTCAGCAGCCTTGAAACGACCAAACTCGCGGTGAGCAACTTGGCCGTAGAAATGTTCAATGTCAGCGCAATCACAACGCTGACGTCAACAGACTAAGGAATCTGCCATGACCATCAGCTTACATCGTCAACAGGGTGCCAGCACATTGCTGATTTCGGCCGTCTTGCTCATCATGATTACGCTGGGAGGCCTGAGCATCAGCCGTCAGGTGATTCAGGAAAGCAAAGCCAGCAATCAGCTGTTTTTCCGTACCAAAGCACTCGAAGCCGCTAACGCCGGCGTCGCAGCTTTTACCGCCCAGCTCAGCGATGAAAGTATTAATAAAACCATGCTCAATGGTTTGAGCAGCACCCCCAGTACAATCACGCTCAACAGCAAATATGCCGACGCTAATCTGGTTTATTCACTGAGCGCCAAAACCACCACCCCGGATCCCGTTTCCGGCCTGCCTCGGCTTGAGCTGACCAGCACCGGTTGCGCCAGCAATTGCAGCGACGGTAAAGCCGTGGTGACGCAATACATCAGCTATGAACAGCTCGGCGGTATGCTCAATGACTATTTGAGTATCAATGACACGCTGACACGGATATGGGGCTCATCGGTGACTGTTGACGGCGCCCCGCCCGGGTCTACCGGAATTGGGTATGGCGCTGATGCAGTCAATTGCAATAGCCCAGCACCTTGCACTAGCGATCCCTACAATACTTCGATGTTTTTTTATACCAACGACGGTGCACCAGGGGATAAAAAAGCGCCTGCTGCTCGTGGAAAAAAATCTTCGGCCGATTATTGGAAACAGATTTTTGGCAAAACATCCCGAGCAGCAATGAAAACCAAAGCCGAGTCGGCTAGCCCGGGAAATGTTGTGTGGATCAATGGCGATGTAGAAATAAAAACAGGGGATCGTCTGCTGCACCCAAAAGACGGATCAGCTCCGATTGACACTGCCAATAAAATTGTCATTGTCGATGGCAATATGACGGCCAGTGCGCTTAATCAATCGGCCGCCAACGACGCGGTCTGGGGGTTGGTGTATGTCACAAAAGACGTCGATATCGCTGGTACCGGTCGCATTAATGGCATGTTAGCCGTCGAAGGCAATATGAGAGCCAGCGGAGGATCATTACACCTGTATGCCAATCCGGGCTCGAAAGGGCTACAAGACCCATATAAGAGCCTCAGTTTTGCAGGCAAATCCGGCTGGAGGGACTTCTAATGCGCCGCGCACAACAAGGTATAGGCCTGATCGAAGTGATGGTCACTTTAGTCGTGATCGCAGTGAGTGTATTGGCACTGACCCGATTGCAAGCACAAACGCTGGGTACGGCTGCATACAACAAGCAAAGAATTGAGGCACAAGCCTATGCCTACCAGGCACTGGAGAAAATTCGTTCGCAAACCGAACGCGCCACTTGCGGACTAACCGACACCGAAGGCGTACTCAGTACCGACATGAAAAGCCTCGATTTTGTCGATCTGGACACCCTCTGCAATGGCGAGGTCACTGGGTCACATAATGAAATGTCGCGGGTTTGCGAGTTAGCACTCACCTGCAAGGCTCAAACGAATGGCAGTGCGCAAGCCGTCACAGGCGGTCTTTGCCCAACCGGCGTTTCGTCAGCCAAGGTCATCGCCAAAGTCCGCTGGGATGGTGTGAAATGGAGCGATACAGGTGCTGTCGCGCCCAAGACTGACCAATACATCGAGACGAAAGTCCTGTTAGCCGACTATCGCAAGCTGATCACTTATAGCAACTGGAATGCATCCAATGGCTGGCAACAAGGCGATGTGGTCCGGCAAGGCAATCAGGCTGGTAACCGTTATTTTGTTTGCTACAAAGACGGCGGCTGCCCCAAGCCCGGTTATAACCAGCCAAAAAACAATGATAACGACACCGACATTGCACACCCCGATTACTGGAAAAATCTGGGTGAAGCGCCATATTGTGGCAATGCGACTTCAAATTCATCAGCAAGCCCAACACCCAGCGCCACGCCAGCGGTGACGGCGACGCCAGATCCGAATGCCACGCCAGCAGTTACTGCAGCACCAACTTCAGCACCGACTTCGGCGCCAACTTCAGTCCCTACCGTAGCACCCACGGCGGCAGCAACGGCGACCCCAGCCGGAGTAATCTGCCTATCGTGGAACTCGGCAACCGCGTATTCAGGCGGAGCGAAAGTCAAACATGGGTCAAAATACTATCAGGCCAAATGGTGGACTCAGGGCGACAACCCAAGCAGCAATACTGGCGATGGCAAAGCCTGGCTTGAAATCACCCAAGCCGTAGCTGGCTGCAGTTAAACAGGCAAGCCTTCAAACGAGGAATGCCGTTCACTTAAGTCAAATGAACGGCATTTTTTATTCAAGGACTCGAAAAGTTTTCGATGCAGAAGCGCAAAGATACGGAAGCAATCAAAATAAATCCAAGCTTCCTCTGCGTCGGATTTTTATGATTTTCTTAAGTAAACGAGATTAGGACTTTGCCCCGTCGGTTTATTCAACCGTGCCGATTTTGGCTTGCTCTGGCGCGCGCCAGATTTTATAGCGCAGCTCGACATCATTCGGCACGTACACCACCACGGGCAATTTGGCGTTGTAGCGGATCAGGTCGTCGTCGGAATACACCGGCACAAATTTACGGCTGCTGGTGCCCGCCGGGCAGGCCATCATCGTGGCCGGGCCCGGGCCGACTTTTTCGACTTTCCAGTAGTTATATCCCCAGCCTTTGACGGTTTCTTCGTCAATTTCGCCGCGCAAACCGCGTGTATTGCAATCGGCGTCGATCACTTTGCCCGGAATCAGTTGCACGCGGTACAAATCGGGGTTTTTAACTGACGGCAACTTGATCACAATCCGCTGATAGCCTTCTTCAGCCGGTGGAAATGCTTTCATTGGATCGGCTTCGGCAAAGGCCATCAGGCTTGTGCTCATCACTACGGCACACAGAGTCAATTGAGATGCAATCGTCATTTTCTTCTCCGCTTTAGGATTCTCGAACTTGCTCAAGGTGAGCAAGCATGCCGATAGCATAGCGAAATAAGGCAGTACGTCCTATGCACTATTGCCACTCAATAGCAGCAATAAATCACGCAACAGGCAACTGATCGATGACCTGGTTACGGCCATGGGTTTTGGCAAAGTAGAGCAAACTATCAATCCGCTGGAAAAAGTCGGCCAATGACTCGCCGTTTTGCCATTGCGTCACGCCCACGCTAATGGTGATCGGACGAACGGTGGGCAGATCAAAATGATGGCTGGCTACGTTCAGACGCAGGCGCTCGGCCAGATCAACAGCGTGCAGCAGATCGCAATCATCCAGAATGAGAATAAATTCTTCCCCGCCCCAGCGCGCCAGAATATCCGAAGCGCGTGGTGCAGCATTGCGCAGCAGCTGGGCAAACTCCTGCAAGACTTGATCGCCGGCGGCGTGGCCAAATTTGTCATTCACCTGCTTGAACAGATCGATATCGACAAACACCCCCGAAATCGCCCGTGGCCGCCGCGCCAGCTCGTTCAGCTTTTGCGCCAGCACGACTTCAAAAGCCTGCCGGTTATGAAGCTGGGTCAGCGCATCAATCGTCGCCACTTTTTCCAGTTGGCACTGGTTGCGATTAATACTGTAGAGCGCCAGCGCAATCACCATCAGCGTGACCAGCGCCGAAATCACCAGATTGAGCAGCAGAACGCGCTGCACAGGGCGCAGGACTTCGGTTTCGTTCTGCTCCACAATCAGATACCAGCCCAGCTCGGGGATATAGCGCGAGTTGACCTGAATATCCTGCCCATGATGACGGTAGCTGAGCTGGGTGGGTTTGGTGCTGCGGTTGATAATCTGCCCGGCAATCTCGCTCAGCCCCGGCTGGGTACGGATAGTGCCGCGATGCTGTTTGTTTTGCCCGGTGAGCACCACCTCGCCCTTGGCATTGACAAAATAGATCTGCCGCGCAAAACGCCGCTCGTAACTTTGCAAGAGTTGCGACATGGTATCGAGCGTAATGCCCACGCCAATCGCACCAATAAACTGGTTCTGATAATCAAGCACGCGGTAATTGATGAAAATGGTCATCTTGTCGCGATGCGCCAGATCGGGGTCGACATTGGTTTCAAATTGCTGGCTCATTTGCCGTACGCGGAAATACCAGGCGTCGCGCGGCTCCTGCTCGCTCACGTTTTTGAGCACCCCACCGGCATGGTAGTAATGTCGGCTGCGCTCGGAAACCAGAAAGCTGGTCAGCGTGCCGTTTTTGGTTTTGACTTCCTTGAGGTAGCGCACAATCTGGCTCACGTCGCGCTCGCCATCCAGAATCCAGTCGCGAACAAAGGTGTCGTGCGCCATCTGCGAAGAGATAAACACCGGGCGCAGCATGTCTTTCTGGATTTCGGAATAGATATTGTCGCCGGTCAGCGGCAGCGCATTGCTGACAATGCCGTGATGGATCTCGTCGCGTGAAACCCAGTAGCTAGCCAGACTCGTCGTCAAAAAACCCAGCACCAGCAAGGTCGCCACCAGCAGCAAAAGATGCAAACGCTTGGGAATCAGTTTCACGCCATTCTCGATCAGTCATTTAAGGCATGATTATCCGTAGCCTGCTGTCAGATGCAAAGCCGTAAATGGCACGTATGGACAGTTGCGCGACAGGAACAAGCTTACATCTCACATACACCTTACCCGTATAGCTATGCAAACCAATTCAAAGTCGCGCTACAAAGACATACCCATACTACAGCAAAGCAACCGCCTTCACCTGCGCCCACACGGTTTGCCCGACTGCCAATTGCAGCCGCGACTGTGACAGCGCGGTAATTTGCGCCGTCAACGTCACACCATGCACCGACATTTGCACCAGCACATGCGCCGGATGCGCGGTGGGCAATAGCGCGGTGATCCGCGCCGGCAGTCGATTGACAATACTGCTGTGTGTGTCATCGGTCGTGGCAATGCTGATATCACGCGCCATAATCCGCAGTCTTTGCGTCTGACCCAGCTGATGCTGCTTGCTCGGCACCCACAGCTCACCGCCGCAGCCATCAAGCCCAAAGGCCAGCCGAGTTAAATGAAAACCGGCATTGAGCTCAACCACGCGGGTGTCCAGAATCGTCGAGCGTTCGTCGGCAAATTGCGCGGGCAAATCCGGCCGCGCCAGCGTGCTGGCCAGCGCACCCTGCGCGCTCACCCGCCCGGCAGTCATCAGCACCAGATAATCGGCCAGTTGGCTGACTTCATCCATTGCGTGGGTCACGTACACCATCGGGATATTCAGCTCACGATTGAGCTGAGCCAGATATGGCAGCAACTCGGCCTTGCGCGGCGCATCAAGCGCAGCCAGCGGCTCGTCGAGCAATAACAACTTCGGCGAAGTCAGTAGCGCACGCGCAATCGCGACGCGTTGCTGCTCGCCGCCCGAAAGCTTGTCGGGTCTGCGTGCGAGCAAATGAGCGATGCCGAGCAAATCAATTGCTCGCTCGTAACCGATACGGCGCTGCGTGGCTGGCGTGCGTTTCAAGCCAAATTGCAGATTGTGTTCGACCGATAAATGGGGAAACAAACCCGGCTGCTGAAACACCATGCCGACGCCGCGTTGATGCGGCGGAACAAAACGCGATTCGTCCTGCCAGACTTCACCCGCGAAAGTGACCGTACCGCGCACCCGCGGCTCCAGCCCGGCCAGCGCGCGCAATATCGTCGTTTTGCCACAACCGGAAGAACCGAATAACACCGACACGCCATTCGCGGGCAGCGTTAAATCAACGTCAAGCGAAAAGTCGCCCAGTTGCGCACTCAAACGGGCAAGGAGTTGGACATCAGTAGCAGCCATTGTGCGGGCTTTAGTGTGCGCTCAAGTGCGCTTGCACCTGCTGCTGCAACTCGGCCGGGGTAATATCGCTCGCCACCGCAGCAATCGACGACCAGTTCACACCCGCCAGCAGGCCATCACGCTCCATGCCGGGCAGCATTTGCTGGCAAAACACATCCCACGCAATCGCGACCGGCGCAAAGCCTTTGAATGACGGCACATTGGCGATTTCTTCTGCGGCGCGCTCTTTACTCGACCAGAACGGCATCGCGCGTTTGCCTTTGCCGCCAATCGGCGCGGGGAAACCGACGTCGTCTTTAATGCTCCAGATCGTTTGGGTTTGCGCCACTTCGCGATAAAAATTCGCCACTTCGACTTCAACAGTACTCATAGTTCTTTTCCAAATGAATTAAATTGTTCGCACCGGCTTATTTAATAAATGCAGTGCGAGTAAGGCGATAAAACTAAACACCAGCATCGTCAGCGCTAAGGCATGTGCTTGCGTGTATTGCAGCGCTTCGACGTGATCGTAAATCTGTACCGATACCACGCGCGTCTCGTGCGGGATATTGCCGCCTATCATCAGCACGACGCCGAACTCACCGACGGTATGGGCAAAGCTCATCACGGCGGCGGTGATGATACCGGGTCTGGCCAGCGGCAGCGCGACACTGAAAAAAGTATCGAGCGGCGAGGCGCGCAAAGTCGCGGCGACTTCGAGCGGGCGCGCACTGATCGCGAAGATGTTAGCGAAGGCCTGCTGAATCGGCTGCACGGCAAACGGCAACGAATAAATAATCGACGCGAGCACCAGTCCGGCAAAAGTAAACGGCAAAACGCCGAGTGCCTGCGCGATTGAGCCGAGCGGGCCATTTGGCCCGAGTGCGACGAGCAGATAAAAACCGATGACGGTCGGCGGCAGCACCAGCGGCAAAGTCACCAGTGCGCTGACGATTTTGACGGGCAACGCTGAACTTCGCGCCAGCCACCACGCCAGCGGCGTCGCAATCAAAAGCAGCAGCAAAGTTGTCGCGCTTGCCAGCTTGAGCGTCAGAATGATTGCGGAGAGGTCTTCAGCGCTGAACATGATTGATCACCATGATTGGTAGCAATTATTGGTAGCCATAGCGCCGGATGAGCTGTCTGGCCGCCGGTGATTGCAAATAGCGCAGAAAAGCCGTCGCCGCCGGATTGTGCTGGCCTTTGTTCAACAGCACGGCGTCCTGCCGGATCGGCTGATGCAGGCTGCCCGGCACAAGCCAGCCACTGCCGGTCTTGAACTGGCCGTCAAACATCACCAGCGATGCA